>VEQY01000008.1 GCA_018882965.1 Mycobacterium sp. | reverse complement strand
CGGACGTCTACGCCGTAGCCGATGCGCTGGGACCGCTTCTCCCCGAGGCTAGCCGCGCGGCGATCACCCCGGATTCCGACCGCGTCAGCATGCCCGCCCGGGAGGGGCCGAGCACCCTCGGAGCGGCTCTGGTGGCCCTGAACGCGGCGAACATCGAGTTGGCCGACATCGCTCTGCGCAGGCCGTCCCTCGACGACGTGTTCCTTGCCCTGACGGGCAATGCGGCCGGTGACCCGTCGCCGGGGCGCATCGACGATGAGGTTTCGCTGTGACAGCCCTCACCGCGCTGCGGCCCACCCCGTCTGGTCTGCAGCAGTGGTGGGTCCTGTCGTCACGTCTGATCGCTCCCACGCTGCGCAACGGCGAGGTCGCGGTCGGGATCGCCGTATCAGCCGCGGCTACAGCCAGCCTCTACATTCCCCTGAATCGTCTGATGGATGGCCCCGACCTGAAGATGAGCAGCTACGCACAGTACCTGGTGCCGCTCATCGTCTTACAGGCGATCGCATTCGCTTCGATTTCCACCGCCTTTCGGGCTGCGACGGATTCGGTCCAGGGCATCAACCGCCGTTTCCAATCCCTGCCGATTCCGTCGCTGACCCCGCTTGCGGCACGGATCACCGCGAGTTTCTACCGCTGCCTGATCGGACTTGCCGTGGCGCTGGGGTGCGGATATGCCATCGGGTTCCGCTTTCACCGCGGGCCGTTGTTCGCCGCCGTCTTCTGCTTGCTGACCCTGCTCACCGGATTGGCTCTGGCGATCCTCGGCGACACGCTCGGAACCAAGTCCCGCGATCCCGCGGCGACCGCGCAGTGGCTGCTTTTGCCGCAGCTGATTTTCGGATTCCTGTCGGTGGGAATCCAACCCCTGAATCGGTTTCCGGAGTGGATTCGTCCGATCGTCGACAACCAGCCCATCTCCCGGCTCGTCTACGCCCTGCAGGCGCTGGCCGGCGATTCCGGTGACGGAGTCCCTGCGGTCTCCTGGTCGCTGATGTGGCCGGCGCTTGCCTGGGTGGTGGGCATAGCTGCCGGGACATTGCCGTGGGCCGTGCTCGTCTACCGCCGGAGAACCCGATGACGGTGCTTACCGGCGCACCGCTGCGCGCACACAGACACGCGGCGAATCCACGGCCCGGGTTCTTCCCCCAGACCAGGGTGCTCACGCGGCGACTGCTGGTCCGGTCGGCTCGCACACCGATGACGATCGTGCACGCAGTGCTGCTGCCGGTAGCATTCCTGCTCACGCTCAAGGTCGTTTTCGGCGACTCGATCACGGCGGTCACCGGTGAGAACGCGCTCTACCGCAGTGTCCCGCTGGTCGCACTGCTGGCGGCGATGTCAGGTTCGACAACCGGAATGGTGGGGCTCAACGCGGAGCGTCTCGATGGTTTCCTGGCCCGGATGTGGTCGCTTCCGACCCACCGCGCCGCGGGCCTGGTATCGCGGTTGATCGCGGAAACCATGCGCTTGATCCTGACCACAGTGATCATCATGATCACCGGGATCCTTCTGGGTTTTCGCTTCCACAAGGGAGTAGGCGCCGCCCTTCTGTGGGTGGCTATCCCGGTGATCTTCGGCATCGCGTTCGCAGCACTGGCGACGACGGCCGCGCTGTACTGGCCTAAGGCCGTCATGGTGGAGGCAATGCAGCCCGTGATCATCCTCGGGGCGACGTTCTGCACCGGGTTCGTGCCGGTCGAGAGATATCCCGATTGGGTCCAGCCGATCGTCCGAAACCAGCCGATGTCACCGGCGGTCGACGCGATGCGAGGGCTGTCGATAGCCGGACCGGTGATGTCACCGATGATCACCACTCTGGTCTGGTGCGCGGCGATCCTCGCCCTGTGCATCGTGCCGATCGTCATGGGTTACCGCAGGGCCAGCACCAGCCGCTGACGCCCGGGGTTGCAAAGAGAAAGGTCTCAGGAGTGTTTGGCTCGTCGCCGATCCGATATTTGGCGCCCAGCGAGGAGTTCTACGCCAGGGCGGAGAACTACATCGGCCTGGCCGTAACTCTGCGTGGACCGGTCGACGTCGACGCGATGTCCGAGGCGTTCCGGATTCTGCTGCGCGCGCACCCGGCACACGCCGGTCATCTCGAACGCGACGCCGACGGCCGCCATCAGATCATGGTGGACGACTACGAGCACGAGGGCATGTGGTTGGAGAAGCTGGATGACTCACACGGAGCGAGGCTGCCGAATCAACGTGAGGCTCTGCTCAACCTACTTCTGAGGGTAGGTGATGAGCGCTCCGAACTCACCCTCTACACCCACCACGCGATGGGGGACGCCCACCATCAGTTCGTCCTTCTGGAGAAGTTGTTCGGTTGGTACACCGACATCGTGACCGGTACGGGTATCGGGACTGTCGACGTCGAACCCGTCCCTGAGTCTTTGGAAACCGTGCTCGCCGAACGGGGTATCACCAAGCTTGCCCGTTTCGGTCTGGAGCGGTTCATGCCGGCGATGTTCGCCCATCAACTACCGCCCTCCAAGCGCAACGCTGGACGCGTCGGCCCTCAGTCGGTACGAGTGCCGTTGGCTGTCTTCCGACTGACTCACCTGGAAACCCAGGACCTGGTCGCGATTTGTGCCGACCGGGGTGTCAGCCTCAACGGTCTGGTCGCTGCTGCGATCCTGCTGGCGGAGTGGACCATCCGGGAGACACCACACCTTCCGATCCCCTACATCTACCCCGTTGATCTGCGTTTCCGTCTGACCCCGCCGGTTGGTGCCACGCAAGCCACCAATCCGGTCGGTATGGCGATGTATCTGGCTGAAATCACCGCGAAGACCGACATAATGGACCTGGCCCGCGACATCGTCGAAGCCTTTCGGGCCGATCTGGCCGAGGGTGTGATCCAGCAGTCCTTCCTGCACTTCGGCACCGAGTACCAGGGCAATCCGCCCGGTCTGCCGGATGTCGTGATGGCCACCGACGGCGGGCGACTGCCCCCGCTGCGTACCCCGCCCGACCTAGAGGTCGAGCACTATGAACTCGACCTGCTCTTCGCCTCGACTTCGGCCGGTGTCGACATGTACTCGATCGCGACCTATGACGGCCGTCTGATGGTCAGCTATCACAGTCACGGATCCGAGCCGGAACGCTACATAGCGGAGATCCACCGACTTCTGACGGACGTGCCGTCCCGGTACGGGCGGGTGACGGATTAGGCCACCTGCGGTCAAACGACGGCTGAAGCTTTCGGCACGCCGTCAACCCCTCGGAGGAGGTCCGCCAGGCCGGCCTCAAGCCCCTTCGCCAAATCGGACAACTCGGGCACCACGCGCGGGCAGGAGATCACGCCGATATGGATTCGACCGTTCACCGACCAGAAAGTGAAATTGAGGCCGCCGCCGAGCAAGATGGGGCCGCATGGGTACATCGCCACGACCTCCGCGCCCACGAAGTAGCGAGCAGGCGACGGCCCGGGCACATTCGAAACAATGACGTTGTACATCGGACGGACCAGAGTCAGCCGTCCGTAGATACGCTTCGCGATCCCCAGGAGAACTGATCCGACGACTTCACCGAAGTCCTGCAGCAGAGTTGGGCTGATCGCCGCAACCTGATCTTTGGCGAGGCTGTTCAGTGTGGCGATGGACCTGAGCCTCTCAGCAGGATCAGCGATGTCGGTTCGCAGTTTCACGAGCATGCCCGACACCTGGTTTCGCGCTGTGCGGTCCGAGAGACCGTGCACGGACACCGGCTCCAGTGCTACTAGCGACGCCGCTGGCAAAGCTGCCCGGTCGAGAAGATACTTGCGGACCACCCCGGCTACGAGTGTGGTCACCACATCGTTCACCTTGACATCAAAGTGGTTCTTAACCCGCTTGACGTCATTGAGATCGAGTCGCGCGAAAGCAACGTTGCGTTCAGCGGTGAAAGCTTTGTTGAGAGGGGTGCAGGGGGCCGAGAACGGGGCCGCCATTGTGGCGCTGTTGCGGGCGCGTCGTGTGGCGTCGATGATCGCCCGCAGAGCCGCGGGTAACACCTTCGTCGCGAAGTACAGCGGCCGGCTCAAGAATCGGACCAGACCAGTCACCGCTTCGCGCCGCCACCCGACGTCCGGCGAGGCGTGCACCGGTGCGGGCGTTTGCGGGTTTGACTCGTCGCTACACAGCGCTGAGAGCAGCCGCGCGAAGGTCACTCCGTCCGCGGCGGCATGATGTGCTTTAACGAACACCGCCAACCGTTCGCAGTCAGGCCCGCTATCTAGGCCTTCGATCACCCAGATCTCCCACAGTGGGTGTCGTCGGTCCAGCGGCAACCCGGCCAGCCGGCTGCAGGCTTCGGTGAACTCCTGCCGCCCACCAGGTGATTGCAGAGAGATCCGATGGACATGGCGGTCAATGTCGAAATCCGCATCTTCAACCCAAACGGGGTGATCCAGATCCAGGACACCGCAGGAAAGTTTCTCCCGTAGTTCCGGTACGGCCCCGACCCGCTCTGCTATCCGGTCGCGCAGGTGCTGATAGTCATATCCGCCGGGAATCGTCTCCGGATTCAATTCGATGACCGAAAACACTTGAAGGGGCTGAATTGCCGTTTCCAGGGAGAGGAAACTGGCGTCGAGTCCGCTGACCCGCTGCGGACCTGGCATACGGTCATTCTACGCCGGATGGCAGACCTCTACGATGGCGTCCGGATGGAGGTGGCGGATGGCGACCTTGATCACCGGAGCGTCGACCGGGATCGGAGCCGAGTTCGCTCGGCAGTTCGCAGCACGTGGTGACGATCTCGTCCTGGTGGCTCGCAGTGAAGACAAACTCAACGAACTCGCGGCGACGCTTCGCGCCGCGCACGGTGTCGATGTGAACGTCATCCCGATGGATCTCTCCCGGCCGACAGCTGCCGCCGAACTGTGGGAGCAGACCTCCCGTCAAGGACTCGACGTCGATGTCCTGGTGAACAACGCCGGCTTCGGGACGCACAGTGACGTCGCTGACGCCGACCCACAGCGTCTTGAAGACGCCATCGAACTCAATTGCCGAACACTGGTCGGGACGACCGTGCGCTACCTACCGCAGATGCGGGCTCAGGGGAGCGGCACGATCATCAACATCGCGTCGACCGCGGCCTTTCAGCCGCTGCCCAAGATGGCGGTCTATGGAGCCACGAAGGCCTTCGTGCTCTCCTTCACCGAGGCGCTGTGGGCCGAGGAACGCGAGCACGGCATCCGGGTTGTCGCGGTTTGTCCAGGATTGACGGATACGCCGTTTTTCGAATTGGCTGGTGAGGCGGCAGCAGGTGCCGCGTCGGGAGCGGCGGCGTCTGCCTTCACCCGAACCCCGCAGCAGGTCGTTGAGCATACGATACGTGCGCTCTCCGGCCGCAAA
This sequence comes from Mycobacterium sp., assembly GCA_018882965.1. Lineage (GTDB taxonomy): Bacteria > Actinomycetota > Actinomycetes > Mycobacteriales > Mycobacteriaceae > Mycobacterium. Next base: position 78,839 of record VEQY01000008.1, on the reverse strand, counting down.
CCCAGTTTTGTCGACGGCATAGCCAACGCCTTCGTCTCCCGGGTCGTCACGCGGATGTTGCCCAGACGCGTGGTGATCGCCGTGGCCGGACGTCTCGTGGGAGGCTGACGCCAGTGTGACGGGGTCTCGACAGACAACATCTCGTCCAGGTGGTGACCCGGGCTGCGGGCGGTGTTGTGGGTGACGATCGTCTTGGGGCTGATGGGAACGTCGAGGATGTAGGCCACCCGGCGCAGGCCGGTTGGGTGTTCCCGGCCGCCGGTGCCGGTGTCTAATGATCGGGTGTCCCAGCAGCCCGTACCGGCCGAGGGCGGCGAACCGGGGTCGTCGCTGCCGGCGCCGCGCGTCGATCCCGGCGGCCGGCGTGAGCTCGGCTGGTTCGGCTGGATGTTCTGCCGGTTCGCCGCGCGGGTGTGGAAGGTCCCCGAGATCCACCTGTTCACCGTGCTGGCCCGCCACCGGCGGTTGTTCTGGACGTGGGCGCCGTTCGCGGGGGTGTTGCTGCGCCGCGGCCGGCTGGCCCCGCGCGACACCGAGTTGGTGATCCTGCGCGTCGGGCACCGTCGCGACTGCGAGTACGAGTTGCAGCAGCATCGCAGGATCGCCCTCGACCGCGGGGTCGATGAGCGCACCCAGGCCGCGATCTTCGCCTGGCCGGAGGCCGCCGGGCTCTCCGAGCGGCATCAGGTGATGCTGACGGCGGTCGATCAACTGCTCGCCGACCGGACTCTGTCAGCGGCCAACTGGCAGGCGCTGGCCGGGCACCTCGAGCCGCGGCAACTCATCGAATTCGTGACGCTGGTGGGGCAGTACGACGCTCTCGCGATGACCCTGAACACCCTCGAAGTCCCGATGGACTATCCCTACTGACGCAAGGAGCAGACCGATGAGCAAGGGCACGCTGCTGGAGGACACCCGGACCGCCGGCGCGGCAGTCGGCGAGGCGGTCGGGATCTTCATGCTGCACCCCGAGACCCTCGCCGAGAGCGTCGAAGCCGGCTACGCCAACCCGTTCGCCGGATATGTCGCCGGCCGCGGCGGCGTGCTGGGAGAGACGAACGCGGTGACCGTCAGCGCGGTGTTCGTGGTCTTCGAACCCGAGTTCGTGCGCACCTGCTGGGAGGCCGGTGTCGCGGTGCGCGACGCGGCCGGCGCGGCCGCCCTCTACTGGGATCAGGTGGCCGGTTTCGCCGGCCGGCACCTCGCCGGGGCCGAGGGGCTCGCCCGCATCGCGGCGCTGGGGGAGCGGGTGATCAAGGCCACCCCCGGGGCGGGGCTGCCCCTCTACGCCGGGTGGCGCACGATGCCGCTGACCGACGACACCGCCGGCCGTGCCCTGCAGGTGATGTTCGTCCTGCGTGAGCTGCGAGCCGAGGTGCATTTCAGCGCGTTGACCGTTTCCGGGGTCACCCCGGTGCAGGCGCACATGCTCAGCCACGGTCCCGACTACACCCGGATGTTCGGCTGGTCGGAGCCGTTCGCCGACGGCGCCGACCGCAAGCAGGACTATGCCGATGTCGAGGAGGCGACCAATCGGCGGATGGCCGAGATCCTCACCGCGGTGCTCGACGGCGACGAGATCGCCGAGCTCGCCCGATTGAGCGCCGGCGTTCTGACGCGGCTGCGGGCCGTCGCACCGGGATGACCGGCCAGCCGCCGGAGCACGCGACCGAGCACATTCCTCTGACGGATGGCCAGATTTTCGCCGGCTACACCATCGTCCGTCTGCTCGGGGTCGGGGGAATGGGCGAGGTTTACCTCGCCCAGCATCCCCGGTTGCCCCGGCGCGATGCGCTGAAGGTGCTCGGCACCGCGGTCAGTCACGACGAGGAATACCGTCAGCGCTTCACCCTCGAAGCCGAGATGGTGTCCACCCTCCGTCATCCGCACATCGTCACCATCTACGACCGGGGCGAGTACGACGGCAGGCTCTGGATTGCGATGGAGTTCATCGACGGGATCGACGCCGCGCGGCTGCTGAGTCGCCATCCTGAGGGCGTGCCGCCCGCCGAGGTGGTGCGCATCGTCTCGGCCGTCGCCGACGCGCTGGACTACGCACACGGCCGTCGGCTGCTGCACCGCGACATCAAACCGGCGAACATTCTGCTCGGCCTGCCGGAATCCGGAGACGATCGCATCATGCTGGTCGACTTCGGGGTTGCCCGTCAGATCGGCCGCGTCAGCACCCTCACCGGAGCCGATATGACCGTCGGGACGGTCAGTTATGCCGCGCCGGAGCAACTCAAAGGTGAGGAGATCGACGGCCGCGCCGATCAGTACGCGCTGGCCTCGACCGCCTATCACCTGTTGACCGGCGCGGCTCCGTTCGCCTTCAGCAATCCCACCGTCGTCATCAGCCACCACCTGAGCTCGGAGCCGCCCGCCATCGGCGAGCGGCGACCGGAACTGGGCCGGTTCGGGCCGGTGTTCACCAGGGCACTGGCCAAGGACCCCGCGGACCGCTTCGAGCGCTGCCGCGACTTCGCGCTGGCGATGCGATGGGCGGCGGGCGCCGAACACGGGGCGGCGCCGCGCCACCGGCTGCCCGAACCGACGTCGCGCCGCCGCTGGCTGCTCGCCGGGGTGGGCGCTCTGCTCGTCGCGGGGCTCGCCGTCTCGGCCGCTCTGGTGCTGGGACATCAGCGCGGGCGCCGCGACACCGCCCCGGCCCCGACTCCGCCGCCGCCGGCCGTCTCGGCACGGATGGATCTGCCGGTGGTGGTGATCGGAGCCGACTGCGCGGTGCTCGGTGCAGCCGCGGTCGACCCGACCGGAGCACCCGCCTACTGTGCGAGCACCGACGGCCCGAGCGGGCCAGCGGTGTGGTCCCAGCAGCCCGATCGGCTGCGCGCTCCGTCGTGACGGAGCGTCAGGGCTTGATCCGGAGGGGTCCCGGTGTCCACAACCCGCTGCGGGTGGCGCTGCCCAGTTCCAATTCGGCCGGCTCGGCGTCGACGATCGTGTCGAACTTGCGCAGCGACCCCCAGTCGCGGCCCCAGTCATCGAAGAGGTAGGTCGCCATCACCTGCGCCCGCAGCAGCAGATCGCTGATTCCCAGCAGGCCGCCGTTGCGACCGTCCTGCCAGGTGTCGGTGTCCTGCTTCTTGGCGGTGTAGTCGGGGGTGATCCGGTACCGAGGCACCTCGGTGACGCCATCGGCGTGCAGCATCGGCTGCTGGCACGGGAAAGCCAGACCCACCGCCCAGTCCATCAGCACCGGCTGCGTCGAACCGACGTACTGCTGCACCGAGCGAAGTTCGGGTACCCGTGGCGGGGTGACGGCGATCCAGTCGCCCAGCGACAGCGACCGGTCCTCGGCGACCACCCGCACGGCGGTCGCGTCGGCGGGAATTGAATCGCGCGCGAATCGCAGGTTGCGCCAGGACGGCGCCGGACCCAGATCGTAGGGTTCGACCCGGCCGGCCGCGATAACACTCCCGTCGGGCCCGGGCCTGCCGTATTCCAGCAGCACGCTCTGGCCGTCGGTGCGCCCGTTGAGCACACTGTTGCCGGCAATGGTGCCCGCAGCGGTGACCACCACCAGCGGATGCCCGCCGTCGTCGGGCGGCAACCGGTACCAGGCGGAGGTCAGCGTGCTCTCCTGCTGCGCGGAGTCGACGTAGCTTCCCGCCACTGGAACCCGGGCCGGATCCAGGCCGTAGGGAAGCGGAACGGTCGAGCCGTTGATACCGGGACGCCCCAGCCGGGTCGGGGCGGACCAGTCGTAGTCGACGCCCGGCATCGGGGTGTTGACCCGGATCGCCTCGGCAACAATCTTTTCCGGCACACCGTTCGGTGTGAAACCGATCGGGCCGGGTCCGCCCAGCGGTCCGAGCCTGCCGTACTCGCCGGGCAGGGCGGTGAGGAATCCCGCGTTGGCGTCAGGTTCGACCAGGACGTCGTCGGCCAGTCCGCACCCTCCGGACAGCGCCCGCACATTCGCCCACGCGTTGGAGTAGGTGGGGTACTGGCGCACCACCCCGGCAGCCATGGAGGCGATGAACACCACGACCATGAACCCGGCGGCCACCGGGATCGGCGCCGCGGTCAATGCCCGGGCGATGCGGCCCTCGCCACGCGATCGTGACGCGAAGTGCAGCCAGAAGGTGTACACCGCCGACGCAGCGAACAGCGTGAAGAACACCGTGCTGACGCTCACGCCGGCGAAGCGGGGCATGTCGTTGTTGAACGGAACCCCGTAGCTGGACACATACCACCAGCCGTTGGTGGTGGCGAAGCACAGCGCCAAGAGAAACAGGACCGCCGTGACGACCGTCATCCGGTTCCGCGACCATCGCAGCACCGCCGGTGAGACCAGCACGGTGGCCAGGGCCGCCATCGCCGCCCCGACCGCGGCGAACAAGCCGAAGTGATGCACCCACTTGGTGGGGGTGAACATCAGGAAGAACATCGTTCCGAAGATGACACCCATCAACCGCCAGGCGGGGCCGCGAGCGACACCAGGAACGCGTTTGCGGCGCAGCATGATGAACATCGAGATGAACAGCGACAGTGCGGTGATGAGGAACCCGAACCGGCGCGACAGAGACCCATCTACGGTGGGCAGGATCAGGTAGTAGTAGCGCAGGTTCTCGGTGTACCACTCCTGGCTCGGTCCGATGTCGGTGCGGATTCGGGTCGCCTCGAGCACGGTCGCCAGGGTCTGGTCGGCGAACACCACGGTGAGGATGACGGTTCCGGCGGCCAGCAGTGGTGCCACCAGCGGCCAGGTCCCGACGACCGCGCGCCGCCGCACCAGGATGCGCAGCAGCGGCCGGCCCCCGGCGATCAGCGCGGCCACCGCGATCAGGCCGGTCGGCTGGATACCCAGGGTGAACGCCGCGGTGAGAATCGCGAACGCCGCCGGGGTCAAGCGTCCTGAACTGATGGCGCGCTCGATCAGCACGTAGGTGATCAATGCGCCGGTGGCGATCTGGCCCTCGGGGCGCAGGCCGTTGTTGAACGGCATCCAGGCGGCCAGCAGAACGAGACCTGCCGCCCACAGCGCGGGTCTGCTGCGTGCTACCGCGGGGCCCAACCGGGGCAGCACCTCCCGGGACAGCAGCAGCCAGCACAGCAGCGCGCACACCAGGTCGGGCAGCCTCATCCAGATGCTGGCGTCGCTGACGCGGGCCATCAGGGCGAGCAGGTTGTAGTACCAGCCGAAGGGATCCTCGGGGCTGCCGAACCAGCGGAAGTAGTTCGACATGTAGCCGGCCCGATCGGCGACACGCGCCATCCCGAGGATGTAGCCGTCGTCGGAGGAGTTGGCGCCCAACACATGCCACACCAGAAAGCTTGTGATGACCGTCGCATCGACGGCGGTGACGGTGCGCCACCGTTGCGGGATCAGCGTGCGCATGCGGCGGCCGTCAAGCCGGTCGAGCCGCCACAGCGCGGCGATCGCCACCGCTGTCGCCGCCCACGCCAGCAGCATGGCGGCGAGTTTGACCGCCGTCGGCGTGGTGGTGAATCGGGTGTCGATGACAGCCGAGACGCTCAATCCCGGCGGGGCCGGACCACTCAGATCGGTGAACACGCCGACGATCGCCGGGCGCAGGTTGGGGTCGGGGAAGCCGGTTCGCAGAAACTCCGATCCGCGCTGAGCCGCGTTGGCGCCCTGTGTGTCGGTGACGGGGGGCAGGCCGACGAAGGTGGCGAAGGTACCCGCCGTGGTTGAGGTGATCTCGATGCGCTGGCAGCCGGGCGCTTCGACTTTCTCGCGTGCGACGCTGGCGATCACGACGTTGCGGTCGGTGATGTCGACTCGCTTCCCGGTGACGGTGACGAACAGCGAATTCAGCGCCGCGTCCTTGCCCTTCTGGGGGGCAAGGCCCATGACCATCCCGCCCTCGGGTGGCATCGCGCGGATGACGTCGCACGGCACGGTCGCGGTCAGCGACACCGGCGCCTGGGAGATCAGCGGAGCGGTGACGTTGCTCAGCTGACCCCCCTGCGGCCAGGTGAGTGTGGCGGTGGTCTGGACGACCGGCAACAACGGGGTCAGGGCCGAGAGCACGAAGCCGAGCAGCCCCGAGACGACGGCCACCCACCGGATGACCGTCACCTCGGGGGCGGTCTCACGGGCCACGGCGGGCATCGTCTGGGTCACGGCAGCGCCCGGATCGGTCCGTTGCGACTCCAGCCGTACACCCGCTCGGCACCCTGCTCGATCACCGCGTCGGGGGCCTGGCCGGCCGGCACCACCCGGATGTAGCGCTCGATCGCACCCCAGTCCCGGTACCAGTCGTCGCGCAGGTAGGTCGGCACGGTGGAGGTCGTCAGCAGCGCCTGGATGAACAGGAACGGTCCACCGGCCCGGGCCGACTGCCACAAGTTCGACGACACCACCACCTGTTTGAGGTTGGGCAGGATGCGGTACTGCGGCAACTCCGCCACGCCGAGCCGCTCGGCGAAGGGACGCTGGCAGGGGAAGTTCGCGGCGGTGGCGATGTCCATCAGGACCGGGGTCTGGGTGCCCAGGAACTGCTGGGCGGTCTGCAGCACCGGAACCCGCGGCGGTGTGAAGCCGAACCATTGGTCGGTACTGAGGTTGGGGTCATCGGCGACGATGCGGGCCACGTTGGCCTGCGGCGGCGCCCACGCCAGCGGGAAGCGCAAGTTGCGCCACGCCTTCTGGGCGATCGTGTCGATCGGCTGGACCATGTCCAGGACTTCGAACGTGCCGTCGGCTCGGCGCACGCCCCACTGTAGTTTCAGGGACTGGCCGTAGTTGAACTCGCCCTCCTCGTCGTAGTACCAGATCGCTCCGGCGGCGGAGACGGTCACCAGCGGCCGGTCCGGTGTCCGCGGCGGCAGGTCGTACCAGGCCGAGGTGGCCTTGGCGGCCACCGTGTTCTCCTGGTAGCTGCCCAGGACCGGAGTGGTCGCCGGGTTGAGGCCGAACGGCAGGAATACCCGCGAGCCGTTCACCCCGATCGGGCCGTAGCCGCCGCCGGTGCCGCCCGCGTAGGCGACGCCGGCGTTGGGTTTGTTGGGCGAGCCGTCGGAGTTGACGGTGCCGGGGTTGGCGACGAAAGGCTCGGTCGGCTCCAGGGTGTCGCTGATCCCGTTGGGGGTGAAGCCGACGGGGTTCTCGCCACCCAGCGGGCCGTAGCGTCCCCACTTCTGGCCGGGGGCGGGGGTGAGCATCCCGGCGTTGGTGTCGGCTTCGACGAGGACGTCGTCGGCCATGGCGCAGCTGGACGGGGCGAGTCCCGAGCGCAGCGCGGCGAGATTCGCCTTGGCGGTGGTGTAGGCGGGGTAGCGCTGCGCGAACCCCTTGGCCATCGACCCGACCGCGAGCAGGACCATGATCGTCGCGAAGACGAGCAGGGGCGTGGCAGCCAGGATCCGATTGCGCCGGGTGTTCTTGACCTGGGTGCGCCCGGCGTAGTCCATCCTGAAGTGCAGCCAGGCGGCGACCAGACCGGTCAGGATCGCCAGGGCCAGGAAGAGCGTCGTAACGGGGCGGTGGGCGAGCACCGGCTGCCGGTCGTACCAGGGCACCCCGTAGTTGCCGACGTAGAACCAACCGTTGATCCCCGACGTCGCCCACGCCAGAACGAACAGCAGTGCGGTGAGGTAGAGCGCGAGGTTACGCCGGTTATGCAGCCCGACTGTGGCGAAAGCGAACGCGGTGACCGCGCCGAGAGCGGCGGTCAGACCGGCGAACGCTCCGAACTGGACCGCCCACTTGGTCGGGGTGAAGGTCAGCAGCAGCAGGCCCAGGGCAGTGCTGCCGATCAGTCGCCACACCGGACCTCTGGCGACGCCCGCCACCCCGCCGCGACGCAGCAACACCGCGAGCACCATGAAGAGACAGAGCACCATCACCAGCACAGCGAAGCGTCGCGTCAGCGAGCTCTCCACGTTCTCCTCGACGGTGAGGAAGTAGTAGCGCAGGAAATCCTGGTACCACGAGATGGTCGGTCCGACGACGTACTTGATGCGTGCCGATTCGGCCACGGTGGCCAGCGTCTGGTCACGGAACACGACGACGAAGACCACCGACAGCGCCGCGGCGAGCGGTGCCAGGCTTGCCGCGACTCCGTCGGCGGGGTTTCGCCGGCGGATGACCGTGGCGATGGCCCGCGAACCGACCAGCAGCGGGGCGAGCGCGACGAGTCCCTGTGGAGCCAGCGTCACGCTGAACACGGCGACCACGATCGCCAGTGCCGTCGGAACCAGGCGGTGGGTGGCGATGGTGCGCTCGGTGAGCATCCAGACCAGCAGGACCGCGAGGGCGATGAGCGGCTCAGGGCGCAGACCGTTGTTGAACGGTAGCCAGGCGGCGAGGAACAACGCCCCGGCGGTGGCGACCGCGACCCGGCTGCGGCTGATGCCTGAAACGCCCGAACCCAGTCGGGGCAGTATCCGGTGGCTGAGAATCAGCCAGCCGAGGATTCCCGCGGCGGTGGCGGGCAGCCGCATCCAGATTCCCGCGGTGCTGACCGAGGCCAGTTGGGCCAGCACCGACTGATACCAGTCGAACGGCGCCTCGGTGGTCCCGAAGAAGCGGTAGTAGTTCGCGACGTAGCCGGCCTCGCCGGAGATCCGCGCCATGGTGAGGTTGTAGCCGTCATCGGAGGAGATCGCGCCGATCACGTGCCAAACGGCCAAGGTGCCGATGACGGCGGTGTCGGTCGGCCAGTGCCTGGCCCGGTGTCCCGCCGGGTGGCGCGCGTCGCGCGCCGGTCGTGGCTGGCACCGGCGGCGGTCGAGTGCCGCCAGCGCGACGATCGAGGCGATGACGCACCCCAGCCCGGTCACCATCGCGGCCCGCTTGAGCGTCGTGGGGTGGCTGATGAACCGGGTGTCGATGGCGATGCGTGCCGACAATCCCGGCTGTGCGGGCACCTTCAACTCGGTGAAAACACCGGTCACCTGGGGCTTCTTGTCCGGCGGCAGGGAACCTGCGGCGCCGGGGATTCCGAGGAATTCCGCGCTGACCCCACCCGGACCGGCATCGATCCGCAGCGCGCTGCAGGCCCCGGCCGACACCGCTGCGCGGGGCGCGACCGCGGCGACGGAATCGCGGAATGCCACCACTACCGAATCGGCGTTGGCGCGCACGAAAAGCCCGTTGCGCGTGGCGTCGATGCCGGCGGGAGGGTTGGTTGCGAACACCAGCCCGCCCGCCGGGGGCAGGGAGGCGATCGCCGGACAGGGGATCGACACCGCGAGGGCCGCGGGCGCACCGGAGACCAGTGGTGCGGTGATGTTGCCGACATTCCCGTCCGGGCCCGCACCCTGCGGCCACCCGATGGTGGCGGTGGTCTGTTCGACCGGCAGCAGCGGGGTCAGTGCGCACATCAGGACTCCCGCCAGACCAGCGACGATGGCGACGAGCCGGGCGATCCGGACGGACTCGGCGCGGTCGCTGGGCACGAGCCCTGATGGTAGGCGACCCAGACCTACGTCGGGCGCAGCGGCGCGGGGCTCCACAGCCCGCTGCGGACGGCGGTGCCCAGCTGCAGCCGGGCCGGGCGCGCATCCGGGTAGTAGAGCGCGAGTCGCTGCAGGGCACCCCAGTCGCGGAACCAGTCGTCCTTGAGGTAGGTCGGCACCGTGGTCGCCTGGAACAGCAACTCGCTGACACCCAGCGGGCCGCCGCCGATGTTGTCCATGACCGGGGAGTTGGCTTCGGCCCCGAACCGGTCGGGCAGAATCCGCCACCTCGGCACCTCGGTCACCCCGTTGTCGTGTCCGAAGGGCCGCTGGCACGGAAACGCCAGACCCACCAGCCAGTCCAGCAGCACCGGATCCTGGGATCCGACGACCTGCTGCAGCGTCTGCAGGGTCGGGATACGTGGCGGTGTGACCGCAATCCAATGCCGTGGCGAGAGGTCGTCGTCGGTGGCGACCAGCCGGACCACCGTCGCCTCCGAGGGAATCGCCGAGAGCGGCGCGCGCAGGTTGCGCCATGCCGGGGCGGCGCCGATATCGGCGAAGGACATCGCGCCGCCGGGCTTGCCCGCGGCCGCGCCGGCGTCGGTGGCCCATTGCACCGAGAGTTCCTCGGGATCGAACCGGCCGGCCGCCGAGACCACGAGCAGCGGGGTGTCACCCCCGCGCGCGTCGGCCGCAGGCAGCCGGTACCACGCCGAGCGCAGTGCCGCGGCCTGCTGGGTGCCTGCCCGCCAACTGCCCATGACGGGTGTCGTGGCGGGGTCCAGACCATAGGGCAGTCGCGTCCGCGACCCGTTGATGCCGGCCGTCGACAGGATCCCGTCCCCGGTGCCCGAATCAGAAACGGTGCCGTCGATCTGCTCGTCGGCCGCGTCGACCAGGCTGCCCCCACCCGGGGGCTCCATCACCGCCGAGAGGGCGGCCGGAATACCGTTGGGGGTGAAGCTGTTTGCCGTCACCCTTCCGAGGCCGTCGCCGACCGGAACCCCGATCGGGGTGAGCATGCCGGCATTGGGGTTCTGCTCGACCATCACGTCGGTCGCCAGCCCGCAGCTGCGGCCCCTCAGGGCCTCGAGATTCGAGCGTCCCACCGACCACGCCGGGTACTGAATGATCATCGCCAACGTCAGCGATGCCACCTCGAAGGCCACCAGTACCCAGGTCGCAAGCGCCAATGGCGCCGCCCGTGCCCGCCCGGGTCCGTCGCGGTCGGAGAAGTGGTACCACGCGGCCGTCAGCAGGGCAATCAGCGACAGTCCCAACAGCACGGTGGTGAAACCCAGCCGCCACTCGGGGAATTGATTGCCCCACGGCACACCGAAGTTGGAGACGTACCACCAGCCGTTCACACTCGCGAAGGACAGCGCGACCACGAACAGCACCACCGCGGCGAACACCGCCCGGTTGCGCCGGGAGCGCATCACCGCCGGCGAGACGGCGATCGCGGCGAGTGCCCCGAGCGACCCGGCCAGCCCGGCGAAGACTCCGAAATGGTGGGTCCACTTGGTGGGAGTGAACATGATGGCCAGAAACGAGATGATGGTGATTCCCACGATGCGCTTGCTCGGTCCGGTCGCCGTGCCCGGGATGTGGCCGCGGCGCAGCATCATCGCCACCGACACCGCCAGGGCGACGATGAGGACAAGGACCGCGAATCGCCGGGCGATCGAGCCGTCCGGGGTCGCCAGCATGAGCCGTTCGTAGCGGGTGTGCTCGTCGAACCAACTCAGACTCGGTCCGACAGCGCGCTTGAGGGCGTTGGCCTGGACCACCGCGGCGAAGGTCTGGTCGGAGAACATCAGGATGAGCGTCACGGTGCTCGCGGCCAGAATGGGTGCCACCAGCGGCAGCGCGCCGAACTGGGCCGAACGGCGGCGCAGGATGGTGCGCAGCGGGCCCACGGCCACCAGCAGCGCGCCGATCGAGGCGATGCCGGTCGGGCCGGAGAACAGGGTCAGGGCACCCACGACGCAGGCCATCGCGACCGGAAGCAGTCGGCTGGTCGCCACGCCGCGCTCGACCGAGCACCAGGTCAACAGAATGCCCAGCGCGATGATGGGTTCGGGGCGCAAGCCGTTGTTCAGCGGCAGCCAGACCGCGAGGAACATCCCGGCGGCGGTCCAGGCGGCCGCGCGGCTGGCCTTCACCGCGTTCCCGAGCCGGGGGATCACCTCGCGGCTGATCAGCCACCAGCAGGCCATCGCCATCAGCAACGTCGGCAGCCGCATCCAGATGCTGGCCGTGGAGACGTGCGCCCACAGGGACAGCAGATCGTAATACCAGCCGAACGGGGCTTCTGGCGTACCGAACCAGCGGTAGTAGTTGGCCATGTACCCGGCGCCCTCGGACACCCGGGCCATGGTGAGGATGTAGCCGTCGTCGGAGGTGTTGGCGCCCACGAAGTGCCACCACACCAGCACCGCGACGACCAGGGTGTCCAACGCCGTCACCGACCACCAGCGCAGTGGCAGTATCCGCCGGTGCCGGACTCCGTCCGCGCTGTCGAGCACGTGCAGGGCGATCAGCGCGGTGACGGTGAGGAGCACCCCGAGAATCATCGCGATCATCTTCAGAGCCGTCGGTGCGCTGCTGTATCGGGTGTCGATCGTGGCCGAGAGGCTCAAACCGGGCGGCGCGGGTCCGGACAGGTCGGTGAACACCCCGACGATCTGAGGGCGGAAGTCGTAGCCGCTGCGCTCACCGCGAAGCGGACCGGCGGTGTCGGAGTCGCCGGGCTCCGGTGTCCGGGTGAGGCCGACGAACTCGCCGGTGACGCTGTCGGCCCGTGCGGTCACCACGAGTTTGTCGCAGTCGGGTCGCAGGACCCGGTCCATCGGCGCGACAACCACCGGGGTGTTGCGCACGACGACGACGAGGTCATCGTTGGTGCGCTCAATGAGCAGTCCGCGGTCGACCGCCTTGGGCGCCTGCTTGGGCACCGTCGACAGCAGCACCGTGGTGGCGGGATCTCCGGTCAGCCCGGCCGCGGTCTGGCACGGAACGCTGATCGTGAGGTCGGTGGCCACATATCCGATCAGCGGGGCGGTGACACTGGCCAGGGCGCCGTCCTGCGGCCAGTTCAGTTGCGCGGTCGTCTGCGTGACCGGAAGAAACGGCGTCGCGATCGCGAGTGCGGCCCCCAGCAGTCCGGCGACGGCCGCGACGGTGCGGGCGGTCCGGTAGTTAACTCGCTTCACCGGTCTAGCCTCGCCACGGGGCGCAATCCTAATTCGCGCGGACGGCCAAGATGAAGGGCCCGATGGTGGTGACCTCGAAGTGCGGCGGGGCGAACAGCTCAGCAGGCAGTTCGACGGTGTACCGGCGGACGTTGGGCTGGTTGGGGTAGACGTCCTCGGCCAACCGCAGGGTGAAGATGTCCGACGATCCGGCTGCACCGCCCCGGCGCATCAGAAACACCGTGGGCGGCTCGAAGGCCAGCGCATCCAGCGCGGCCACGAATTCGTCGGCGGTGGAAAGTTCACTCCACGACTCGATCGCGGCGGCCCGCTCGTCGAACTGGGCCAGCGGATTGGCGTAGTGCGACGTCAAACCTTGGAACCCGTAGTAGGGATAGAACGACAGGAAGCTGTAGTCGGCTGTCATCACAACGGTTTCGTCGCGCGGTTTTCCGGTGGCCTGCCGGATCGCGGCGTCGACCCGGTCGTAGAACCTTTCGGCTCCGGGTGGCCGGCGATCCCCGCGCTGCCCGTCGCCGTCGGTGTCGGTGTAGGCGACGGTGATGTCGGGCCGCAGCACGTTCGGGATGTCCTGGCTGAAGCTGATCGCACCGATCAGGCCGACCGCAACCGCCACGCCCACAGCTCTGCGGTTCCAGCGCTTCGCCGCCCACAGCGCGACGTCGACGAAGCCGAAGACCCCGGCCGCCGCGAGCAGCACGGTGAGAGCAGGCTGCAGGCGAAAGGACAGCAGGGTGGTTCCGGCCAGGGTGGTCAGCATCGAAAGCAGCGACCAGGCGTACAACGAGAGCACACCGATCCCCAACGCCGCCGCGCGAACTGACGATCTGGCACGCCAGACCAGCCAGAGCGTGCCGAGCATGCACAACCCGCCCAAGAGCGTGGGCGCAACCATCGGGAAGTTCAGCACCGCGCCGTCGCCGGGCAGATAGTGCTGGGGACTGCCGGCGTTGCTGATCGGGCTGCGGGCTGCCCGCAGCAGGAACGGTAGCCAGGTGATTGCCGCGATGGCGGCGGCGATCACCGCCGTCCCGGCGAGTCGAAGCAGGGGCGCGGGGCTGCGTCGGATCGCCGCTGCAGCCACTGCCATCACGGTGACCGTGAAGGCCGTGTACGCCAGCAGCAGTGTGTAGAAGGTCGCGGCGAAACCCAGGAAGATCCCGACTCCCGTGGCCGCCGCCCAACCGCGACGGGCGCCGGACGCCCGCAGCCCCGCCCAGGCCAGCACCAGCACCGGCGGGATCAGCACGGTGATCACCGCGCTGTAGGGCTCAGGGGAACTGAACGCCACCGTGACGGCCGCCGTGGCGGCGGTGACTGCGAGTGCGTACTCGAATCGGACCAGCTGCGACCACAGCACCATCGCCACCGCTGTCGCGATCGCTATGGAGGTGATGGCCCACGGCTTGTAGATCTCCCAGCCGGGTGTGCCGGTCAGCGCCGCCGCACGCCCTCCGATCCAGAACCAACCCGGGGGGTAGAACGGCGGCAGCCCGATGTAGGTCATGTCGCGCAGGGCGGCGGAGTCGGTGAGCCGGGTGAGGTACTCCGTCCGGAACTGCTGGTCCACCGAGATACCGAACAGATACAGCTTCGTGGCGCCCAGGGGCATGCCCAGGCTCACCACAGCGAACGCGGACAGGAACACCGCCGCCCCGATCCGGGCGAGCCACCGCTTGTTCCTGCGCCACAGCACGCCGACCACGAGCAGTCCGATCAGTGACCCGACCTGGCCCACGGTCGTCAACGCGTGTAACTGGTTGGACGACGGAAACGCGGGCCAGTCGACGCGTGCTATCGCCGCAAGTGCGACCACCGACACCGCCGTCGCCACAACCGTGGCCGCGGCCATGTGGGCGGCAGTCGTCAGCGCGATCCGCATGCTAGATCGGTAGTTTGCGGAAAATCGATCGCGGAATGTGCCGCAGAACCATCATCACGTAGCGAAAGGCGCCCGGTGCCCAGACCAGTTCCTTACCCTTGGCGGCCGCGCCGACCGCAAGATCGGCCACATACTCTTTGTCGACGGTCAGCGGCGCCTCTTTCACATGGGCGCTCATGCGCGTACGGACCTGGCCGGGCCGGATCACCAGTACGCGAACCCCGTAGTCGCGAAGAGCTTCTCCCAACCCGAGGTAGAAGCCGTCGAGTCCGGCTTTGGTCGAGCCGTAGACGAAGTTCGACCGCCGAACCCGCTCCCCGGCGGCTGAACTCATCGCGATGATCTGCCCAAAGCCCTGCTCACGCATCCGCTCCCCGAGCAGCACTCCGACGGAAACCGCGGCGGTGTAGTTGATCTCGGCGATCTGGACGGCTTTGGTCTGGTCCTGCCAAAGCTCCTCGGCATCGCCGAGTAAGCCGAACGCGACGATGGCGACATCCACGTCGCCAGAGCTGAAGCACTCGTCGATGACCGCGGGGTGGCTTGCCGTGTCGACTGCGTCGAAGTCGACGAGCGTCACCGCCGTTGCGCCGGAAGACCGCATGAGCGCGACGGCGTCTTCACGGCCCGGATCGTCAGGGAGCGCAGCCAGGATGACCCGGGCCGGGGAGTTGCGCAGGTAGCGTTGACAGATTGCCAGGCCGATCTCCGACGTTCCGCCGAGCAATAAGACGGTTTGGGGATTTCCTACCGCATCGAGGACCATCTACAGCAACTCCAGTCGTCGGGCCATGTCCGAGGCGAAAACGCCGGTGGGGTCGACGCTTCGGCGAACAGCAATCCACTCGTCGATCCGCGGGTACATGGCATGGAAGGTCTCCGCGGTCGTTCTGGAGTCCTTCGCGGTGTAGAGCCGGCCGCCGAACTCCAGCACACGGCGATCCAGGCTGGTGATGAACTCGTTGAGTCCCGCCTTGATCGGGAAGTCGACACAGACGTTCCAGCCGGGGATGGGGAAGCTCAGCGGAGCCTCGTTACCCGCTCCGAACAGCTTGAAGACGTTGAGGAACGAGTAGTGGCCCGAGCGTTGCATGTCAATGATGATCGCCTTGAATTCGTCTACCGCCTCAGTGGGTACGACGAACTGATACTGCAGGAATCCCGCGGGGCCGTAGGCCCGGTTCCACTCCGCGAACATGTCGAGCGGGTGATAGAACTGGGTCAGGTTCTGGACCTTTGCCCGGTATGTGCCCGACTTGCGGTACCACAACTCGCCGATCGGGCCGAACGTGTACTTGTTGGCCAGTCCGTTGGGGAAGATGTCGGGGAATGTGAGCAGCTGCGGTGCGCTGAACTTCAGCGGGTCGCGCTGCAACTTCGGCGGCAGCTGGTCGACTCGCGCCAGTGACCCGCGGGAGATGGCTGCCCGGCCCAGCTTCGGCGGTGGGCTGATCGCGTCGAACCAGGCGCTGGAGTAGGTGTAGTTGGCTTCACTGCCGTCGCTGTGGAAGGCGATCGTCTCATCCAGGCCCGAGGTGACGTCTCCGTCAGCGATGAAGTACGCGGTCTCGGTCGGCGTCATCTCAATGGTTGCGCGAAGGATGATGCCGGTGAGGCCGTTGCCTCCGACGGTGGCCCAGAACAGCGGCGCGGTCGGGCCCTGCGGGGTGATCGTCTGGACCTGCCCGTCGGCGGTCAGCAGCTCCATGGAGCGGACGTGGCTACCGAAGCTTCCGGCGCTGTGGTGGTTCTTCCCGTGGATGTCGCAACCGATCGCTCCGCCGATGGTGACCTGACGGGTGCCGGGCAGCACGGGAACCCACAGACCGAAGGGCAGCGCCGCGCGCATCAGGGTGTCCAGACTGACACCCGCGTCGACATCGACGAGCCGCGACGAACCGTCGATGCGGTGAATACGGTTCAGGGCCGTCATATCGATGACGAGACCCCCGCCGTTCTGCGCGTTGTCACCGTAGGAGCGGCCCAGCCCGCGCGCGATGACACCCCGATGGCGGCCCTCGGATACCTCGTCCGCGGCTTCCGCGACGGCCTTGACGATGACCTCGGGATCGGGGGTCGTCAACACCCGGGCGACACTGGGAGCAGTGCGGCCCCAGCCGCTCAGCTGCTGCAGTCTCGTGCTGGTCACACTGGTCGCGGACATCGTGATGAGGGTACCGCGAGGGCGGGCCCGCTCAGCGGACCCGGAAGATCCACACCCGCTGGACGACGAAGTTGATCACCGTGGCGGTGCCCTGCGCGATCACGAACGCCACCGGCACCGCCCAGCCCTGGTAGTCGAACAGGCGCAGGCACAGGTGGTTGAGCCCGACCTGGACGGCGAAGGTCAGCGCGTACAGCGTCATCACGGCAGCGAATCGGGCTCGGCTGGGTGCCGCGGCGAACGTCCAGCGCCGGTTGATCAGGTAGGCGGTGAGGGTGCCGGCGACGAATCCGATCGCCTTGGCGATGTCGACCTGCAGCCCGGACCGGTAGAGAAACAGGTAGAGACCGAAGTCCACTACGGCCGAGAAACCCCCGGTGAGGATGAACCTCAGCACCTGGGTCCGCAGGCTCAGCGGTGTCGGCGACGCGATCTCGGCCATCGCGGGAAGCTTACTTGCCGGCAAGGGCCCTTCGGCCCTTGCGCAGCGGAGATCCCGGCCGACAGAATCACGCCCATGCCCGTCGAACAGGCTCCGGTGACCGCACTTGCCGACGACGAGTCATGGCAGTTGCTTTCCGGTGTCTCCCTGGGCCGGCTCGTCACCTCGATGGGTGACCAGCTGGAGATCTTCCCGGTCAACTTCGTCACCCAGCGCCGTACCGTGCTCTTCCGGACCGCGGAGGGTACGAAGCTGTTCGCCACGGTGATGAACGAGCGGGTGCTCTTCGAGGCCGACGACCACACTGTGGCGGAGGGCTGGAGCGTGATCCTGCGCGGCACCGCCAAGATCCTGACTGCGGCCGAGGATATTCACGAAGCCGAACGGGCCCAGCTACTGCCGTGGATAGCAACAGAGAAGCTGCGCTTCGTTCGGATCACACCCAGCGAAGTGAGCGGCAGGCGCTTTCGGTTCGGACCGGAACCCGATCGCGGCATGCTCCCGGGATGATCACCGTGCGAATCGCATGGCGTCGGTCGCCGACATCCGCGGCAGTACTGGCACTGAGCGTCGTCCTGGCGGTAGGCGCGTCGGCCTGCGGCAGGGAAACCGACGGCGCTGGGCAGCCGGCGCAAAGTGTCCTGGTTGAACGGCGAGCATGCACAGTCGATCTCCCCGCGCAGTGGACAGAGGTGATCGCCACGAGCAGAGTCGACACCGGCGGCACGTCGAGCAGCCCGCGCGCGGTCAGTCCCGCCGGTGAGGTCGTCGCCGTCCGAGACAGCGGACAAACACGCGATCTGCTCCTTATCGGAACAGACAAGTCGGTTCGAGAGCTCGCCACCCTTCCCGAGCCCGACGAGTTCGTCATCGGGGGAGTCGGCATCGACGACCGGTGGATCGTATTCGAAGTCGTCCGCAGCCCGCGCAACGCCAACGGCGTGCTGCCCCAGGTCGTGCGCCTGGAGTCGATCGATCGGCAGACCGGCGTGCAGAGCACCGTAGCCGAACAGTCCGCCGGCGATGCCGCGGCCTCGCCGGAGCGCAATGTCCTCGACGGATTCGCGCTGTCCGGCGGGAAGGTGTACTGGATCACCCGCGACGAGTACAACGGCGACAACGGTGTGGCCCACTCATTCGATCCGGTGACGGGTGACCGGGCTGACATCGCGTCCGGCCCGATCCGGGATATCCGGACCGGTTCGGAATGGTCGGGGCTGCCCGCCACGCTGCCTACCGAGGTCGCCGGGCTGTCAGCGGAAGAGCGAGCTCTTCTCGGCACTGACGGCACGGCTTTCGGGTGGATAAGTAGCGCGCCCGAGGGCGGTGCCGGCGTCGGCTACTGGTCGTCGCAGACCGGAGTCGTGACAGTGTCCGGAGTCGACGTGGAGGTCACCGAGTTTCTGCGGCCGGCGCTGGTTTTCGATTCCCTGGTCATCATCGACGCGGGTGGATCGACAACCAGCCTGGGGTATTCCGCGACGATCGTCGACACCCGAACGGGTGCGGTGGCGCGGTTGACTCCGCGAGACCCCGGACAGGACGACGCGGTCGTAGCGGCACAGGACGGAACCCTGGCCCTGAGACTCTGGGCCGGTCCCGGGGGCAGAGTGAAGCAACCCGACTACGCGGTCGGCATGCTTCGTCCCGGCACGCTGACTTCATTGGCCTGCTGAGGCGCGGAAACGCCGTCACACCCAGTAGGGGACCCGGGCCCGGTACTGGCGCAGCGCGAGCGCGGCTGCGCACCACCCGAGCACAGTCAGCACCAGAACGACGACCCAGTGGTGTAAACCCTGCTCGGCCCCGAGCAGGGGTGCGCGCAGGATGTCGAGGTAGTGCAGCAGCGGGTTGAGCTCGATGATCTTCGCCCACCGCTGCGCACCCTGCTGCTCCAGGGTTTCGGCGTTCCAGATGATCGGTGTCATGAAGAACAGCAGCTGGACCAGCGAGGCCAGCAGGGGACCGATGTCGCGGTACCGGGTAGCCAGGATCCCGAAGCAGAACGACACCCAGACGCAGTTGAGCATGATCAACACCAGGGCGGGTATCACCGTCAGATCTGCCCACGACCATGGTTTGGGGTAGATGACGGCGATCACCACGAAGATCACGATGTTGTGGGCGAAGAGGATCATCTGGCGCCAGACCAGCCGATAGACGTGCACGCTCAGCGGAGTGGGCAGTTGTTTGATCAGCCCCTCGTTCGCGATGAACACCTCGGACCCCTCGAGGATCGCGGCGTTGATCATGTTCCAGATGATCAATCCCAGCGTCACGTAGGGAAGGTGCTCGGAGAGGGGCAGTTTGAAGAGTTTGGCGTAGAGCAGCCCCATCGCCACCGCGGTCGTTCCGGTGGCGATGGTGATCCAGAACGGCCCGAGGACTGAGCGCCGGTATTTCTGCTTGATGTCCTGCCAGCCCAGATGCAGCCACAGTTCCCGTTTGGCGAAGCCCTCGATCAGGTCACCCCAGGCCCGGCTGAACGTCTTGGATTGCGCGGCCGCGTCGATGAAGGTCATGGCCGGCCTCCCGGAGGGCTGAATCTCTCGTCGTGGCCCAGACGGCGCAACCGCATCCACTCCCGCAAACCCTTCGGATCCCGGCGGGTGACCAGGAAATACCAGCCGAAGCGCAGCCACTCCTGCGGCAGTAGCCTGCGCATTCCGGGCTGGCTGAGCAGAAAGCCGCGGTTGCGGTAGGTGAAGAATCGCTTCACCGGATCCTCCGGATACTGGGTGTGCATCCGCCCGCCGAGGATGGGTTTGAACTCATCGCTGCCGCAGGGGTGCAGGTAGACGGCGTCCAGACAGGTGCCGAACGCCATCCCGCTGCGCACCAGGCGACGGTGCATCTCGACCTCGTCCCCGCGCACGAACAGGCGCAGATCCGGTACGCCGACGGCGGCGAAGGTGTCCGCCCGGAACAGTGCGCCGTTGAACAGGGAGGCGATACCGGGCAGCAGATCGTGATCCCCGTCTCGAAGCTCCTCGACGTGTCGGCGCCAGACAAGACCGCGGCGCAGCGGGAAGGCCAGTCGCGCAGGGTCGTCGAGATCGCAGACCATTGGCGAGACCTCGGCCAGGCCGTGCTTGCGCGCACACGCGAGCAGGGTCCCCAGCACATCGCTGTCGCGCGGACGGCCGTCGTCGTCGGCAAGCCACACCCAGTCGGCTCCGAGCGCGAGCGCGTGCAGGATTCCCAGGGCGAAGCCGCCGGCACCCCCGAGATTGCGCAGCGATCCGAGGTAGGTCGTCGAAACCGGTTGACCGGCAACCACCTCGCGCACTTTCTCGTCGGAGCCGTTGTCAACGACGATGAGGTGATCGATCATGCGGGTCTGGGTGCTGACCGCGTCGAGGGACTTGGCCAGATCGTCGGTCCTGCGGTGGGTGACGACGACCGCGAACACCTTCTGCGCCGCTTCTGCCGCTGCGGTCATTGCTGCGCGGCCCACCCTCCCTGGGTTTCGGCGAGCACTTCGCGCACATGGCGGGCGGCATCCTCGCCCTCGTAGGCCCGCACGACCTCTTCGATCCCGCCGGTCATTTTCACCGAGCCGTGGTCGATCCACATCGCGGTCTTGCACAGCCGGGCCAGGAACTCATTGGAGTGGCTGGCGAAGACCAGGATCCCCGATCGCTCGACCAGTGCCTGCAGCCGTGACTGCGCCTTCTTCAAGAAGTCGGCGTCGACCGCCCCGATCCCCTCGTCGAGCAGCAGGATCTCGGGATCGATGCTGGTGACCACGCCCATCGCCAGGCGCACCCGCATGCCGGTGGAGTAGGTGCGCAGCGGCATCGACAGGTAGTCACCGAGTTCGGTGAAGTCGGCGATCTCGTCGACCTTGGCTGCCATCTGTTTGCGGGTCTGCCCGAGGAACAGCCCGCGGATGATGATGTTCTCGTAGCCGGTGATCTCCGGATCCATGCCGACGCCGAGGTCGAAGACGGGGGCGACCCGGCCCCGCACCATGGTTCGGCCGCGCGTGGGTTCGTAGATGCCCGACAGCAGCCTCAGCAGGGTGGATTTGCCCGCGCCGTTGTGACCGACCAACCCGACACGATCGCCGTTACGCAGGGCCATCGTGATGTCCCGCAGCGCCTCGATGACCACGACGTTGTCGCCGGTGCGGCCGATGGCGCCACCCGCCCGGCCCAGCACCGCCTTCTTCAGCGACCGGGTCTTGGCGTCGAAGATGGGAAATTCGACCCAGGCGTCGCGGGTCTCGATGTAGGGGTCGGTTGCCAACGTGACCGTCTGCCCTACAGATACTGCCCGGTTCCGTGGCCCGCCGGGCCGCCGGGGGGCACCATGCCGGGAGGCAGCGCGCCCTGGCGCATGTGTTCCAGTTGCGCGCGCGCCGCCATCTGCTGGGCGAACAGGGCCGTCTGGATTCCGTGGAAGAGCCCCTCCAGCCAACCCACCAGTTGAGCCTGGGCGATCCGCAGTTCGGGGTCGGAGGGCACGGTGTCCTCGGAGAACGGCAGCGCGAGCCTTTGCAACTCCTCGCGCAACTCCGGGGCCAGGCCGCCCTCGAGCTCGCGGATGCTGGTCGCGTGAATCTCCCGCAGCCTGCTGCGGCTGGCGTCGTCCAGCGGCGCAGCCTTGACCTCCTCGAGCAGTTGCTTGATCATCGTGCCGATCCGCATCACCTTGGCGGGTTGTTCGACCAGGTCGGTGATCGAGCGTGTCTCCTCGTCGTCGCCGGTCGTCTCGGCGTCCGGGCCGGTGATGACCTCGATGTTGTCGATGTTGTCGTCTTCGGAGTTTGCCGTCATTCGCTGTGTATTCCCCTCGCCTCCGCTCACCGCGCGTCCTTCGGTGGGGGTCCGCGCCACTCGTAGATGCGGGCTCCGCCGTTGTCGTAGATCTTCGCCCACGACCGGGACTCGTCTAGTGACACTAGTCCGTCGGGCATCACGAACCCCCGGACCACGGGCTTACTGGTCAGCAGGTAGCGGATGTTGAGCGCCCGCACCGCATCGGCGACCCGGGGATCGCTGTCGGCATCGTCGGCATAGGCCCAGATGATGAAGCGGTTGTAGCCCGGGCCCTGCTGGACCGGATAGTCATAGTGCGTCCACAGCGGATGCAACCCGGCCACCGCGTACATCCAGGCGGTGCCGTCGACGTTCGCGTTGCCGATGAGGGTGTCCCGCGCCCCGGGCAGACCGGCCAGATAGGCGAATGCCTGCAGGTCCTTATCGTCGACGACGACCCGGTCGTACTTGTCGCCCATGAGGTAGCGGTGGCGCGGCAGGTAGTGCCAGGCCAGGCCGATGCAGACGGCGATCAGCGCAAGACTGGTGGCACCGATCCACAAACCCTGCCGCGGTGCGCGCGCGGTCACCGTCTCGGTCAGTCGGCGTGCTCCGGCGAGGATCGTCACCACCGCGGCGAACAACGCAAGCCCGGCCATCGGAGTCAACAGCATGGTGACCACCGCGGAAAGCCGCCGCGGGTCGCTGTAGAACAGATCGCTGTAGGTGCCGAAGACGGCCTTGCCGATCGGACCGCCGAAACGGGCCGAGGAGTACACGATCGACACCACCAGCAGCACCCAGACGGCCGCGGGCCACCAGATCCGCTTGACGAGCAGGAGTACGAACCCGACGGCGGCCAGCGCGATCAGGGCACCCTGAACGGGGAAGTCGTTGAGGTGGCGGGTGTGCTGGAAGACGGCGTCGAACACCGCGTGCCTGCGTCCCTCGTGGGTGACGAACTCGTGGCCGGTGATGATCTCGGTCTGCTGCAGCACGCCGAGGAACTGTGGCAGCAGCAGCAACAGTGTCGGCAGCGCGATACCGAGCAGGGCGGCGACGTCGCTCGCCCGGCCGCCGACCGGGCGAGGCAGGGCATCCAGCAGCCACCAGGCCACCACGAAGGTCGCCAGCACCACTCCGCCGGTGATGTGCACCGAGAACACCCCGATCGACGCCAGCACCGCCAGGGGAATGCGTGAGCGATCGGCCAGCGCGGAGGTGATCAGCACGAACGCCGGGACGGCGATGCCGTAGGCGGCCATGTTGGGTGCCGAAGCGGTGGTGAACTCGACGTAGGGAACGGCGGTGAACGACGCCGCCAGTGCGCCCGCGGTCGCCGACGCCCCAGCCGTGCGCCACCGGCTGGTGTGCCTGATGAGCAGCTGCCAGGTGAGCAGGCCGGCGCTGAGCGGGAAGAGCCAGATCGCGGCCGCCAGCGAGCTGAGCGTGTAGGCCGTCGCCGGCGCCGAGCCGGTCAGCTGGGCCAGCACCGCGGCCAGCGCATGGAACGTCGAAGGATAGTAGAGCGCCGCCTGGGTCTCGATGTTGCGCAGCTCGCCGGCATGGGTGGGGGAGGCCTGCCCAGTCTCCAGGATCCACCGGATGGAATTCGCGTGCCATACGGAGTCCCAGGTGCTGGGGATCGACTGCCAGTCGGGCATGCCCAGCCACGCGGCGAACCCGATGGCGGCCGCGCCGAGGAGCACCCCCGCCGCGGCGGTGAGCTGCGCTCCATCCGGGCGGTTGCCGCCGGCGGTGACCGTCCCCGGGGCGCCCATCCGGCGGGTCAGCACAAGCCGGGAAAGCAGCGCCAGCGCGGTCAGCACCGCCAGCGCAAGCAAGGCCGTCAGGGCGTTCCACGGCATTCCGACAGCGCCGAAAGGGACGATCACCAACCCTACGACGCCGTACGTCAGGGCCGGGGCGACGGCGAGAGCCAGCGGCCAGCGCAGACCACCGGCACGCCCCACCAGGGCACCCGGCACGGTCAGCAAAAGGATGGCGCTCAGCACTCCGGTGCCGAAGTTCACCGCCCTAGTATGGTGAGGCGGTCCGGATAATCGGGGGGCGGGTTGCCCGGACGGTGTCGGATATCGCGTGCTCGTCGACTGGCCGAAGGTGGGTTGGTGATGGCTTACGACGTCGCGCGCGTGCGGGGTCTGCACCCGGCCCTAGGCGACGGCTGGACTCGGTTCGACGCGCAGGCCGGAATGGCCGTCCCCGAGTCCGTCGCCACCACGGTGGCCACTGCGTTTCGCGGGTCGGCCACGAACATCGCCAGCCCACACCCGTCCTCCCGGCGCAGCATCGCGATGCTCGAGGCTGCCCGGCAGGCTGTCGCCGATCTGGTCAACGCCGATCCCGCGGGGGTCGTCTTCGGCTCGGATCGCGCGGTACTGCTGACCTCGCTGGCCGACGCGTCGTCGTCGCGCGCGGGTCTGGGTCTGGAGATCGTCGTCAGCAGGCTCGACGACGACGCGAACATCGTTCCGTGGACGCGCGCGGCAAATCGCTACGGCGCCAAGGTGAAGTGGGCCGAGGTCGACATCGAGACCGGCGAACTCCCCGACTGGCAGTGGGAGGGCCTGCTCGGCCCGGACACCCGACTGGTGGCGATGTGCTCGGCATCGCCGACGTTGGGCACCGTCACGGATCTGGGGGCGGTGATCAAGCATGTGCACGACGCCGGCGCCCTGGTGGTCGTCGACCACTCCGCCGGCGCGCCCTACCGTCTGCTGGACGTTCACGGCGTCGGCGCTGACGTGGTGGCGCTCAACGCGCTGAACTGGGGTGGTCCACCGATCGGTGCGCTGGTCTTCCGGGACCCCGCCGTGATCGAGTCGTTCAAGTCGGTGTCGACCGATCCCCGCGCGCGCGGCCCGGCCCGCCTCGAACTCGGTGGCCACCAGTACGCGCTGCTGGCCGGCGTGGTTGCCAGTATCGAGTATCTGGCGTCGCTGGACGAGGAGGCTGAGGGCAGCCGACCCGAAAGACTGGCACTGTCAATACAATCCGCTGCCGCCTACCTCGACGGGCTTTTCGCCTACCTGCTGACGGCGCTGCGTTCACTGCCGCTGGTGACCACACTGGGCAATCCCGGCTCGGGCATCCCCGTGGTCAGCCTCGTCGTCGAAGGGGTGCCGGCGCAGCAGGTGGTGCAACGGCTGGCCGACAACGGGGTGCTGGCCACCGCGGACTCGAGCTCGCAGGTGCTCGATCTGCTCGGCGTCAACGAGGTCGGCGGCGCGGTGACCGTCGGGCTTGCCCACTACTCCACGATCGGCGAAGTCGATCACCTGGTGCGGACGCTGGCCTCGCTGGGCTGAGCCCCGAGTCCCTAGTCCGCGACGGTGAGGATCACCTTGCCGAAGGTCTCACCAGACGCGAGGGCGCGGTGCGCCTCGGCGAAACCCGCGATCGGGAAGCGGGCCCCGATCACCGGGCGCACCGTCCCGGCTGCGATCAACGGCCACACCGACTCCGCGACGGCGCTCACGATGGCGGCTTTCCCGTGCGGCCCATCGACGGGCCGGCTTCGCAGCGCTGTGCCGATCACCCGCAGCCGGTTGCTCAGCAGCATCCCGAGGTTCAGCTCGGCCTTGACCCCGCCCTGCATCCCGATGATCACCAGCCGACCGTCTTGTGCCAGCGCAGCGATGTTGCGCTCCAGATAGGACGCCCCCATGATGTCGAGGATCACGTCGGCGCCGCGCCCACCCGTCGCCTCGCGGACCGTGGCCACGAAGTCGTCGTCGCGGTAGGAGATCAGAATCTGCGCGCCCAACTCGCGGCACAGGTCGAGCTTCTCCGCGGAACCGGCGGTGATCGCGACGGTGGCTCCCAGCGCACGGGCTACCTGGATGGCGTGGGTGCCGATTCCGCTCGCTCCGCCGTGGATGAGCACAACCTCCCCGGCGGCCATCTGGGCGGTCATGACGAGGTTGGACCACACCGTGCAGGCCGTCTCCGGTAGGCCCGCGGCGTCCTCGACACTAATGCCTGCCGGTATCGGCAGCACCTGCGCGGCCGGGACGGCCACGTACTGTGCATAACCACCACCCGCGAGCAGCGCGCAAACCTGCTGTCCGACAGTGAAACCGGCGGCCCTGTCTCCGGTGGCCGCGACGATGCCGGACACCTCCAGGCCGAGGATGTCACTCGCCCCCGGCGGCGGCGGGTACTTGCCCGCGGCCTGCAGCAGATCCGCACGATTGACGCCGGCTGCGGCCACCTCGATCAGGACGTCATCGGGGCCGGCGGTAGGCATCGGCGTCTCGCCCCAGCGTGCATTCCCGGATTCATCGGTGATGACCGCGCGCATCCGGCCACGCTACCCGGGCGGTTACGCTGAACGGCGGTGGCGTGGCAGAGCGGCCTAATGCACTCGCCTTGAAAGCGAGAGACGGCTAAAACCGTCCGGGGGTTCAAATCCCTCCGCCACCGCCGCAACGCCCACCCCCGGCGGGCGATGGCGTCTCAGTCGCCGGTGAAGTGCGGCGTTCGCTTGGCCAGCAGCGCGGAGATGCCTTCCTTGAGGTCGTGGGACGGCAGGAAGGCCGAGTTCCAGGCCGCCACGTAGCGCAGGCTGGCAGCCACCGCGGCGGTGCGCTGTTCGTCGAGGACGTCCTTGATGCCGCGCACGACGAGGGGGGAGTTCGCCGCGATCTCGGCGGCCGTCGCGTGCGCGGCGGCGAGGGTCGCGTCGGCGTCGGGCAGTACCTCGTTGACCAGACCGATCCGCTCGGCCCGTGCGGCGTCGATGTCCTTGCCGGTGAGCGCCAGCTCCCGCAGGTGGCCGTCGGAGAGGATGAAGGGAAGCCGCGCGAGGCTGCCGACGTCGGCGACGATCGACAGCTTCACCTCGCGTACCGAGAACTTCGCGTCGGCGCTGGCGTACCGGATGTCGACCGCACTGATGAGGTCGACGCCACCGCCGATGCACCAGCCGTGAATCGCGGCGATGGTGGGGGTGCGGCAGTCGGCGACAGCGGTGATCGACTGCTGCATGCGCTTGACGGTGGCGTGGAACTCCGTGCGTGGGCGCGCGGAGACCTCGCCGGATCTGCTGCTGGACATGGTGTCCGACAGGGTGTTCCCCATCGCGAGCAAGTCCAATCCGTAGGTGAAGTTGGCGCCGGAACCGGTCAGGACGATCGCGCGCACCTCGGGATCGTCGTCGAGTTCGGCGAAGACGACCGGCATCTCGGCCCAGAAGGCCGGGCCCATCGCGTTGCCCTTGCCCGGCCCGATGAGGGTGACACGAGCGACGTTGTCCTTGACGTCGACGGTGAGTGACTCAAGCGGATTGCCCATAGGGCAAGGCTACGGCGCAGCGATACCGAGGCCCTCAGCGACCCGGCTGATCCACGCCCGTGCGACGTCGAGAAACGCATCGTTCTCGGCGGCCGCGCCGATTGTGACGCGAACACCCTCACCGGCGTACGGGCGAACCAGCACCCCCATCTCCGCGGCGTGCGCGGCGAAGTCTGCGGTCCGCTCGGCCAGGGGAAGCCAGACGAAGTTGGCCTGCGAGGGCGGAAAGACGTAGCCGAGGGCGGCGAGCTCGTCGCTGACCCGGCGGCGCTCGGCGACGACGGCGTCGGTGCGGGCGAGCAGTTCGTCGACCGCCTTCAGGGAGGCGATCGCGGCGGCCTGGGCGATCGAGCTGGCGGTGAACGGCACGTAGACCTTGCCCAGCGCGGTGATCACCTCGGGGTGCCCGACCGCGTAGCCGACGCGCAGACCGGCCAGCCCGTAGGCCTTGGAGAACGTGCGCAGCACGACGACGTTGTCGTGTTTCCTGGCCAGCCCGAGGCTGTCGGGCACCAGACCGTCACGGATGTACTCCACGTAGGCCTCGTCGATGACGACCAGGATGTCCGGGGGTACCGCCGCGACGAATCGCGACAGTTCACTCGGATCAACGACCGTCGACGTCGGGTTGTTCGGGTTACACAGGAAGATCAGCCGGGTGCGGTCGGAGATCGCGGCCAGCATGGCCTCGAGGTCGTAGGCGTGATTGCGCAGCGGCACCTGGATGGAGGTGGCGCCTGCCACCCGGACCTGCAGCGGATAGACCTCGAAGCTGCGCCAGCCGAACATCACCTCGTCGCCGACGGTCGAGGTGATCTGGATCAACTGCTGGCACAGGCTCACCGAACCGCAGCCGACGGCGATCCGCTCGGATCCGAAGCCCAGGTGGGCTGCCAGTTGCTCACGTAGCGCCACGTGGCCGTTGTCGGGATAGCGATTGATGGTGTCGACGGCCGCGGCGATCGCCTCGCGCACGCTGGGCAGCGGGTTCTGAACGGTCTCGTTGCTCGCCAGCTTGATCGCGCCGAGCACCGTCTTGCCGGGTGTATAGGCCGGCAGGTCGGCCAACTCGGGACGGAGGCGGGCGCTCACCTGGGCAAGTCTAGGTGCGCCGCGCCCGGGGCGACCCTCGGTGCGGCGGTTCCGGTACGCTCTCCTGGTTCAGGAGGCGTGCCAGAGCGGCCGATTGGGACTCACTGCTAATGAGTTGTCCCCCTTCAAGGGGACCGGAGGTTCAAATCCTCTCGCCTCCGCCGCGGCCGGTTGCAGCCACGACAACTGAAGATTGCAGAATGTGCACAGGCGCCCGTAGCTCAACGGATAGAGCATCTGACTACGGATCAGAAGGTTAGGGGTTCGAATCCCTTCGGGCGCGCTCCACCGGACTTGCAACCACCGCGAAAAACCAGGCGGGATTCCGCAGCACGTTCACGCCCGGCGCATCGAGCCTCAGCCGACTGGTGGAGTGCGCAGGATGGTTCGAGCGATCGCGTACTTGTGCACCTCGGTCGGTCCGTCATACAGACGGAAGGCCCGCATGTCGGAGAAGATCATCCCGACGGGGGTCTCGTCGGAGATGCCCATCCCGCCCAGGATCTGCACGCAACGGTCGGCCACCTTGAACAGTTCCTCGGAAACGAAGGCCTTCACCATGGAACTCTCGTGGCGTCCCTTGGCTCCCTGGTCGAGAGTCCAGCATGCCCACCAGATCGCCAGCCGGCTCTGCTGCAGCGCGATCTCGTTGTCGGCCAGCATGAAGCTCACACCCTGATGTTCGGCCAGCGGCTTGCCGAACGCGGTGCGGACGCGGGCATGCTCGACGGCGATCGCCTGAGCGCGCGAGGCGGCGCCGAGCCAGCGCATGCAGTGGGTCAGTCGCGCCGGAGCCAGCCGCATCTGCGCGTACCGCAGGGCCTGGCCGACCTCTCCGAGCACCGCGGAGGCGGGCAGACGGAGATTGTCGAAGCGCACCACGCCGTGACCCTCGACGTAGTTGCGGTCCATCGTGTCCATCACCCGCTCGAGTTCGATACCCGGCGTGCCCCCGTCACAGAGGAAGAGGGTCGGACCGTCGAGGCCGTGCCCGTTGGGCGCGACGCGCGCCATGATGATCCAGGTGCGGGCGCCGTTGGCTCCGGTGATGAGCCACTTGCGGCCGTTGATGACGTACTCGGTGCCGTCGAAGACGGCCTCGGTGGCCAGCTGATCGGGGTCAGAACCGGCCCCGCCGGGCTCGGTCATCGCGAACACCGACCGCTGCCGCCCGTCGATCACCGGGACGAGGAACTGCTCGGTCTGCTCGGGCGTGGCGATCTTGGACAGCAGGTACATGTTGCCCTCATCGGGCGCGGCGCAGTTCAGCGCGACCGGACCGAGAGTCGACCAGCCGGCGGCCTCGTAGAGCACGGCTTGCTCACGGTGCGAGGGCTCGCGGCCCCCGAAGCGCCGTGGTGCCTGAAACGTGAGCAGGCCCGCCTTGCGGGCGAGTTCGACGAGCTCGGCTCGTAACTCGTCATTCGGCCCGTGCCGGGTGATCCTGTGATCGCGCTCATAGGGCACGATCTGCTCGGCGACGAACTCCCGTATCTCGTCGCGCAGCGCCTCAAGGTCTGCTGGAATCTCGAAGTCGATCATTGCTCTCCATCCATGATTGCCGCCGCACGCTCGAATAGCCGAACCGTCGCTGTGTGCAGCAGATCTCCGATCTCCCGGGGAGCCAGGCCGGCAGCGGCGCGGGCGTTGGAGCCTTCCAGGATGATGCCCAGTTTGAAGCAGGCCAACACCGTGTACCAGGAGATGTGGTCGAGGTCGCGGCTGGTGTTCTGGGCGTAGCGTTCCACCAGCTGCCTGGGAGTTGCAAGGCCGCCGGCTGTCATGAGTTCGTTGGGCAGGACGGCGTCATGGCCGGGCCGGTACCAGGTGGCCAGCATCCAGCCCAAGTCCAGCAGCGGATCACCGATGGTGCACATCTCCCAGTCCACGATCGCCGCCACCTTCGCTCCATCGGGCGCGAACATGACGTTGGCCGCGTGATAGTCGCCATGCATGATCCCGGGCTGGAAATCGTCCGGCTGATGCCGGCGCAGCCAGGCCGCCACAGCGTCCACGTCCCCGATGTCAGGACCGGCGTAGTGGTCGAACGCCGCGTAGGACTCCAGCTCTGACAGCCAGCGCGGCACCTGTCGTTCCAGGAAACCGTCGGGCTTGCCGAAGTCGCTCAGCCCAACCGCGGTGTGATCGACAGCCCCGAGGCTGGCCGCGGCAACGGCCATGGCAAGGCCCATCTCGTGTCGAATCTCGGCGTCGTGCGCATGGAGGCGCGGCAGGCCGGCACCGGCGTTGAAACCGATCACCGGCTCCATCAGATAGAACACGGCGTCACCGAGAATTGAGGTGTCCGCGCAGACCGCGATCAGTCTCGGGTGGGGTACGTCGGTGTCGGCCAGTGCTCCGAGAACGCGGGTCTCGCGCAGGATCACCGTATTGCTGACCGGGCGCAGGTGGCGCGGGCCGCGTCGGAACACGTACTCCCGGCCCGAGCGGCGCAACCGCAGCATGACGTTCTGCGTTCCGCCGGGGATCTCGCTGACGTTGTCGATCGGCCCATCGCCGAGCCCCTGAGCCGACATCCAGTCAGCCAGCGCCGACAGCTCCGGGAAGGGGACGTCCACGCAGCCGAAGCTACCTCACGGTCCTGCCGGGGCCGCTTGCGCTCTTCGCGCCCGTGCCGACTGCCATGGCCAGTACCCGGTGACCTCCAGTTGAAGTGAGAAGCTCAGGAAAGTCCGGATCAGAACGATCCCGCCGAGGATGGCCACACTGCGGGCGTCCGGGGTGACGGCGACGGTGCGGATGATGTCCGCGGCCACCAAGAACTCCAGCCCCAACAGGATCGAGCGGCCCAGCTGTTCACGGAACGTCCGGTAGACGTCTGCGGCTCTGGCGCGAAGACGCCTCACGGCACCGGCCGCGGAGATCAACGCTCCCACGGCGATGACCGCGACACCCACGGCGTCAATCGCCTTACCCACCGTCTCGATCACATCGACAAAGATCATTGCCGAATTCTAGGTCCGCTCTGCGAGCAGAACTTTGTTGCTGTGTGCGACACGCCACCACCGTCAGCCCGGTGATGTCGGACGCCGAAGCAGTGTCGCCGACTGCGAACCCAGGCGTTTGGGAAACAATCGCCCTATGAACCACACCTCAGTGACCGAGGCAATCGCCTCCGCCCACGCCGAACACTCGGTGACGCTGCCCTTCGACGACACCGCCGACTTCGCCGACGCAGACCGGGGATTCATCGCTGCACTGCAACCCTGTGTCATCACCGCGGCTGACGGCAGAGTGGTGTGGGACAACGACGCCTACGCATTCCTTGCCGGCCCGGCTCCGGTGACCGTGCACCCCAGCCTGTGGCGGCAGTCCACGCTCGCCGCCAAACAGGGCCTTTATGAGGTCGTCGAGGGCATCTACCAGGTGCGGGGACTCGATCTGTCCAACGTGACCTTCGTTGAGGGCGATACCGGTGTCATTGTGATCGACCCACTGGTGTGCACCGAGACTGCCGCGGCAGCCCTCGGCCTGTACCGGCGACATCGCGGCGAACGCCCGGTGGTGGCGGTGATCTACACCCACAGCCATGTGGACCACTTCGGCGGCGTGCTGGGTGTGACGACTCAAGCCGATGTCGACGCCGGGCATGTGACGGTGCTGGCACCGGAGGGTTTCATCGAGCACGCCGTTCAGGAGAACGTCTATGCCGGCACCGCGATGGCCCGGCGGGCCGCCTACATGTACGGCACCTCGCTGAAGCGTGGACCGCAGGGACAGGTCGGTTGCGGACTCGGCCAGGCACCGTCGGTCGGCGAGGTCGCCGTGATCGTGCCGACGGTCGACATCACCGCCACCGGGCAGACACACCTCGTCGACGGGGTCGAGATCGAATTCCAGATGGCGCCCGGTACCGAGGCGCCTGCGGAGATGCACTTCTACTTTCCGCGCTTCCGTGCGCTGTGCATGGCGGAGAACGCGACTCACAACCTGCACAATCTGTTGACACTGCGTGGTGCACTGATCCGCGACCCGCACGCCTGGGCGGGGTACCTCACCGAGGCCATCGAGACTTTCGCCGACCGCACCGATGTGGTCTTCGCATCCCATCACTGGCCGACGTGGGGTCGTGAACGAATCGTGGACTACCTGTCGCTGCAGCGCGACCTCTACGCCTATCTGCACGACCAGACGCTTCGCCAACTCAATCAGGGCCACACCGGCATCGAGATAGCCGAAACATTCACCATGCCCCCGGCGCTGGAGAAGGCGTGGCACACACACGGCTACTACGGTTCGGTCAATCACAACGTCAAAGCGGTCTACCAGAGGTATATGGGATGGTTCGACGGTAATCCGGCGCGGCTGTGGCAACATCCCCCCGAGGCGGCTGCGGTGCGCTACGTCGCCGCGATGGGTGGGACCGATCGGGTTGTCGAGCTTGCCCGTGAGGCCTATGACCGCGCTGACTTCCGCTGGGCGGCAACACTGTTGGATCATGCGATCTTCGCTGACAGCAGCCATGTCGGCGCGCGGGAACTCCTTGTGCGAACACTGGAGCAGCTCGGCTACGGTTCCGAGTGCGCGACCTGGCGCAACTTCTTCCTCGCCGGCGCGAAGGAATTGCGGGATGGCAACTTCGGCACCCCGGTGGGGGCGAGTACCGCGGGAGTGCTGACTCAGCTGACGCCTGAGCAGATCTTCGATGCGCTGGCGATTTCGGTCAACGGGCCACGGGCGTGGGATCTCGACCTCGCCCTCGACGTGACTTTCGTGGATACCCACTCAAACCACCGCTTGACCCTCCGCAACGGAGTTCTCATCCACCGGCGTCGGGCAGTCGAGCCCGAGACCGCGACGGTGACCCTGTCGTTGAGTGGGAAACCGCGACTACTTTCCCTCGTCGCAGGAGATTTCACCTCCGCCGGTCTGGAGATCACCGGTGACCCGTCAGCACTGCAAAGCCTGCTCGGGGTCCTCGACCGACCGGACCCGGACTTCAACATCATCGTTCCGTAGTCGGGTTAAGGCGGACCTCCGTCGACGCGCAGTATTGATCCGGTGGTGTAGCTGCCGGCGTCGGACATCAGATACAGCGCCGCTCCCACAATCTCAGGGGGCTGCCCAGCGCGCTGCAGCGCATAACCCTCGAAGGGATTTCCCGCCTCAAGGTTCCACGCTTTGCTGACGTCGGTGAGGAAGGGGCCGGGCATGAGGGTGTTGACTCGGACGGCCGGCCCGTAGGCACGTGCCAGACCTTCGGTCAGCGCATTGAGACCGGCTTTCGCGGCGGCGTAGGGCAGGTAGGACGGGCGCGGATCAAGTGAACCGTGGGTGCTGACGTTGATGATCGCCCCGCCGTCACCGGCGGTCATGCGCTCAGCCGCCAGCACGGCAAGCCGGAACGGGCCCTTGAGATTGAGGTTCACCACCGAGTCGAAGAGCTTCTCGCTGACGTCGGCGAGGCTGGTGTAGGTCGGTGACATCCCGGCGTTGTTCACCAGGACGTCGATCTTGCCGAAGCGTCGACAGGTCGCCTCGATGAGGCCATCGAGCTGATCCCATCGGCCGACGTGGACGGCGTAGGGCATCGCCGAGCGCCCGGTTTCCTCGGCGATCTGTTCGGCGGTGGCGACGCAGTTCTCATACTTGCGGCTGGCGATCACCACATCGGCTCCGCATCGTGCCGCGGCCGACGCCATCTCACGCCCCAGGCCGCGGCTGCCCCCGGTGACCACAACCACCCTGTCGGTGAGGTCGAACAGCTGCCCGGCGTAGCGTCCCGATGACACGCCCTATCGTTGCACGTATGCAGCTGGTTCTGATCCGGCATGCGCTACCGCTTCGTACCCGAGCCGGCGAGGGCGCCGATCCTGAATTGGCCCCCCTTGGTTGGGAGCAGGCCGGGCGGTTGGTGCAGGCGCTGGAACGCTTCGCGGTCAGCCGGGTGGTCAGCAGCCCCCAGCGCCGGGCTGTCCAGACCGCCGAACCGCTCGCGGACCACCGTGGTCTTGGCGTCGACCTTGACGAGAGGCTGGCCGAGTACGACCGCGGCCTGTCGCACTACGTGCCGATCGAGCAGGTGCGTGTCGAACTGCCCGAGCAGTGGGAGCGGATGGCTGCCGGTGAGTTGCCGGACTCGGTTGACGTCGAGGCGTTCCGCTCCCGGGTCAGGGCAGGACTTGCTGATGTGGTCGCCGCGGCCGGGCACCGTGAGACGGTTGCTGTGTTCAGCCACGGTGGGGTCATCAACATCGCCCTGCACGAGGTGCTGGGAACCGCACGGCTGCTGTCGTTCCCGATCGACTACGCCTCGCTGACTGTGCTGCGCGTTTCCCGGGGAGGTACGACGACGGTGGCGGCAGTTAACGGGGTCGAGCACGTGTGGGATTTGCTGCCGCGCAACAATTGAGTCTCCAAGCGGTGTCGATCCGGCCGGGTCGGAGCCGCTGGGCCGATACTTGGGGAAAGGTATCGGAGTACTGTTCGGCGGGGAATCGGAGATCAGATCAGGTGCACATATACCTGAACAGGGCTTTTATGCGCCTTGCGTTGCTCGCCTCCGGCGTTTTCGTCGCGACGGTGGGCGCCGGCCTGCCCAGCGCCCATGCCGAGACGGTCGTCTTCGTGACCGGAACCGGGAAAAGCGCCTATTCGCCGGAGTCCCTGCTCGCGGGTGCCTACAGCGGTGATCCCCAGCTGGTTGTCGATTATCCGGCGTCGTTCGGGCCGTTCAGCTCAGCGCAGGATCCAACGTTCGGCACGTCGGTCGCGATCGGGGCAGCCAACGTGGAGTCGCTGGTCTCGTCACTATCGGGACCGGTGGTCGTCGTCGGCTTCTCACAGGGTGCGCTGGTCGCGCAGCAAGCCGCTGCCGATCTCAACGACGAACCGTCCGTCGCTTCGGACACCACCTTCATCCTGGTCGCCAACCCCACTCTCGGCGCGTTCTCGAGCAGCTACGGCAGCTACGTCCCGCTCTTCGACTACGTTCCGCGGCCTATTGCCGACACCCGTTTCAACACCATCGCGGTCGTCAACGAGTACGACGCCTGGGCCGATCCCATCTCCCAGCCGGATAACGCGCTCGCTGTGCTCAACTCGATCATGGCGATGGCCTTCGTCCATCCGGTGGCCCACTTCAGCGATTTGTCCTCGGTTCCGCAGGAGAACATCACGTCCACGGTCAACGACCAGGGAGGGACGTTGAGCTTCTACCTGGTGCCGGCAAAACAACTTCCGCTGACCATGCCGCTGCGCCAAGCAGGCGTACCCGATGAGGTCGTGAACGAAATCGATGCGACACTGCGGCCGACCATCGATGCCGCATACGCGCGCAACAGGCCGCTGGCATCGGCGACGGTGGCGACAGCAGATGGGCCGGTGGCGTCGGGTGCGGCCGAGCGGACCAGCGCATCGACCAAGCCGAGTAAGGGATCACGCGAGACCGCTAATCCGTCCCGCCGGGTGTCCGCCGCCCGTCCGGACGCCCCCGGCGTCAGCCCTTCAACGCGGCGAGGTTCTTCTTCGCCGCCCTCCGCAGCTGGTACATCCGCGCCGCGCTCACCAGTGCGGTGATCAGGCCGCCACATACGGCGGCCAGCAGTATCGCCACTCCCAGCGGGAGATTCCAGTGCCAGGCCAAGAATGTGAAGGCCGTCGTAGCGGTGTTCTGGGCGACGAAGATCAGCAGGACGATCAGGATCAGAAAACCGAAGATCAGTGATGTCCACAGTGCTGCTGCCCGGGTGAACTTCACTTCTTCGGCCTGCACTGCGGGGGAATCCGTCACGATCGGGGGGTCCGGCTTCGCGGGGGTCGCCTCAGTGGGCTGGGGTTCGCTGCTCATGAGGTCATCTTGACCTGTCTCGGTCCGGAAAGGAACAACCGGGCCGCTAAAGCGGGCCGCGAGCACCGTTGTGCCGATAGTGTCGGGCGATCGGGACAGTGAAAGGACCTGAATGATCGCGTCCGTGCGAGCGGCGCGACGCCTTCCGGCGGCGCTGATGCTGGCCATCGTGACCCTGCTGCCCGCGTGCGGCAGTGCCAATCCGCTCGGCGGCGGATCGATGTCGGCCGATCTGAAATCCGTCGTGGTCGGCTCGGCGGATTTCCCGGAGTCAAAGATCGTCGCCGAGATCTACGCGCAGGCTCTGGAGGCGAACGGGTTCACTGTCGGCCGACGCTTCGGGATCGGCAGCAGGGAGACCTATATTCCTGCCCTCCGCGATCACTCCATCGACCTCATCCCCGATTACACGGGCAATCTCCTGGCGTATTTCGACCCCGAGACCACCCTGACGGCACCGGCCGACGTCGAGTTGGCGCTTTCGCGCGCCCTGCCGGGAGACCTGTCGATCCTGACCCCGTCGCTGGCAAGTGACACAGACACCGTGACCGTCACCGCCGCGACCGCCGATCGGTGGAATCTGACGAGCATCGGCGATCTCGTGCCCTATTCGGCTCAGGTGAAATTCGGTGCGCCCTCGGAGTTCATCAATCGGGCGGTCGGGCTACCCGGGTTGAAGGCCAACTACGGCCTCGTCATCGAGCCCGACAACTTCGTCGCGATCAGTGACGGCGGTGGGCCGGCGACCGTCAAGGCCCTCGTGAATGGAACCGTCACCGCGGCGAATATCTTCAGCACGTCACCGGCCATCCCGCAGAACAATCTGGTCGTGCTCACCGACCCGAAGGACAACTTCATGGCTGGGAATGTCGTACCGCTGGTGAGTTCGCAGAAGAAGTCCGACTTGCTCAAGACCGTTCTGGATGCCGTCTCGGCGCGGCTCACCACAGCGGCACTCATCGAGCTGAACTCGGCGGTATCCGGAAACGACGGTGTAGATCCCGATGAGGCCGCCCGGAACTGGGTGCGCGACAAGGGTTTTGATCAGCCGATCGGTCGGTAAATGATCACCTTCACCGATGTCACCAAGCGTTACCCCGACGGCACCGTCGCCGTCGACGATCTGAGCCTGGAGATCCCCGCGGGAACCCTCACGGTCTTCGTCGGCCCCTCGGGCTGCGGCAAGACGACCTCGATGCGGATGATCAATCGGATGACCGAACCGACCTCGGGTGTCGTTTCCGTCGACGGACGCGATGTCGCAGCCGTGGACCCGGTCACGCTGCGACTCGGTATCGGCTACGTCATCCAAAGCGGTGGGCTGATGCCTCACCAGCGGGTTATCGACAACGTCGCGACGGTACCGATACTCAAGGGGCTGTCGCGTCGGCAGGCCCGGCGCGATGCCTACGCGGTGATGGAGCGCGTAGGCCTTGACCCCAAACTGGGGTCGCGATATCCCGCACAGCTTTCCGGTGGTCAGCAGCAGCGGGTCGGAGTTGCGCGCGCACTGGCGGCCGATCCCCCGATACTGCTGATGGACGAACCGTTCTCGGCCGTCGACCCCGTCGTGCGGGACGAACTGCAGGAGGAGATTCTGCGCCTGCAGAGCGAACTGCGGAAGACCATCGTGTTCGTCACCCACGACATCGACGAGGCGATCAGGCTCGGCGACGCGGTTGCCGTCTTCGGCCCCGGTGGATCACTGCAGCAATACGCGGCTCCGGCGCTGCTGCTCTCCGATCCCGCCAGCGACTTCGTCGCCGAGTTCATCGGTGCCGATCGCGGCTATCGGGGCCTGCAGTTCCACCCCGCGTCGGGGCTGACCCTGCGCCCCGTGCCGACCGTAACCGAGGAGGAGATCGACGGACTCCGGTTGCAGGCTGGGGAGTGGCGTCTGGTCATTCGGCCCAACGGCACGCCCTCGGGCTGGATTGACATGCGCGGAGCGGAACGGCACCGCAACGCAAACACGATCCATGACAGCATGACGGCCGGCGGATCGTTGCTGCACCCCGACGGAACTCTGCGCGAGGCTCTCGACGCGGCTTTATCCTCGCCGTCTGGACTCGGTGTCGCCGTGGACGCCTCGGGTGGCGTCCTCGGCGGAATCCTCGCCGACGACGTGATCGCGGCGCTGCAGACCGATCGTCAGGCGTCTGGGCCCGGAGCGGGTTGAGCCGGTGCACTACCTGCTCACCCACCTCGAGACCGCTTGGGCTCTGACGATTGTCCACCTGCGGCTCTCGCTGATTCCCATCGTGCTCGGTCTGCTCATCGCCGTCCCACTGGGTGCCCTGGTCTGGCCGCGGCCGAGGCTGCGGCGGCTGACATCGGTGACGGCGAGCATCATCTTCACGATCCCCTCCCTGGCGTTGTTCGTGGTGCTGCCGCTGATCATCCCGACCCGCATCCTCGATGAGGCCAATGTGATCATCGCGCTGACGCTCTACACGGTGGCGCTTCTGGTGCGTGCTGTACCCGAAGCGCTCGACGCCGTCCCAGAGCAGACCCGCGCGGCGGCTGCGGCGATCGGCTACACCAGGCTCGGGGAGTTACTCAAAGTGGAGCTGCCGCTGTCCCTACCCGTCCTCATCGCGGGTGTTCGGGTGGTGGCGGTGACGAACATCTCGATGGTCGCGGTCGGCTCGGTGATCGGCATCGGCGGGCTGGGCACCTGGTTCACCGAGGGATACCAGGCCGACAAGAGCGATCAGATCATCGCCGGCATCATCGTGGTCTTCCTGCTCGCGATCGTGATCGATGTCCTGATCATGCTGATCGGACGGCAGATCACGCCCTGGACCCGGATGGCGACGCGCAGCGCGGGGATGCCGGCGTGAACTTCCTGCAGCAGGCACTGAGCTACATCTTCACCGCCGAAAACTGGGCGGGCAGGTCCGGTCTGGGGGCGCGGATCCTCGAGCACCTGAACTACACCGGGGTCGCTGTCGCGGCCTCGGTGCTGATCGCGATTCCGATAGGTCTCGCGGTCGGTCACACCGGCCGCGGCTCGCTCCTGGTGGTCACCGTGGTCGACGCGCTGCGGGCGCTGCCGACACTCGGGGTCCTGCTGCTCGGGGTCCTGGTGTGGGGTCTGGGACTGCTGCCGGCGACGGTGGCGTTGACGTTGCTCGGGGTGCCGCCGCTGCTGGCCGGCACCTACGCCGGTATCGCCAATGTCGATCCGAAGGTCGTCGACGCGGCGCGGTCGATGGGAATGTCCGAGCGCCAGGTGCTGATGCGCGTGGAGGTTCCCAACGCGCTACCCCTCATCCTCGGCGGGTTGCGCACCGCGACGCTGCAGATCGTCGCGACAGCGACCGTGGCCGCCTACGCGAGCCTCGGGGGACTGGGCCGCTACCTCATCGACGGAATCAAGGTCCGGCAGTTCTACCTCGCCCTGGTCGGCGCCCTGCTGGTGACCGTGCTCGCGCTGATACTCGACGCTCTGCTGGCGTTGGCGGTGTGGGCCAGCCTCCCCGGAAGCGGGCGGTTCCGGCGGCCGCTGCCCCAACCCCTGCTCGACGACGAGGGACGGCTGCGAGCCGGCCCCGGCGGCGTGGGACCCGGGTTCAGCAAACGCGCCGTTTCGCCTACGGTGGAGGGATGTTGAGCGCACCCGGTGATGCGGCGGGAGACTGGCCTGCGATCCTGACCTGGCGTTCCCACGACGTGACCCGGTTCGAGTCGACCCGTATCCATCTCAGCGGTAACCGGATCAAGGCCCTCGGCCGCATCGTCGCCGCCGCCACCGCAACGCACCCGGCGTTCAGCGCCTCCTACGATCTGGTCACCGATGACGCCGGGGCCACCAGGAGGCTGTCTCTCGACGTCTGCCTGGCCGGCCGGGACCGGCAGATGTCGATCGCACGCGACGAGGAAAACATGTGGCTGGTCACCGACCACCGCGGCGAGTCGCGGGACGCCTACGGCGGGGCGCTGGACGTCGATGTCGCGCTGAGCCCGTTCTTCAACGCCCTGCCGATCCGACGGACCCTGTTGCATCAGCGCGCAGACGCCGTCGATCTGCCGGTGCTCTACGTGTATCTGCCCGAACTGACCGTCGCCGAGGAAACGATCAGCTACGTCAGTCCCGGCCCGGACGGCGGTGAGGGCATCGATCTGAACTCACCGGTGGCCAAGACGACGGTCACTGTCGACGACGAGGGATTCATCGTCGACTATCCGGGCCTGGCAGAGCGGATCTGATCACCCCGCCGGCGCGCCCGGCGGCGGCGAGTTCGTCCCGCCAGCCCTGTCCACCGATGGTGACGGAGACGATCTCGGGGCGGTGGAAGTTCTCGAAACGAACGTGGGCGGCATGCCCGGCCTCGACCAGCCCGCCGATCGTGCCCCCGCTCGCCAGCGACTCCCGGGCCCGCTGCAACAAGTCCAGGATGCGGTCGAGAGCCGGAACCACGTGGTCGGCGTTGGATTCGCACATCGCGCGCACCAGATCCGGCGAGGAGCCCGCGACCCGTGTCCCGTCGCGGAACGATCCGGCCGCCAGTGCGAACGCCAGCGGGACCTCTCCGGCCGTCGCGGCCAGCGCCTCGGCGAGCAGGTGGGGGAGATGCGAGATGCTGGCCGCCGCCGCATCGTGTTCGTCGGACCGGGCCGGCACCACGAAAGCCCCGCAATCCAGGGCCAGGTGCATGACCTGTGACCAGACCGCCGGGGCCACGTGCTCGTCGACGCTGAGCACCCACGGCGCGTCGGCGAACAGAAGCGCGCTGCCGGCGGCCCAGCCCGAGTGCGCGGTGCCGGTCATCGGGTGCCCGCCGACGTAGCGGTCGAGGAGACCCGCGTCGCGGACCTCTTCAATGACGGTGCTTTTCACGCTGACGACGTCGGTCAGTGGGCAGTCGCCGGCGATCTGCTTGATCGGTCCCAGCAGAAACCGCACCGCGGGCATCGGGACGGCCAGCACCACCAGCGCGGAACGGTCGGCCGCCCATGTCAGAGCCTCGGTGAGATCCGAGCCGGCGGCGAACCCGTCGGATCGGGCGGCCCGGACGCCCTCTAGAGAGCGGTTGTAGCCGAATGTGTCACGACCGGCTGCGGTGGCCGCGCGCAAAACCGAGCCACCGATCAGTCCCAGCCCGAGAACGCACACGGGGTCACTCGCCACGGTCTCCAGGTTGGCACACCGGCTGCGCAGACCTGCGGATTTGCTGGTCAACTGGCCTGTCCAGCGGCTACCGTTGCGGCCATGGCGGCACAGAGCGCATCCGCGCCGGAATCCGGGGAGACCCCGTACGGCTTCGCGGTCGCGGTCGTGCACGAGAACGCGACATGGCGGTGTTCCCCGCTGAGCCCGCGGGCCCTGACCAGTCTGTCTGCGGCGGAGACCGAGCTTCGTGAACTGCGCAGTTCCGGGGCGGTGTTCGGACTACTCGACATCGACGACGAGTTCTTCCTCATCGTCCGTCCGGCTCCCTCGGGCACCCGGCTGCTGCTCTCCGACGCCACCGCGGCGCTGGACTACGACATCGCCGCCGAGGCCCTCGAGAAACTCGACGCCGACATCGCCCCCGAGGACCTCGAGGACAGCGAGCCCTTCGAGGAGGGCGACCTGGGCGTGCTGGCCGACGTCGGGCTGCCTGATGCGGTGTTGAGCGTGATCCTCGATGAGACCGATCTCTACCCCGACGAGCAGCTGGGCCGCATCGCCCGGGAAATGGGGTTCGCCGAGGAGTTGTCGGTGGTGCTCGAGTCACTCGATCGTTGATCTCCGACGAGGACCTCATCCGTGCGGCGATCGCCGCCGCCGTGGCTGCCGATCCCGACGACGTGCCGATCGGCGCGGTGGTCGTCGGATCTGACGGTGTCGAACTGGCCCGTGCCGCCAACGCCCGCGAAGCGCTCGGGGACCCCACCGCGCACGCGGAGATCCTGGCCCTGCGCGCGGCGGCCCGGTCGCTGGGCCGGGGCTGGCGGCTGGAGGGCGCGACCCTCGCGGTGACGGTGGAGCCGTGCGCGATGTGCGCGGGCGCGCTGGTGATGGCACGGGTCGCACGCCTGGTATTCGGCGCCTGGGAGCCCAAGACCGGAGCGGTGGGCTCGTTGTGGGACCTTGTGCGCGACCGGCGACTGACCCACCGCCCCCAGGTCCGCGGTGGGGTCCTGGCCGCCGAGTGCGCAGCTCTGCTTGAGGACTTCTTCGCCCGGCACCGTGATTTGGGTCCGTCCGGGACCGGACCGTAAGATTCGCGGCGGTGGCGTGTCCGAGCGGCCTAAGGAGCACGCCTCGAAAGCGTGTGACGGGTAACCCCCGTCCGAGGGTTCAAATCCCTCCGCCACCGCCACGTCAGACGTCGTCGGGCCTGCATCCAGGTCGCTGCCCACCGGTTGCGCGGTACAGCGAAGCGATTGTTTCCGTTGTAGCCGGGCTGCGGCCAGGCGGTCGATACCGTAAGGCCCGTGCGACACACCTTCCTCCAGCGGAGCTTCCTCGCCTTGGCCGTCGTCGGCTTGTGCGCCGGTTGCACTAAGCCACCCGCGCCACCCGCGCCACCCGCTCCGGCCGCGTTCCAGGCAGACGTCAAGTACGCCCAGGTCGGCGACGTCAAACTGGCCTACTACGTCCGCGGCGAAGGCAAGCCGCTGCTGATGATCAACGGCTACATCTCGACCATGAGCTTGTGGGATCCCCTGCTGATCGAGGAACTGGCCAAGAACCACCAGCTGATCGTCTTCGATAACCGGGGCGTGGGACTCTCCAGCGACACCACCGCGAACAACACGACGATTCCGCAGATGGCCGATGACGCAGCGGGACTGATCAACGCCCTGGGGCTGAACAAACCCGACATCCTCGGCTGGTCGATGGGCGCGCGGATCGCCCAGCAATTGCTGATACGCCATCCCGAGTCGGTGGGCAAAGCGGTACTGGCCGCCGCCAATCCCGGGGGTAGCCAGGGTGTTCCCGCGGACAAGGCGGTCGAGGACAAGCTCAACGATCCGAATGTCCCCGACGACCAGAAGCTCGCTCTGTTGTTCCCGCCGGGGGACGGTGAAGAGGTTCTCGCGGAGGAGATCTACTCCCGGATCCTGGCGGCGGGAAAACAAGGATCGGCACCTGATGACTTCACCGTCTCGAAAGAGACCGCCCTGCGTCAAAACCGGGCCCGGACCACGCTGTGGGATGCCGATGAATCCAACTTCGCCAATCTGAAGAACATCACGAACCCGGTGCTGCTGACCGATGGGCGCGACGATGTCGTCGACAAGCCGGTCAACTCGGTGAACATGGCCCGCCAGATTCCGTTCTCCTGGCTGGCCTTCTTCGACGGTGGCCACGCCTTCCTGTTCCAGGAGCACGAGAAGTTCGCGGCGACGGTCAACGCCTTTCTCAAGTAGCTATCCCTCCGGTGGGCCATCAGGAGGCGATCGCGCGCCGGCGCCGCAACGCCAGCAGCATCACCGTCAGCGCCGTCACCGCACCGAGTACGAAGATGACGATGAACGCGCTTTCGGGGATGAAGCCGTTGACCGCTGCGGGCTTCTCGACCCCGGCGAGCATCGCCGCCGCGATGGCTGAACCGACCTTGCGGAAGATGGCGTTGAGGCTCGTGGCGATCCCTGTCTCGTGCTCGGCGACACCGTTCTGCAGCACGAGCACCGGCAGGGCGCCGAACCCGAGGCTGATGTAAGCGTTGGTGAGCAGGCCTGCCAGCAGGATCTGCCAGGGGTGGGTATGCCAGATGGCCAGGGCGGTGAATCCGACCACTCCGACGAAGGCCCCGGTGGCGACGACAGCCCGCGCCCCGAAGCGTTCGATGTAGCGCCCGGCCACCAGTGCCGCCACCGCGGCAGCGAGCGCGCCAGGCAGGAGGAACTCGACGCTGGCATTCAGCACGCTGGCATCGAATCCGTAGCCGCTGCCCATCGGCGCCTCGACGAATCCGGTCGTGCCGAGGAAGGAGAAGTACAGCCCCATCCCGACCAGGAGGGTGGCGATATTGCCGAGCAGTATGGGCGGTCGCTTCAGCATCGCGACGGAGACGAGCGGACTCGCGCACCGCTGGCTCCACGACCACCACCAGACCAGGACGGCGAGCCCGGTGGCGGCGGAGAGCAGGATCGGTACCGACGTCCAGCCCCATCGCGAACCCTGGGTGATCGCCAGCAGCAGAGCCGCCAGTCCGGAGGCCAAGGCGACGGCGCCGACCCAGTC
The DNA here is from genome assembly GCA_018882965.1 of Mycobacterium sp. Lineage (GTDB taxonomy): Bacteria > Actinomycetota > Actinomycetes > Mycobacteriales > Mycobacteriaceae > Mycobacterium. The sequence goes on along the minus strand of VEQY01000008.1, from coordinate 34,580 downwards.
GACTTTCCCGGCAACGTACTGATGACGGTTGGGCACCACCAGCAACGCGGCGATGAAGGCCATCGCGGTGACGATCGCGCCGAACCAGAAAACCCGGTGGTACGACGCGCCGTCGGTCATCAGCAATCCGGTGATCACCAGTCCGAAGCCGCCGCCGAAGCCCAGCGTCGCCGAGATCGCCGCGATGGAGCGCACCAGCCACTCGGGCTGCAGTTCGTCGCGGATGATCGAAACCGCGACCGGGAACAGCGAGTAGGCCAGCGCCTGCAGCATCCGCCCGACCACGAGCAGGGGCAATGACGAGGTGGTGGCCGCGAGCAGCGAACCGGCCAGCACCAAAGCCAACACCGCGAGCAGCACTCGTTTCTTGTTACGCAGATCGGCCAGCCGCCCGAACAGCGGCGTCGCCGCCGCCGCGGCCAGCAGGTTAGCGGTCACCACCCAACTGACCGACACCGACGGTTCGTGCAACTGCTTCGCGATGGCGCCCAGCACCGGGATGACGGCGGTCTGCAGAAGAGCCACGACGAGCGACACGAAACTGAGCGTGCCAACCAACAGCCGGGGCGATGGGGCCGCGGCGGTCACGGCGGGAACGGTGTTGCCACCGTGGGCGCGGTATTCCAGGACACAACGCCAGCATCCCGCAGAATCGCTGCGAATACCCCCACCGATCAGCCCGAAACTCGACGGGGAGGCCGGTCCCCCGATCGGGGGAACGCGCGGCCCTATTCGGTGGCCTGGGCTCCGCCGTCGACGGGCAGCACCACACCGTTGATGTAGGAGGCGGCCGGACTTAAGAGGAAGCAGATTGTCGCCCCGACGTCGTCGGGCCGGCCGGCGCGACCCATGGGGTTGCGCGCGATCATGCTCTTGGCGGCGTCACTGTCCATGTAGGCAACCATGCGCGGTGTGTCGATGAGACCCGGCGCGACGGCGTTGGCGCGAATGCCGCCGGGGCGTCGTAACGCGAGATAGCGGGTGAACCCGGCGATGGCGGCTTTGGCGGACGGGTACCAGGGTTCTGCGCCCGCGCCGGTGATGTTGCCGGCCACTGACGACACATTCACGACGGCGTCGCCCTCCCGGCGGCCGAGTGCGAGCCAGGCAGTTGTCACATTCGCCACACTTCCGGCCGCCATGAGAAGGCCCTCTGCAAAAGTCACTGCCGTCGCGTTCGCCGGGCCGGCGTTGTTCACCAGGTAATCGATGTGCCCGAAAGCGTGCTGAGTCGCGGTGAAGCCCGCCGCGATGTCCGCCTCGTCGAGGACGTCGACCTTGGCGACGAACAACGTCGCACCGGTGTGCGTCAACTCTTCACTCAACGACTCGACGGACTCTGGCACGAGATCCCATAACGCGACCCGCAGCCCGGCTTCGGCGCAGATGCGCGCCGTTGACCGGCCGATCCCGCTACCGGCGCCGGTGACGACGACAGAAGCATCGTCGGGGAACTTGAGGAAGGCCGGCATCAGCCCTCTCCGCCGGCGTAGAGCTCAGCACCTGGTGCGTCATTGCGCGCGGTACCGGTGAAGTCGATCTTTGCCGCGGGATTGGCCAGTGCGGTTATCGACGCGATCCCGACCGGGCCTTCGTCGTCGAACAGCGTCGTACTGCCGATGGCAACTCCGTCGGCGGCGAACTGCCGATCGCCCTGCACACCCAGTCCCTCACCGCGCGGTGTGCGGTAGAGCAGCACGGTCAGGCCGCCGTTGATGTAGCCGATGCCGTCGGTCCCGAGGTTGACGACCATGTTGGTGGTCGCTTCGGCGACGACGACGGCGCGCACGAAGGGTGTCGCCGGTTCGCCTTCGACCACGTCGAGTCCGCGATAGTAGGCACGCTTGCGGCTGGGGTTCTGGTGGCGGACGCCGAGTTCGCCCCAGCCGGCTGCGTCACTGCCGACGACCAGCTCATCGCCCTCGTGGTCCAGGGGCGGGTAGAACTCGACGATCGGGCTCCACTGCTGGCCCTCGGGGGCCTCGGACCGCTGATAGAGCACCACGACGGCGGTGGCGACCAGATCCTCACCCTGCCGGATCTCGCAGTCGGCGTACCGGGCGCGTCGGCCGCGTCTCAACTCGCGGGTCGTCACCTGCAGGGGTTCCTTGCGGGCCGGCCGCATCAGATTGATGGTGAACCGGGCCGGTAGGAACCCGACCTCGCCGAAAGCGCGCTCCAGAGACCACGCTGCCAGGCCCGCCACCGCGGGACCACTGAGAATGGATTCGCCCCAGTGACCGCCGGCCGCCCTCGTGGGCAGGAAGCTGCCGTCGGCGGCGACGGTGAAGTATGCGGAATCGCCGGTGGAGTCATCGCTGGTGTCCGGGTTGTCCTCGTCCATGCGACCAGTATGGAGTCGGTCGCTCACGTCAGGGCTCTACTCAATTGCGCTGTCACCGATGAACTCGACCCCGGCACTTATCGCGGGGCGGTGTCGCAGGATTCGGTAGTGCGCCAGTCGCCCGAGTCCCCGGGTGGTCAGCAGTGTCGCCCCCGGCCACGCCGCGGCCACCCGTGCACTGGCTGCATGCGGGCTGTCCGGGTCGTCGGGGTCGTGGATGAGAAGCAGCGGCGGATAGTTGGCCCGCTGACCCGTCCAGGTGATGTTCGTCTCGTGCAGGGGCCGCTCGATCCGGGCCTCCAGACGACGGTGCAGACCCGCGCGGATCCGGCGGCCGAAGCCGTGGCGGGCGGCGAACAGGTCAAGGTAGAGCGGAAACTCACCCATGGGCGCCAAAAAGACCAGCCGCCCCACCCGCGTGCCCGCGGCCGCCGCCAGCATGGTCGAGTTCGCTCCGAGGGAGTGGGCCACCACCGCGTGAGCCGTGCCGTGGGTCCTGATCATGGCCGCGATAGCGTCGGCGCATTCGATGGCGGTAGTGCGTCCCGGTGCCAGCGCACCCGGATCCGATTCGTTGTGGCTGGGCAGATCGAAGGCGATGACCCGATACCCGGCCTGCACCAGCGGCTTGACGAACACCGCCAGGTGGGCACGCTGGCCGCCCCAGCCGTGCACCAGATACACCGGTGGCCCCTGGCCCCACTCCTCCCCGGCGACCCGGTGCCCGTCCCAGAAGGCCTCCACCGGTTTGCCCGGCGAAACGCCCGGGGGCATGCGCAGACTCGACTCGAGAACCGGAGGGGTGCACCACAGTTCGATCGCCCACCGCGACCCCAGCCAGGGCGCGAAGCGCTCAAGCCACCAGAACAGCCGGCGTACCCGGGGAGCGATCGGCGGGAGAACGCCGGAGCCGGCGATGTCCAGCGGTGCCTGGTCGCCGGCCGACCCGGATGTCCCGCTGTCCCCTCCCGCACCCACGGTAATTCCGTATCTCGGCATTCGGCTACTTGTCGAACGGTTCGCTGACGAGGGTGTCGGACAGCTGCGCCAGCGGTCCCATATTCACCGCGACCGCACCGCGGAACGGACCGTCCAGGGTGAAGATCAGGGTCAGGGCGATCGCTGAGACCAGCGCCCATCCGTACATCAGATACGGACGGATGACTCCGGCGGCCGCCGCTCCCATCGCGATGGTCAACAGCGCGCCCGCGGTGAGGAGCAGACCGATCATCAGCGGCGGCAACGAGCGCTGCGCCACCGCTGCGACCTTGGCCTGGGCCGCGGTCAGGGCCGCGGCCGCTGAGGTGATCGCGCTCGCCTCAGGCCCGGTCGTCCCGGAGCGATAGGCGACGTTGTGAATGCTGTGCTGCAGAGTGTCGTAGGACTGGGCGGAGGGCAGCTCCGCGGTGCGGCCGGCGGCAAGGAACGACGGGTCCTGGTCGACCTCGACGGAGAGGTAGCGGTCGAGGTTGGTGACGATCTCGGCGGCGCCGGCCTTGTCGGAGATGGCCTTGGTCGCCCAGACGAGTTGCTGGGCCGATGTGGCCTGCGAGTCGACGGCCTCCTGCCCGGCGTTGACCGCCGACCACGCCATCGTCGCCGAGAAACCGATGAGGAACGCGAAGGCCGCGCCGATCGGGCCGAGGGTCATGCCGGCGTATCTGGTCACCTCGCTTTGGTAATCCGCCGCTGGAATACGGCGAACCGCGGCTCGCGAGGCCAGGCTCAGGCCGGCGAAGAAGCCGAACCACACTGGAATGAGCAGCCACCAGGGCGTGCTGTGGGCAACCGCTTGCATCGGACTCCTACGGGGCGTGGCTCACCATTTTGGTCGCGGCCTCGCCGACCGGCATATGATTCGCCGAATTGCCGCCGCAGGACCCGGGGACCGGCTGTAATTGCAGGGACCAGGCATCGGATGCGAGGGTCGTATGGAACTGATATCGCCAGTTGATTCGATGTTCCTGCTCGGGGAGTCCCGCGAGCACCCGATGCACGTGGCCGGTCTGCAGCTTTTCGAGCCTCCGGACGGCGCCGACTCCGACTACATCCGCAACCTCTATCAGGATCTGGTCACCCGCGACGACGTCAGCTCGACCTTCCGCAAGCATCCCGCGGAGTTTCTCGGCGGGATCGCGAACCTCACCTGGGCCTCCGATCGCGACCTCGACCTGGAGTACCACCTGCGGCGCTCGGCACTGCCCTCGCCGGGCCGGGTTCGCGAACTGTTGGAGCTCACCTCACGCCTGCACGGCACCCTGCTGGACCGGCACCGCCCGCTGTGGGAGTCCCACCTCGTGGAGGGCCTCAACGACGGTCGCTTCGCGGTGTACACCAAGATCCATCACGCTCTGGTCGACGGGGTCAGCGCGATGCGGATGATGCGCCGGGCGCTCTCGGCCGATCCCGAGGATCGCCACGTCCGGGTGCCGTGGGGCACCAATGACCGCACACCGCGCAGGGATGCGGCGGGCTCTTCGCGTGTCAGCGAATTGCTGCAGACGGTCGGGTCGGTCGCTGGACTCGGCCCGTCGGCGGTCTACCTCGCCCGCAAGGGCCTGTTCGAACAGCAACTCACCCTGCCCTTCGGTGCACCACGCACGATGTTCAACGTTCCGATCGGCGGCGCGCGCAGATGTGCCGCGCAGTCTTGGCCCCTTCAGCGGGTCCTTGCGGTTAAGAAGGCCGCCGGGGTCACCGTCAACGATGTGGTGCTCGCGATGTGCAGCGGTGCCCTGCGGTCGTATCTGCTCGAGCAGAACGCGCTTCCGGATCGCCCCCTCATCGCGATGGTTCCGGTCAGTCTGCGCGATGACTCCAGTTCGACGGGCGGTAATCAGGTCGGGGCGCTGCTGGCCAATCTGGCCACCGACCTGGATGACCCGGCGCTGCGTCTCAAAGCCGTCAGCGCCTCGATGAGCGCGAACAAGGAGATCTTCTCGCAGCTGCCCAAGCTGGAACGCCTGGCACTCTCGGCCTTCAATCTCTCGCCGCTGGTGCTCAGTGCGGTGTCTCCGGCGCTGGTCTCGGCGGCACCCCCGTTCAATCTGGCGATCTCCAACGTTCCGGGAGCGCGCGAACCGCTGTACTGGAACGGCGCCAAGCTCGACGGTAACTACCCGCTCTCGATCGCCCTCGACGGACAGGCGCTCAACATCACGCTGACCAACAGCGCGGAGAATCTCGATTTCGGCCTGGTCGGGTGCCGGCGCAGTGTGCCCAGCCTGCAGCGGCTGCTGGGACACCTCGATACGTCGCTGAGCGACCTCGAGGAGGCGATGGGTTTCGCGGTGAAGCCGGCGAAGAAGAGCGGGGCCCGGACGGCATCGAGACGCCCCAGGGATAGCTGACGACCATCACCGGGGCCGCACAGGCGGCAGCCGTCACCGCACTCTTGATTAGATTCCCTCTGTGCCCGAGAACCGAGCAGCTGACGAATCCTTCTTCACCGTAGAAGCGCAGCTGCCGAACGGCCGCGGTCGCAGCGGAGTCATCCGCACCCCGCACGGTGAGATCCGCACGCCGGCCTTCGTCGCGGTCGGTACCAAGGCCTCGGTCAAAGCCGTCCTGCCGGAGACCATGCGGGAACTCGGGGCCCAGGCGGTGCTGGCCAACGCCTACCACCTGTACCTGCAGCCCGGCGCGGACATCGTGGCCGAAGCGGGCGGTCTGGGACCCTTCATGAACTGGCCTGGGCCGACCTTCACCGACAGCGGCGGGTTTCAGATCATGTCGCTGGGTGCGGGTTTCCGCAAGGTGCTGATGGAAGACGTCGACCGGGTGCAGGCCGACGACCTCATCGCCAAGGGAAAGCAGCGGCTGGCCCACGTCGACGACGACGGCGTCACGTTCATCAGCCACCTCGACGGCTCCACCCACCGTTTCACCCCGGAGGTGTCCATCGGGATTCAGCATCAACTCGGGGCGGACATCATTTTCGCCTTCGACGAACTGACCACGTTGGTCAACACCCGCGCCTACCAGGAGGAGTCACTGGACCGGACCCAGGCATGGGCACAGCGCTGCCTGGACGAGCACCGCAGACTCAGCGAACTCGCCGGACCGGCCCGCCCACCCCAGGCACTGTTCGGGGTGGTGCAGGGTGCTCACTACGAAGACCTCCGCCGCCGAGCCTGCCGCGGTTTGGACAGCATCACCGATGACACCGGCCGCGGATTCGACGGCTTCGGGATTGGCGGGGCGCTGGAGAAGCAGAACCTGGCCACCATCGTGGGCTGGTGCACCGCAGAACTGCCCGACTTCAAGCCGCGTCATCTGCTGGGCATCAGCGAGCCCGACGACCTCTTCGCCGCGATCGCCGCCGGCGCGGACACCTTCGACTGCGTCTCGCCGTCACGGGTCGCCCGCAACGCGGCGGTATACGCGCCGACGGGTCGCTATAACATCACCGGAGCGCGCTATCGTCGCGACTTTTCACCCATCGACGCCGAGTGTGACTGCTACACCTGCGCGCACTACACCCGCGCCTACATCCATCATCTGTTCAAGGCCAAGGAGATCCTCGCGGCAACGCTCTGCACGATCCACAACGAGCGCTTCATTATCCGCCTCATCGACAGCATCCGTGAGGCGATCGTCGAAGGCGACTTCGACGCGCTTCGCGAGGACGTGCTGGGACGGTTCTACCGCTGACGGAGTCGGTGAGTGGGCATGCGAGGGCGCGGGAAAAAACGAAAAAAAGAAGGACCGAAAGCCTCAGCCTCTGTGGTCCTTCGGAAGAACCGCCCGAAAGCGGGATCCGCGCCCTCACCGGGGATTGAACAGCACCCCGGCCATCACCGCAAGGGCTACGGTTGGCGGTTCCTTGTGCAGACCAGTGATGTCAGGCCCATGTGCTCGTAGAGCATCCGGGGCCGCACCTGGCGGAAACCCCGGACTCCGGGCTGTCTTGTTGCGGCCTGCACGATCTTGCGAGCGATACGGAAGTCCAGGTCCTTGAGCACCCCGCGGTCGGTGGTGGTCTCCAGCAGGGGCGCAAGTCCGGGCACCGCGAAGGAGCTAGTGAGATCGAGCATGACGTTGGTCGTCGCCACCAGATACTCGGCGCGCTGATGAACCGTGAGGTCTTCCAGGCTCGCCGCCGCCCCGTCGATCCGGGTCGCGATGCGATTCATAAACCGGCGAAGCCGGTGCGGGCCCACGGTGACGGTGCCGGCATGGCTGACCGAGAGCCCAAGGCAATCGATCCGGTTGCCGCCGCGGTAGGCGGCGTCGGTGACGCAGGGCATCCCGGATCCGCTCAGTGCGGTTCTGCATTCCTTGGTGATCTTTCGCTTCACCCCGATGTCGCTCATCAACGAGTCGATCCTCGCATCGGCCGCTTGGATCGCATCCAAGTCAGGATGAGCCAGGACAAAATCGTCGTTGTAACGCGCATAAAAGATGCCGTCGAAGTCGAGGATGGCCCGATCCATCTGTGAGACGGCCAGATTCGAGAGCACCGGGACGATGGGTGTACCCATCGTGAGACCGCACAGCCGGGTGAACAGCGCGCCATCCTCGTCCTCGATGACCGGGCGGGCCAGTGCGGTGATCAGATTCCACGTCGTCGGGGAGACCTCGCCGCCCGGAGTTCCCAGGCCCGCCACGGTGCGCACGAGCGGCCACAGCGGCGCATGGGGGCCGATGGGCAGGGTGTCGCCGTACTTCTCGAAGTCGGACTGCAGCACATACAGCGGCGGGCCGTGCGGTCCGACCCGTTGGCGGTGGTCGCGGACGAATGCGGCCAACGCGCGCATCGCGCTGACGTTCGTCACCCCGGGCAGGTACGAGTAGACGCCGGGCAGTCCGTAACAGCGTGCGTTGCGGGTCAGCAGTTGGTACAGCGCTGCACCGACGACGTGGTCGGTGAAGCTGGGCATGTGCGCCGCGCGCCGCTTGCCCTTGGTCTCCAGGAACCACAGGCCCACCGGCTGGGGCTGGTACCGGCCCTCGGCGATGCTGCGGGCGATCGCCTGGGAGAGACTGCGACGTCCGGTCACGGTGTCGAAGTAGGTCACACCGTGGTCGGCTTCGGCGAACGCCAGGCCCCGCTGCCGTCTGGTCGTGAAGATCCGCAGGATCATGTCCTCGTAGGTCTTCGGGTCACGTAGGCAGCGCTCGACATCGACCGGCTCAACCATCACCCACCGTCCCTGAGCACCCGCAGCCACCGGTGGAAGCGGTCCGGATCGGGGTCGGGCGGCAGAATCAGCAGCAGTCGCAACAGCCCCTTGTCGCGCAACGGTGTGAGCGATCGGCCGGGGAGCGCGACAACGTCGACTCCCTCTTCGAGGGCTCGGTTAGCCGCCTGCAGGGCCGTCGCGAGGACGTCGGGTTCCAACGCGCGCATGTCCTCGGCGCCCTTCAGCGTCCGCAGATCGAACGCGACCCCGGTGGGGAACAGGGTGCGGAACTGGTAGGCCAGGGCTGTGAGGCTGGCCGAGTGCGCCGTCGTGGTAGCAGGGAGGCATTCGAGCGCGGCGCGCCCGTTGGGCGCGGGTGACCCGGACGTGCCACGGCCGAGCGCACCGCCGGTCATCGTCTGAAGGAGCACGTGCGGCCGGACGCCTGTCTGACCGTTGCGCAGGCGCTGGAAGTAGAGCAGCCCGGTGGGGGATCGGAACGCCATATGCCCGGAATCGTCGATTTCGTCCCGCATCAGTCGTACCGCCGCCGAGCGCTGCTTGCCGACGATGGAGTTCGGAAGCGTGACCGAGCCGGCCACCACGGATCGCGGCTCGCGCCCGAGCACATCGACCCATTCGCGCAGAGACAGCAGGGTCGGCTCGGGTGGGTCACGCCGGTCGGAGATGTGCTGGATGTTGATGAGCACGACGAGTTGGGTGACCATCGCGGCGGTGATTTCGACCAGATCCGAAGTCGGGTTGGGATTGAGCCACACCAACCACATCAGCACGGTGAGCAGCGCCAGGGTGGCGATGTGCGTCCCGAACCTGCCGTCGGCGAACAGCCGAATCTGGTAGATGCCGATCGCACTGCGCACCAGGAACATAGGGATCAGCGCCAGAAGGAAGCTGACGGGTACGTCGTGCAGGATGAAGACTCCCAGTGCGGCGGCAAGGGCCCAGAAGAACAACGCGATCACCGGTGCCAACCAGAGCAGCCTGCGGAAGAAGAACAATCGCAGATCGTGAAGCGCGGGTGCGTCTCGCAGCCGGACCAGATCGAAGTAGAAGATCCCCGCGCTCTCGTACGTGCCGCGGAACAGCGGAAGTATCAAATAGAAGAACTGGAAGGCATCGACATGCTGCCAGGCCATCGACGCGGCAGTGAGGTCGAAGGCCCGGGTATCGGTTCCGTAGAAACCGACGAGAACCAGGACCAGCACGGCATCCAGGCGAAAACTCAGGCCCGATAGCACCGTCTCGAAACCCAGCCACGGCGGGATCCTCGGCAGGTTGCGCCACCAGTGCGAGGGTGGCCCGAACCGGGGCCGCAGGCCCACCAGTCGGTACGCCTCCAGGCAGAAGTGCACCGTGATCCCGATCGTGATTGCGTTGCAGGCAAGGATCGCGATGATGATCGCGGCTTTCGGATAGTAGAAGAAGCCGACACCGAGCACCAACAGCTGCACCAGGGTCGGTATGAACATCGACCAGACCGGCTTGAAAACGCGTCGGGTGGCGTAGATCCCGGAGTGCAGCACCCGGACCGGCAATCCGATGGCGAGTTCGAGCACCACCAGGAAGGCGTAAAAGCGACCGATCGGATCATCGCCGGCGCCCGCCATCAGTGCCAGGGCGACGCCCCCCGCTGCCGTCGCGGCGATGGCGACGATCACCGACAGCAGAAACCAGGACCCGATTTCAGCTTCGGCGGCGTCACGCTGACCTGATCTGAGGTAGCCGCGCAGCCGTTCCCGCATCACCTCCAGCAGGCCCCACCAGGCGCCGGCCACGATCAGGCTGCCGGCTCGCAGAACCATCACGGTGAATGTCGCGACGCCGCCGAGGGTGGACATCAGGATGAAGAACTCCGCGACGTGCACCGAGAATCGAACGCCGGACACCAGGAACGGGAACCGAAGCCGGTAGAAGAAGTAGGCGAAGATTCTGCCGGTCAGAAGGCTCGAATAGAGAGAGACAATTCGCCCACCGCGGCTTTCGGTCCGTTTGAACCAGCGGTCAAGGTCAGGAGAGGCGGTGTTCAACGGTCTCGGGCCGATCGCATCTGCGGTTGTGGACGTCCTTCGCCGGGAGTTGTTGAATAGAGTGCACCATGAAGCGAGGCGACGCGGTCGTGTTCTCCATATCCGCCGTGTTGACAGCGTCAGTCATCGCAGCGGTTGCCTTCAGCGTGCTCGTTCTGGATCGCAAGCCCAGCAATGCGGTGGTCTCCGGCAGCAGCGTCTCCAGTCTGTTGGCCCTGACCTGGGGTCCGAGCCTATGCAAGGTGGAGCCCACTAACCCGGGCTGTCGTTCAGGTCACGTCGCCAAGATGGGACAGTCCTTCGTCCTGCACGGGCTGTGGCCCCAGCCGTCCTCCGAACAGTACTGCGACGTTCCCAAACGAGCCGCCGACAGACCAGCGCTGTCGCTTCCGGGTGATGTACAGACCGGCCTGCAGGACCTGATGTCCGACGCCTCGGTGATGGCATCTCATGAGTGGTACGCCCACGGCACCTGCTCCGGCGTCGCCGCACCGGAGTACTTCGGCATCGCGACCTCGCTGACCGAGCAGGTCCGCAAGGTCCTTGACCCGCTTTTCGACCAAGCCGACGGCCGACGGCTGGCACCCCGCACGGTGCGGGAGGCGTTCGACGCCGAGTTCGGCCGCGGCGCCGGCAATCGCGTGGGCCTCACCTGCCGTGACGTCAGCCGACAGGGCACCGTTGTCTACGAGGTCCACCTGTCGCTGCCCCCCGTGACCGATTTGCAGGCTGGGAAGACCGAGCCGTCACTGGCGGAGGCTCTTCCCAAGGGGCCGACGATCCCGGCCGGGTGTGGGCAGGGCCGGGTGCCCTGAGCCGGCAGACTGACGCAGACTGATCAGGTGACCACCGCCGCGCAGCCGCTGCTGCTGAAACTTCTGGACCCCGCGACTCGGCCCGAGCCCTACCCGGTGTTTCGGCAGTTCCTCACGGCAGGACCGCTGCAGCTCCCGGAGTCCAATCTGGTGGTGTTCGCCGGCTTCGACCACTGTGACGAGGTGCTGCGCCACCCCGCCTCGTGCAGCGACCGGCTGAAGTCCACCATCGTGCAGCGCTCGGTCGCCGCCGGCGAAGACGCCCGCCCGTTCGGCACGCCCGGATTCCTGTTTCTGGACCCGCCCGATCACACCCGGCTGCGCAGGTTGGTCAGTAAAGCGTTCTCACCGAAGGTCGTCAAAGCTCTGCAGCCCGACATCACGGCACTGGTCGACGGATTGCTGGACAGCGCCGCCGCTGCCGGCCGGATGGACGTGATCGCTGATCTGGCCTATCCGCTTCCGGTGGCGGTGATCTGCCGGCTGCTCGGAGTGCCGATCGAGGACGAACCGAAATTCAGCGCAGCGTCGGCGCTTCTGGCTCAGGGTCTGGATCCTTTCGTGACGTTCACCGGGCAGCCGCAAGGATTTGAGGAACGGCTTCAGGCCGGGCTGTGGCTGCGGGGCTATCTGCGCGAGTTGTTGCAGCAGCGGCGCGCGAAGCCCCGGGAGGACCTGATGTCGGGGCTGATCGCGGTCGAGGAGTCCGGAGATCAGCTCACCGAGGACGAGATCGTCGCCACCTGCAATCTGCTGCTTGTCGCCGGCCACGAGACGACGGTGAACCTCATCGCCAACGCAGTGCTGGCGATGCTGCGCGACCGGCAGCACTGGACCGCGCTGGCGCACGAAGGTGGGCGCGCCGCAGCGATCGTGGAGGAGACCTTGCGCTACGACCCGCCGGTGCAGCTGGTCGGTCGCGTCGCCGGGGAGGACATGGTCATCGGCGAGCAACAGATTCGTGTTCCCCAGGGCGACACCATGATGCTGTTGCTCGCGGCCGCACACCGCGATCCCGTGGCCAATGATCGGCCCGATGACTTTGACCCCGGCCGCGGTGCCGTCCGCCACCTCGCGTTCGGCCTGGGCCCGCACTTCTGCCTGGGAGCCCCGCTGGCCCGACTGGAGGCTGCGGTGGCGCTGGCCGCGGTCACCAAACGATTTCCCGACGCCCGACTGGACGGCGAGCCGGTATACAAGCCCAACGTCACGCTGCGCGGCATGGCCAGCCTCGACGTCTCGCTCTAGGCCGGCTCAACCCCGGTAGATCCACGGCTGGCGCGGCAGCCGGGCCGGGTCGAAGGACCCCAGCAGATCGTCGAGGGTCGCGGCGGGCGAGCTTCCCAGGGACTCAGCGATGAGGGCGAATGTCGTCGCGGCGCCTAGTTCACCGAGGGTCACCGCGCCGTCGCGTTTGGCCAGCCGTTTGCCGTCGGCGTTGAGCGCCAGGGGAACGTGAGCGTAGATCGGCACGGGATGGCCCAGCAGCGAACCCAGGTAGGCCTGGCGGGGGGAGGAGGCCAACAGGTCATCACCGCGCACCACCTGGTCCACACCGTCATGGGCATCGTCGACCACGACCGCGAGGTTGTACGCCGCCACACCGTCGCCGCGGCGCAACACGAAGTCGTCGACCACCCCGGTGTAGCTGCCGTGCTGGATATCGGTGACGGTGAACTCCGCCACGTCGGCGCGCAACCGCAGCGCCGGCGGTCGTCCGGTTCCGCGCTTGCGATCGCGCTGGGCCGCCGTCAGTTCGCGACAGGTGCCCGGGTAGGCCCCCAGCGGGGCGTGCGGCGCGCGCGGCGCACCGAGGATGTCCTTGCGGCTGCAGAAGCACTCGTACACCAGGCCGCGATGGGACAGTTCCTCGATGGCGGCCTCGTAGCGCTGCGGGTGTGCCGATTGCCAGTCCGGTTGGCCGTCCCAGGTCAGCCCGATCGCCGCCAGGTCCGCGAGTTGACGCTGGGCGATGTCCTCGTGGGTTCGGTCATCGAGATCCTCGATACGAATGATGAATCCGCGGCCCGTGGAGCGGGCGAACAACCACGCCAGCACCGCGGTACGGAGGTTGCCGAGGTGCAGATCCGCCGAGGGGCTCGGGGCGAACCGTCCCGCGCCGGTGGCCGTCGTGGTGTGCATTGCCGATGAATGTACGGCCACCGCCGGAGCCTGGTGGGCATCAGCGGTTCGCGGGGAAAACCTCGTCGAGACCGACCCGTGCCGGCCGCTCCACCTGCTCGTAGGTGCAGGACGCCGGCGAACGATCCGGTCGCCACCGGCTGAACTGGGCGGTGTGGCGGAACCGATCGCCCTCCATGTGGTCGTAGCGGACTTCTACAACCCGCTCAGGGCGAAGCGGGGTGAAGGAGTGGTCCTTACCGGTGTTCCAGCGCGACGGTTCACCGACCAGGCCGTACCACGGGTGGTCGGGGGACCCGCTGACCAGTGGCTGCAACTCGGCGAACAGCTCTTTGCGCTTCGCCATGGGAAACGCCCCGATGACTCCCACCGGCGCGAGAGTGCCGTCGTCGCGGTAGAGCCCCAGCATCAAAGACCCCACTGCATCGTCAGAAGCCTTATGCACGCGATAACCCGCCACGACGCAGTCGGCGGTGCGTTGGTGCTTGATCTTGAACATCACCCGCTTGTCCGGGAGGTAGGGCAGCGTCAGGGCTTTGGCGATCACGCCGTCACAGCCCGCTGCCTCAAGTTCGTCGAACCACCGCTGTGCGGTCTGCGGATCCGTCGTGGCGGGAGTGACGCGGAATAACGGTCCGCAGTGCCGCAGTGCCTCGACCAGCGTGGCGCGGCGCTCAGCGAAGGGTGTGGCGGTGAGATCCTCGTCGCCCAGGGCCAGTATGTCGAAGGCGATGAAGGAGGCCGGCATCTGCTCGGCGAGCATCCGAACCCGGGACGCCGCGGGATGAATACGCTGCTGCAGAGCCTCGAAATCCAGGCCCGCATCAGTAGTGATGACGATCTCGCCGTCGATCACGCACCGGGGCGGAAGTTCGGCCATGGCTGCGGTGACGAGTTCGGGGAAGTAGCGGGTCAGAGGTCGCTCGTTGCGGCTGCCGAACTCCACCTCGTCGCCGTCGCGGAAACAGATCGACCGGAAGCCGTCCCACTTCGGCTCGTAGGAAGCGCCCCCGGGTATGGCACTGACCGATTTAGCCAGCATCGGTGACACCGGCGGCAGCACGGGCAACTGCATGATCACATTCTGCAGCAGGACGCAGGCGTACCGTCGGAGTGTGCAGGCCGCCGAGATCGACGTGGACGGTGTCGCGGTTCGGATCACCAACCGCGACAAGCCCTACTTCCCGCGACTCGGGGCAGCCGGCACCAAGGGCGCCCTGATCGACTACTACCGGTCGGTGGCCGGCGGGCCGTTGCTCACCGCACTGCGTAATCGGCCGACGCATCTGCAGCGCTTTCCCGACGGCATCGACGGCGAGCAGATCTACCAGAAGAGGCTGCCCGTCAAGCATCCCGACTACCTGAAGACCTGCCGGGTGACCTTCCCGTCCGGCCGGACTGCCGACGCACTGATGCCCACCCACGCCTCGGCGATCGTGTGGGCCGCCCAGATGGGCACGATCACCCTGCACCCGTGGCCGGTGCGCTGCCCGGACACCGACCATCCCGACGAACTGCGCGTCGACCTCGATCCCCAGCCGGGCACCGGATTCGCCGAGGCGCGCGCAGTGGCCGTGGACATCCTCAAGCCGCTTCTCGACGAGCTCGGTCTGATCGGCTACCCCAAGACCTCCGGCGGTCGGGGCGTGCACGTGTTCCTGCGGATCGCCACCAAATGGGATTTCGTCGCCGTGCGCCGGGCGGGCATCGCGCTGGCGCGTGAGATCGAACGCCGTGCACCGGATCTGGTCACCACGTCGTGGTGGAAGGAGGAGCGGGGCCGGCGCATCTTCGTCGATTTCAACCAGAACGCGCGCGATCGCACCTTCGCCGCGGCCTACTCGGTGCGGCCCACCCCGATCGCCACCGTCTCGACTCCGCTCACCTGGGACGAACTGGCCGGCGCGGCAACCCCGGACGACTACACCATGGCGACCGTTCCCGAACTCGTCGCCCGTCGCGGCGATCCGATGGCGGCACTGGACGCGCTGGCCCAGTCCCTCGACCCGCTGCTCGCGATGGCGGCAGCCGATGCCGAACGGGGTCTGGGAGACCTGCCCTATCCGCCGAACTACCCGAAGATGCCCGGCGAGCCCAAGCGGGTCCAGCCCAGCCGGGATGCCAGCCGCACGCGGACGAAGGCCGCCCAGCGGCGCTCGGGCCCGGGTGCCGCCGCGACGTTAGACTGACGAATCCGGCGAGCGACACCGACCGGGGAAAGGTGCGGGCATTGACGCGGCTCACCGGAACCGATGCGGTGATCCTCGACTACGTGCGCACCCCCCGCGCGAAGGCCTCCGCGAAAGGGTCGCTGCATGATCGCAGCGCAACCGATCTCCTGATCGGACTTGAGCGCTCCCTCATGGAGCGGACCGGACTGGACTGCCGCCTCGTCGACGACGTGGTCGTCGGGTGTGCCTCGCAGGTCGACGAACAGGGCGCCAACATCGCGCGCACCTCCGCGCTGCTTGCCGGTTGGGGAGACCGTGTTCCGGGAGTAACCCTGAACAGGTTCTGTGCTTCGGGTATCGACGCGGTCGCACAGACTGCGGCGCGGCTGCGCGGTGGCGATGTGGCGGTTGCGGTGGCCGGCGGGGTCGAATCGGTCTCCCGGGTGCCGCTGTTCGCCGATCGGGGCCCGCTGTGGACCGACCCGGGCACCATCCGGGCGGTGGGTTCGGTGCACATGGGTGTCGCGGCCGACCTCAACGCGACCATCGAGGGTTTCCGGCGCGAGGAGCTCGACCGCTACGGAGTGGAGACCCAGCAGAAATCGGCCGCCGCATGGGCCAGCGGCGCCTTCGTCGGTTCCGTCGTGCCGGTGGTGCCCTCCGACATCGGACCCGGCCTGGACCACGACGAACTCGTCCGCCCGGAGACGACCCTTGAGTCACTGGCTGCCCTGCCGCCGGCGTTCGCCCAACTCGGCGCCGACGGCCAGGACGAGATCGCGCTGAGCGCATACCCCGTCGTCTCGTCGATCGATCACCTGCACACCGTGGGCACCTCACCCCAAATGGCGGATGCCGCAGCGCTTTTGCTGCTCGCCACACCTGAGTCGGCCGAGGTGACCGGGCTGGTCCCGCGCGGCCGGATCATCGCTGCGGCCACCACGGCAGTCAACCCGGTCGTCATGCTGACCGCCGGACAGACCGCGGTGGTCGACGTCATCCAACGGGCCGGCCTGCGCCCGGCTGACATCGACGTGTTCGAGTTCGCCGAGGCGTTCGCCGCGCTCTGCCTGAAGTTCCGCCGTGATCTGGATGCCGGACCGGATCGGATGAACCCCAACGGCGGCACCATGGCGATGGGGCACGCCTTCGGCGCCACCGGCGCGATCCTGGTCGGCAGCTGCCTGGAGGAATTGGAACGGCGCGACGGGCGCTACGGGGTCGCCGCCGTCAGTGGCGCTGCCGGACTCGGTGTCGCCGTCCTGATCGAGCGGCTGACCGCCTGAACGGCTCAGGTGGCCAACGGTTTCCGCACCGTTCGACCGGACCCTCCGATATTCTCGGTCCTTGTCGAATCTCGGGGGTGGTGACAGTGGTGCGAAATGGTGTGCGGGTCGGGGTGGCGGCGTGTGCCCTCGGGCTTTCTCTGGCGGGGCCGCAGGCTCTGGGTGTGGCGGGTGCCGACTCACCGGACGGCGACACCCCGGGCGTCTCCAAGGCCCAGGCGCAGAATCGCTCTGAACGGACCGGGCGCGACACCGCCCGCACAACGACCCCGACGGAACGGGCGCCGGGTGCGACGCGGGCCTCGCGGACCGCGCGGGAGGCCTCGGCCACCGGCTCGCCTATCCCGCGCGCCGGGGTCGCTCGAAACCGGTCGGCTGCACTGGCGGATCCCGCGGCCCGCCGGATCCCGGGAGTCCTCGGGCCCGCTGCCGCGCCCGCGGTGCCGGCCGCCGGAGCCGAGACTCCGGTCGAGGCCTCGGGGGTATCGCGGTCAGCGCCGGCCGCACCCCCCGCGCCGATCGCGGCGCAGGCGGTCAGCGTGGCCGGTTCGGTGGTCGAGGGAATCCTCGACACCCTCGCGGGCTGGCTGTCGGGCCTGCCGCCCAACCCGCTGAGCGGATTCCTCGAGGGCGCACTGATGCTGCTGCGGCGCGTTTTCCTGCCGCCGACCGTCACTGATCCGGACATCGTCGCCGATCCGCCGAACCCCGCGACACCATCGATCACGATCCACAACAACTCCGCGCAGACGCTGTGGATCTACAACCTGCCCAACTCCGGGGACTACAGCATCCCGTCGGACTTCCAGCCCGTCTCGATCACGCAGGGACTGTCGGCTCCGGTGACCCTCGCGCTCGGTACGGGAGCCCCGGGTTCACCGAAGAACCGGATCTACATCGTGGAGGGAACGAGCGGTTTCACGCTCCCCGTCCAAGCTAACAGCGGCGTCGACGCCTTCAATCCGACCGCGCCGTCGGAGGGCAACTCCTTCCTGAACTACAGCTTCGTCGAGTACTTCCTCTACCCGACCGCGAGCGGCAACCAGTACACGATCGACGTCTCCTACATCGACGAGTGGTCCCTGCCGGTCCAGACCCAATTCACCCTCAACGGCGCGTCGTGGACCGGTGCCGTCGACGGGCAAATCTATGGACTCAAGGACTTCGACACCGCCACCAGCCAGCTCGGTGCGACCGGCGCTCAGCCCTACGGCGATCTGGTGTGGAGCGGGCAAAGCCCCTGGACGCCCCAACCGCCGTCGACGGTGAGCCGCATCATCGGCCCTAACAGGGTCTGGACAGCGCAATCCCTTGAGCCCACGTCGAATTGGAACATGAACAACACGGGCTGGGTGCCCTCCTCCTATCAGAACTTCGTCCAGTACAGCGTGCCGGCTTTCCCGCCGTGCAATTCCGGGTGCGAGTCGACGGACTACCCGTACGCCTTCAACGGCAGCGGGGTCTCCGGCTCGGCGACCGAGACCAACTTCGACTTCTGGAAGAACGAGGTGACCCTGCCCGGGTCGACGCCGTATCCGACCGCGCTGCGCACGGCGGCCATCCTGGACAAGTTCCCCGCCGACGCCAACGGGGTCTACGGGTTCTTCACCTACCCCAACGACGAGACGGCCGGCCAGTTCACCAACATTCCCACCGCGGTCTCGCTGGACATGTACGTCTACGGCTCAGCCGACGGTTTGACCGACAGTGTGATTCCGGGAGGGTCCTGGGCGTACGCGGGTTCGGTTGCCGCCACGGGGACCGGTCCCCGGATCAAGAACTTCCGTTCGACGTTGCCCGGCACCGCCGCGACGGACACCTTCATCCTGAACTTTCCGTTCTCCAGCACCGCCTACGCCCCGCGGGTGCAGGCCGTCGGGGAGCACAACGACATCATCGTCATCGACAAGGTCGCCCTCGGTGCGACGAGTTCGACGATCGACGTCGTCGACCGGGCGTGGTTCCTGGGCGGGGGCTTGGGCAACACCCGCAGCCAGTTCGTCTACGAACGCACCACCGGCAACGTCTACTACGACGCCGATCCGCGGCTGCCGGGTTACACCGGGGTACTGGCGAACCTGTTGGGCGTGGCCGATCCGGAGGGGGCGCTCTACGTCCTGTAGGGATGCCCTGGAGCACGTCGGGCTAATCCGGGACTCTCGACGACGGTAATCTGGCCAAGACCCGGTACGATGTGATAGAAACTCAGCAAACGTTAAGGCTGCGATAGCCCTTTTCTAAGGAAAAGTCCATGCCCCGTTCCGCCCGGCGCCGTCGCGTGCGACCCTACGCCTGGCTGGGGACCGGGGTCGTGACCCTCGGTCTGGGCGCTGCGGTGATCGCCGGCACGGCAGTGGCCGCCGCCGACACTGCCGCCGACGGGCGTGCCGATGCCGGGCCGTCCGCCGGCGACACGGCCGCTACCTCGACTTCCGCGTCAGCGGATCCGTCGAGCACCGCCACCCCGGCGGCCCAGACGCCGCCGCAGCAGGTGGCCCCCGAGGCGGCAGCCGGCGACGAATCGGCGGCCGCCCGTAAGGCGGCGGCCACCCGCGGATCGCGCGGCAGCGCACCCGCCGCGAACGTGGAGAAGACCCGCGAGAACCTGCCCGTGAGCCGGGTGCGGGTAACCGCCCCCGCCGCAGCGGCGTCCCAGCCCGCTCAGGCCGCAGTGCCCCCGGTGTCGTCCGCCGCGGCCGACCCGGTCGCCAGCCCGGCTGCCGCGGCACCGCTACCCGCGGCCGCGCCGCCGCCGCCGGGTCCGGACCCGTCCTACAACATGAATTCCTACCTGCCGGTCACGCCGATCGTGCCGGGCGCGCGCGTGCAGCTGGCGCTGCAGCAGATCACCGACGCCCAAAACGAGCTCAGCCAAGAGGTGATGAACTCGGGCAACGTCATCGCCGCGCTGGTCGCGATCGGCCCGCAGCTGCTGCTCGCCCAGTCGGCGTGGACGCTGAACGCCTGGCAGGACAGCATGCCGACCGCCACGCAGTGGGTGGCGGACTCGGCCAACATCCCGATCGTCCACCAGGTGTCTCAGCTCAACCTGCTGGCGACCATGACCCTGCCGACCCTGTCGGATGCCGGCCTGGTGGGGGCTGCCCTGCTGCTGCCCCTGGTCAACCTGCTGGGTGTCGCGACGTCGGCGACCCAGAGCCTGGTCGGCCAGGCCCGCAGCAACGGCCAGGTCTACGCCTGGCTCCCGGTGCAGATGAAGGCGACGACCCAGCCGACCATCAGCATCGCTGTGAACGGTGGATCGAGGGTGCCGGTGCTCGTCGACACCGGGGCCTCGGGCCTGATCGTGACGCCGGACGTGCTGGGCCCGGGAAGCCTCGGCAGCCCGATCGGCAGCGGGAACAGCTGCTTCAGCGGCGGCCTGTGCTACCACTACGAGACCTACAACGCGGTCGTCGACTTCGGTGGAGCGGCGGTCACCAGCCCGACCCCGGTCAACGTCGTGACCAACAACGCCGCGTATCCCAACAGCGTCGCGGATTTCAAGGAATTCCTGTCCTGGGGAGCCGACGGGGTTCTCGGTACCGGCGCCAACGCCGCCGGACCCGGTCCGGTAGGCCTGCCGACCACCGCCCTGCCCGGCGAACTGAACAACGGGTTCCTGCTCTACCAGGGAGCGTTCCTGGGCCTGTTCGGTGTGATGGTCCTGGGACCCAATCCGCTGCCGGTCCGGGTGTCGGTTCCCGGCACACCCGACTCCTACGTGAGGGTCTCGGTCAACGACAGCCCGCAGCAGTACGCCTACGCCATCATCGACTCCGGCGGGGTGTACGGGACCATCCCGGCCTATCTGGTGGGCGGGCAGAGTTCGGGGCTGGTGCCCTCGGGAACCAAGATCTCGGTGTACACCTCCGACGGGCAGACGTTGCTGTGGTCGTGGACGACCAGCGGTCAGAAGTCACCGACGGCGGTGCCCGATGGCGAGTTGTTCAACACCTCAGTCACCCCGTTCCAGCAGGGTCCGATTTACCTCAATTACGCAGCACCTGATCGCATCGGGTCGACGGACTTCGCCATCTGGTGAGGTTTCCGGCCGAGTGGCCACATCGACGCTGAACGGGCGCCCGAAAAAAGTTCGCTGAACATTTGCTGATTCGGCGTCTGGAGCCCCTCGGACAGCTAGCCTTCCCGCAGGGGTCGCGGCCTTCCGCTGGCCGTGTCGCAGAGATGCTGAAGGAGTCGCCATGGGCGCGTCGCTGTTTGTCGGTCGGGTCGGGGGGTTGGCGGTCGCACTCGGTGTCGGTGTGGGCATCGGTGTGGCGGTGGTCGCCGGGTCCGCCGTGGCCTCGGCGGACACCCCGGAGTCACCGTCGGCGGGTTCGGCTTCAGATGCATCGCCGGCGGGTCCGGCGCGGGCGCAACGGGGCGGGGCGGCCAAGGCCGATCGTGCCGGCGCACGCAGCGCCGCAGTGGCGGCGCGGCCCGCGGCGGCTGCCGCTTCGGCCGGTTCGGCCGGTTCGCCTGGGGCGCGGCCTGCCCCGAGCGCGGTGTCGGCGCGGCGCGGATCCTCATCGCCGGAGCGTGCCGCGGTGGCCCGCGCGGCGGTGACCGCCGGACAGGGCGCGACCGACGGCATCACGGTGTCCCCGACGGTGGATCTGGTCGACGCAATCGTGCGGGGTTCGCTCAACGCGACTAGCACTCGCTACGGCAACACCTCATGCTCGAGTACGCAGACCAGCTCGTGCCTGACCTACGAGTTCGTCTCATCCAGCGACAACGGCAAGTTGGACCTGGGTACGGTGGCAGCCCCCGGTCCGACGCCGCGTGACCCGCAGAGCTACACGATCCTGCCGTACCTGACCTGGAATCTGAACACCGGCGCGGGCAAAACCACTCAAACCTTCAACGTGCGCGTCACCGAGGTGACCGATTTCGATGCGTTCCTGACCGGTTTGCCGTTGATCGGAACGCTAGCCGGACCGCTGATCAGCCTGTTGCGCGAGGCCCCACTGGTGGGTTCACTGCTGGCGCCGTTCATCGGCGAGACGCTGGTGGCCGAGATCGCGGTCAACATGGCCACCCTGGCACCGGCCACCACGCCGGTCGCGTTCACCTACGACGTGACGTCCTTCGACGGGGTCAAGATCAGCACGAACTTCTTCCCGGCCGCCGGCATTCAGGCCGGAACCCAGTCGCCGCTTGTGCTCAACGGACCCGGACTCGGCGCGGCCGGTGTCACCGACCCGTACGCCACGCGTGGCACGGAAGAGTTCGTGCCCGGGCCTTCGGTAGTTCGCGCCGCCAACTACAACCTGATCACCTGGGATCCGCGCGGGGAGTTCGCGTCGGGCGGAATCCTGCAGTTGGACAACCCGTTCTACGAGGGCCGCGACGCCTCGGCGATCATCTCCTGGGCGGCGGAGAACCCGCTGGTCCAGCTCGACAATCCGGGTGATCCTGCGGTGGGCATGATCGGCGGTTCCTACGGCGGGGCGATCCAGTGGGTAACCGCCACCACCGATCCGCGGGTAGACGGGATCGTGCCGGGTATCTCGTGGAACTCACTGAACTCGTCGCTGTACCCCGAAGACATCTTCAAGAGCGCGTGGGCGACGGTGCTCAGCCTGTCGCTGCTGACCACCGGGGCACGGATCAACAGCCAGATCTATCCCGCCGTGCTGAGTGGGCTGCTCTTCGGCGCCATCGACGAGACGGCCCAGGCGGTCCTGGGCAGCAGCGGCCCGACGTCTCTGCTCAACCAGTTGCGGACCCCGTCGCTGCTGATTCAGAGCACGGTGGACACGCTGTTCCCGCTCGCGCAGTCGGTGACCAACGCCCAGACGATCCTGGCTAACCCGTGGGAAACCCCGTTCAAGATGGCGTGGTACTGCGGCAGCCACGGTTACTGCCGGTATCCCGCGGATCCAGATATGGATCCGGGACTCTTCCTCGACACCATCGCGTGGCTGGACACCTACGTCGCCGATATCGGTGATCCGGCCGCCGACATCCCGGTGTTCCAGTGGTGGGACCAGAAGGGCAACACGTACTCCTCGGAGCTTCTGCCGTTCCAGGAGGGGTTCAACCTTCCCGTGCCGTACACCGCAAGCGGTGACGGCGGGATGCTGCCGATCATCCCGGTGATCGGCGGCTCCGGTCCGCTGTCGGGCGACAACCTGCCCTCGTTCGTCACCACGTTCCCCTACAACGGGACGTTCGGAACCCCGGCCGCCAACGCGGTCAACGTCACGGTCACCCCGCCGGTGGGCAGCCAGGTCGTGGGGGCGCCGACGCTGAGCTTTGACTATCAGGGCCGCGGCAACGGCAAGGCGGTGTTCGCCCAGCTGATCGACAACGCCACCGGCCTGGTCGTCGGGAACAACGTGACCCCGATCCCGGTCACGCTGGACGGCCAGCCCAACACCGTGAGTATCCCGATGCAGGACATCGCCTACACGGTTGGCGCCGGGGACTCGCTCACCCTGCAGATACTGGCCTACTCGTCGTTGTACGCCAACTCCTCGATCGGGGCGATCGACATCTCCAACGTCGAGTTGGCCCTGCCGCTGCGCAACCAGGGGCCGTAGCGGCACCACGCTCAGCGGCGCAGCCGGTGCCTGGTCTTGCCGGTCGGGCGTTTGTTGGCTAGCCCGCTGGTGGTGACGGGCTCGGCGTCGACCGGTTCGGATTCGGAGTCTCCGGACTCGGCAGATTCGGTAGAGCCGTCGGCTTCGGCGGTGACGGGCGTTGGTGATTCCTCGGAGTCATCGGCGCCGGTCTCGTCCGTCTCCGGGGACTCCTCAGCGTCGGCGTCAGCGTCGGCGTCGGCCTCGGCCTCGGCATCAGCGTCGTTCTCAGCGTCGTCCGTGCCCCGTCTGCGGCGTCTCTCGCGCTTGGTTTTCGCGGGCCTGGGGGGCTTGGGCGGCTTGGGAGGCTTGGGAGGCCGCTCGGCGACGAAGGCCAGGTCGAACGCCAGCAGTCCGAGCACCGCGATCGCCGCACCCGCGCCGTAGACGCCGAACAGCCACGCGCCTGCGGCACCCATGCCCAGCCAGATCTCCGCGACGGCCGCGGCGATGATCAGCGCACCGGCGAGCACGTGTAGCAGCAGCGACCACGCGCGCAACCGCAGCGCCAGTTCCGGGGTGTTGCTCTCGGGCTTGAGCGCACGTTTGAGGTTGAGCACCACCGGCAGCGCCGCCAACGCGATCGGCAGGCCGGCCGCGATCCTGCCGGCGGCTGCCAGCGACGTCGGGATGTCACCGGTGAGAACCCACCAGCGAGGGATCACGAACAGGACGTAGAGCGCCGCACCAACCGTGAACAGGGCGAGATGCAGTGCGATCGCGGCGCGCCGCCCCATGTCCCTCCGTCCGCCGTTTTGCTCTCGTAGGTCCGAGGCGCGATTCGCAAACTGAATCGCTCCTCGGACGGGCGCGGAGGATGCGGGATTTGAACCCGCGAGGGCTATTAACCCAACCCGCGTTCCAGGCGAGCGCCATAGGCCACTAGGCGAATCCTCCGCGGGCCATGGTAGCCGACTGGGTCTGCGAGGTGTTTGGCCTGGTACTAGACTCGACTCGGACCCCGCGCGGCGTCCATCCTGTGAACTCCCCCAGGGCTGGAAGGCAGCAAGGGTCAACGGGCTCTGGCGGGTGCGCGGGGTCCCCTTCTCGATGCGGCAGGGTGCCCGCGCTTGTCAGGAAAGGGGCAACGGTGTCGTTTGAGTCCCTCGGCCGTGAGGAGTTGCACGCCCAGCACCTGCTGCAGCAGCGCAACTATGCCGACCTTCAGGCCAAGAAGCTCGCCCTGGACCTGACCCGGGGAAAGCCCTCCGCCGAGCAGCTCGACCTGTCCAACGCTCTTCTCGGCCTGCCCGGCGAATCGGACTACCGAGACGCCGACGGCACCGACACCCGAAACTACGGCGGCCAACACGGGCTGCCCGAACTGCGCGCCATCTTCGGTGAGCTGCTCGGCATCCCGACGGCCAACCTGATCGCCGCGAACAACTCCAGCCTTGAGCTCATGCACGACACCGTTGTTTTCTCGATGCTGCATGGCGGGGTGGACTCACCCCGACCGTGGCGCGATGAACCAGCGGTGAAGTTCCTCTGCCCCGCGCCCGGATACGACCGGCACTTCGGGGTCACCGAGCACCTCGGCGTTGAGATGATCGCCGTGCCGATCCACCGGGACGGTCCCGATATGGATGTGGTGGAAGAGCTGGTCGCCGCAGATCCCGCGATCAAAGGCATGTGGTGCGTGCCGGTCTACTCCAACCCGACGGGATCGGTGTACACCGAGGACGTCGTGCGACGGCTGGTTCAGATGCCCTCCGCCGCAACGGATTTCCGGCTCTTCTGGGATAACGCCTACCCGGTCCACACTCTGACCGATGACTTCGTTTCCCAGGTCGACATCCTCGGCCTGGCGGCGGGGGCCGGCAATCCCCATCGCCCGCATGTGTTCACCTCGACCTCCAAGATCACCTTCGCCGGCGCGGGAGTCGGCTTCCTCGGTGGCTCGGCAGACAACATCGCCTGGTATCTCAAGCACGCCGGCATGAAGACGATCGGTCCGGACAAGGTCAACCAACTGCGCCACCTGCGGTTCCTGCGCGACGCCGACGGTGTGCGCCGGCACATGCTCGCCCACCAGAAGGTGCTGGCACCGAAGTTCGCCCTGGTCCGCGACATCCTGGACACCCGGCTCTCGGACTCGAAGATCGCCTCGTGGACCGAACCGGAGGGCGGCTACTTCGTCAGTCTCGACGTCCTGCCCGGGACGGCCAAGCGGACCGTCGCGCTGGCCAAGGACGCCGGGATCGCCGTCACCGCCGCGGGTGCATCGTTTCCCTACCGCAGGGACCCCGACGACACCAACATCCGCATCGCCCCGAGTTTCCCACCGCTGCCCGACCTGGAGCAGGCCATCGACGGCCTGTCGACGTGCGCGTTGCTGGCCGCCACCGAGTCGCTGCTCGGCGACGGCCGGTCGGACTAGCTCGGTAGCCTGCTGAAGTGGCGCTCTACCGCAAGTACCGGCCGGCGACATTCGCCGAGGTGGTCGGCCAGGAGCACGTCACCGAGCCGCTGTCGACGGCGCTGGCGGCAGGTCGCATCAACCACGCCTACCTGTTCTCCGGACCGCGCGGCTGCGGGAAGACCTCCTCGGCGCGCATTCTCGCCCGTTCGCTGAACTGCGAGCGGGGCCCGACTCCGGAGCCCTGTGGTGAGTGTGAATCGTGCCGGGCACTGGCTCCGACTGGCGGTGGCTCGATCGACGTCGTCGAACTCGACGCCGCCAGCCACGGCGGCGTCGACGACACCCGCGAATTGCGCGACCGCGCCTTCTACGCGCCGGCGCAGTCGCGCTACCGCATCTTCATCGTCGACGAGGCGCACATGGTCACCACGGCCGGTTTCAACGCGCTGCTCAAGATCGTCGAGGAACCCCCCGAGCACCTGATCTTCGTGTTCGCCACCACCGAGCCCGACAAGGTGCTCGCGACGATCCGCTCGCGCACGCATCACTACCCGTTCCGGCTGCTTGCTCCCCGCACCATGCGCGGACTGATCGAGAAGATCCTGTCCGCCGAGAACGTCGACGTCGACGACGCCGTCTTCCCCCTGGTGATCCGGGCGGGCGGCGGTTCGCCGCGGGACACTCTGAGCGTGCTGGACCAGTTGCTGGCCGGGGCCGAGGACAATCGCGTGCACTACCAGCGGGCGCTGGCACTTCTGGGCGCGACCGACGTCGCGCTCATCGACGAGGCCGTCGACGCCCTCGCCGCCGGTGATGCCGCCGCCCTGTTCGGCGCGGTCGAGTCGGTGATCGACGCCGGCCACGACCCGCGCCGCTTCGCCACCGACCTTCTCGAGCGCTTCCGCGACCTCATCGTGCTGCAGGCTGTCCCCGATGCGGTGAACCGCGGAGTGGTCGACGCTCCCGGTGACGTCCTGGAGAACATGCGCGATCAGTCGACGCGGATCGGGCCGGCGACCCTGGCCCGATATGCCGAGGTCGTGCACGCCGGACTCGGAGAGATGCGCGGTGCGACCGCTCCGCGCCTGCTGCTGGAGGTGATCTGCGCGCGGCTGCTGCTGCCCTCGGCCAGCGATACCGAGTCCGCCTTGCTTCAACGCGTCGAGCGCATCGAGACCCGGCTGGACATCTCGATCCCGGTCGCGGACGCCGCACCCGCACCGGCACGGCCACCGAAACCCCCACCCCGCCGCGATCCTCCGCGCCCAGAGCCCCCGGCGGTCACCCCGGCGTCCGAAGCACCTCCGCCCCACGCGGTCGACCAGCCCCTCTCCCCGCCCGCACCGGGCGAACCCAACGCCGCCGCGGTCCGCAGTGTGTGGCCGACCGTCCGGGACAAGGTCCGCGAACGCAGCCGTACCACCGAGGTCATGCTGGCCGGTGCGATGGTGCGGGCGGTGGAGGACAGCACGCTTGTTCTGACCCACGAGTCCGCTCCGCTGGCCAAGCGGTTGTCCGAGCAGCGCAATACCGACGTCATCCGTGAGGCACTCAAAGACGCCCTCGGTGTGGACTGGAAGGTGCGCTGCGAAACGGGTGCGGCCGAGCACACACCCGGGACGGCGCCGCCGGACTCCGCGCCCGCCCAGAGTGCGGCCGTGCGCAGCGAGGAGGACGGCATGCTCGCCGAAGCCGGCCAGGATGACCCCGGACCTCGTCGGGATCCCGAGGAAGTGGCCCTGGAATTGCTGCAGACCGAACTGGGCGCCCGCCGGATCGACGGCTGAATCTAGGGAGTCCACCACGGTCGCAACGGCAGACCGCCGTCGTCGCCGTCGCGGTCCACCTTGACGGCCAGCACCTGGTGTAGCTGAACGACATTGGACTCAAAACCCACGCGCGAGCCGGCCAGGTAGAGCCCCCAGACCTTGGCGGTCGGCAGACCCACCTCCGCGACCACGGCGTCCCAGTTGGTGACCAGGTTCCGGCACCAGTCACGCAGCGTCAGGGCGTAATGGTGGCGCAGGTTCTCCTCGTGCACGACCTCCAGCCCGACGTTCTGCGCTTCGGAGATGACCCGGCCCGACCCGGTGAGCTCGCCATCGGGGAACACGTAGCGGTCGATGAAACCCCTCGCCGATGCGGCCCTCCTGTTGTCCGGACGGGTGATGCAGTGGTTGAGAAGTAAGCCTCCGCTGCGCAATGTGGACTGCAGGAAGCGGAAGTACGCCGGATAGTTGCCGACCCCGACGTGCTCGGTGAGACCGATCGAGGACACCGCGTCAAAGCCGCCTTCGGTCACGTCACGGTAGTCGCTGTGACGGATCTCGGCGAGGTCGGCCAGGCCTTCTTCGGCGATCGCCTTCTGTCCCCACAGTGCCTGCTCGCGCGAGAGGGTGACTCCGGTCGCCCGGACGCCGTGCCGGGCGGCGTAGCGGACCATGCCACCCCAGCCGCACCCCACATCGAGCAGACGGTTACCCGGTCGCAGCCGAAGCTTCTCGAACACCAGCCGGTACTTGTTCTCCTGCGCCTGCTCCAGGGACGCCGCAGAGTCGGGATAGCACGCGCAGGTGTAGGTCATCGACGGACCCAGGATCAACTCGTAGAACCTGTTGGACACGTCGTAGTGATGATGGATGGCGTCCGCGTCGCGCTTGCGGTTGTGCCGCAGGCCTTCGGCGATGCGCCGCCAGCGGGGCAGGGCCTCCTGCGGGGGCGGTGCGATCGGCTTGAGGTGTTCGGGCCCCAGCGAGCGGACGATGTCGAGCATGACGCGCGCGGGTGGCCGCTTCAGTTCGGCGGCGGACAGCGCGTTCAGGACTTCGTAGGGATCGCCCGGGTGCACACCGAGGGGGACCAGGTCACCGGCAACGTAGGCGCGGGCCATGCCGAGATCACCGGGCGCGGTGGCCAGATAGGTGGTGCCGCGCGGGGTACGAAGCTCCAGACCCAGCGACGCATCCGCGGGCCCGGCGTTGCTGCCGTCATAGGCGGTGAATCTCAGCGGCCTGCTACCGCCGACGAAGAGTTCGAGGATCTCGGCCAGGGTCAGCTTGCCGCTCATTGTCGTTGCACCGCCTTTGCGTAGAGGTCGAGCAGACGCGAATCCGGGTCGTAGGTCTTCTTCATGATCCGATAGCTTTCCCCGCCGTAGAGGTCGTCAAACTCCTCGCGGGTATAAAAGGCGTCGGAGTACAGCGACTTGTGTCCCTCCAACTCGGAGACTTTGCGTTCGATCACTCTGTTCGTCGTACCCTCGCCGGCCTGCGCCGGCACGGATGACCAGAACCCGATGTTGACGTAGGTGTGCTCCGAGCGCATGGGGTAGAGCGACCAACCGGCCGGGTCACGAAGCCGCAGCGGGCACAGCCACAGCGGCTCGATGGGAACCTCGGCGAGGAACCAGTCGAGGAACTCTTCGCACCGCTCGATCGGCACCTCGACATCCTGGACAACCCGCTCGCGCGGCGGTCGCCCGTGCCGCGCCTCGATGCGGTCGGCAATACCGAAGCGCTGGTCGTAGGCGATCAGCTTCCAGTAGAAGCTACTGCGTCGGAACCGCCGCGGCCACAGGCGGCGAAGTGCGGGACGTTGCGCGCCGAAGGCTCGCGAGCACCAGAACCAGTCGGTGTCCCAGCGCCAGAGGTAGTCGGCGATGGTCAGCCGATCCGAGATCAGGCCGGTGTCGTGCTGGAGCGACCGGTAGTAGACGTGCGCACCGGTGTAGTCGCTGACCGGCCCGGATGCCGTCGTCTGCGTCCCCAGGCAGAGGTAGCTTTCGGCGGCGCTGAACACCACTCCGTCGAGGTAGTCGACGGTGACGCCGTCATAGGAGCCTTGCGTCACAATGCGCTGCATGACCGCCACCAGGTCCGTCAGGGTGTGGAAACGCACGTGGCGGAGGCTGACGAAGGGCTGAACGGATTCCAGCTCGATTCGCAGCCGTACGGTATAGCCAAGGGTGCCATAGGAATTCGGGAACGCGCGAAAGAGATCCGGGTGGCTGTCACGACTCACCGTCACGATCTCACCTGCGCCGGTGAGGATGTCCATCTCCACAACCGACTCATGCGGTAGGCCATTGCGGAAGGAGGCCGACTCGATTCCCAGACCGGTGACCGCGCCGCCCACCGTGATCGTCTTGAGCTGCGGCACCACCAGCGGGCTCAGCCCATGCGGAAGGGTCGCTGCCACCAGCGTCTCGTATGTGCACATCCCCGCGACATCGGCGGTACGGGCCATCGGGTCGACGGCGATGACGTCCCGCAGTCCCGAGGTGTCCAGACCCCTGACGGCGGTTTTGGTCCGATTGCGGAAGAGGTTCGAGGTCGGCTTGGCCAGGCGCACGGCGGCACCGGCCGGGATGGCGCGGTAGCTCTCCATCAACCGCTGCACACCCCGTCGATGGGCGGACAGGGCCGCTGACGATGCTGTGCTCACGCGACTACGCTAATCCGCACCCGGCCGGTCCGCACCCGCACCGCCGCGTATCGCGTGGAGTTCGACCCGACGAGGGGATTCGACGATGGGACATGTCAGTGCGTCCAGCACGATCCTGATCAACGCCGCGCCGGCCAGAGTGCTCGACGCGATCGCCGACTACCGCGTGGTCCGCCCGAAGATCCTGTCCGCACATTACCGCGACTATCGGGTGATGCAGGGCGGCCAGGGCCAGGGTACCGTCGCCACCTGGACGTTGCAGGCGACCAGGTCGCGGTCGCGGGAGGTGCGGGCCGATGTGGATCTCGCCGGCCACACCGTCATCGAGAAGGATGCCAACTCCTCGCTGGTGACCAACTGGACCGTCGCGCCCGCCGGTGCAGGTTCGAGTGTCACGGTCAAGACCATGTGGGCCGGCGCCGGCGGCGTCCGGGGAGTGTTCGAGCGCGCGTTCGCCCCGCTGGGCCTGCGCAGGATTCAGGGTGAGGTGCTGGCCAATCTCAAGAAAGAGATCGAGGCGACTGGGTCTGCAGGAACGCCACCACGCCCTTGACCACGGCGTCGGCGTACCGCTGTCGGCCCTCCGCGTTTTCCATCAGGGTTGAGTCGACCGGGTTCTTCATGTTGCCCAACTCGACCAGGATCGACGGGTACTGCGCGAGGTTCAGTCCGGCGATGTCGGCGCGCGGGTTGAGCCCGCCGCTGCCGATGTAGGTCGACGGCGGGATACCCGAGGCGGCCAGCTGGTCGCGCATGATCCGGGCGAACTGCACCGAGGGACCAGCCTGGGTCGCGTTCAGCGGCGGATTGGAGTACAGGACGTGGAAGCCGCGTCCGGTGGGCGGGCCGCCGTCGGCGTGGATCGAGACCACCGCGTTGGGCTGCAGGGCGTTAGCCATGGCGGCGCGTTCGTCCACGCACGGCCCCAACGCGTCGTCGTTGCCGCGCGACATCGCGGTGCGGACTCCGAGCTGGTGCAGGGCCGCGCGGATGCGCAACGTGGTGTCCCAGTTGAAGCTGTGCTCCGGATAGCCGCTCTCGGCGGCGGTGCCGCTGGCCTGGCAGTCTTTGGTGCCGCCCCGGCCGTTGGACACCTGGCGGGTGATCGAGGCGTCGTTGGAACCATTGTGGCCGGGGTCGAGGAAGACAATCATTCCCGCCACGTCGCCGGGGGCGGCGGGCGCGACCGGCGCGGACAGCGATGATGCGACTAGAAGCACGCCGGTCGATGCGGCGACCACGACACGCACGCGGGTGTTCCTCGACACCCGCGTCACGGTAATCCCTGGACGACTAGGCTTGGAAGTCAGCTGCCGCCTGAAATCCAGGCCGCAACGAACTCGAGACCATGGCGCGACCGAGGCGCAACCGAGACCCAAGGAGAGACCATGCAACCCGGCATCAACTCCGGCGACCCCGCCGACTTGAGCGCCTTCCGCCGGCCGGCGCAGCAGGGTCTGCCCGAACTGCAGGCGGCGCTGGCCCAGGCCCAGCAGATGCAGCAGCAGTTGCTGGCGGCGCAGAAGCAGATCGCCGAGACCGAGGTGCGCGGTCAGGCCGGCAACGGACTGGTCGAGGTGAGCCTCAACGGCCACGGCCAGGTCACCGCCGTGCGGATTGATCCCTCCGTGGTCGACCCCGCCGATGTGGAGACGCTGCAGGATCTCGTCGTCGGTGCGCTGGCCGATGCCGCGGAGAACATGAAGGAGACGGTCAAGACCATCCTGGGCCCGTTGGCGGCCGCGACGCGCCCGCCCCAACCGGGGTCCTGACCTCCGCGTGTTCGAAGGACCCGTCCAGGATCTGATCGACGAGCTCGGCAAGTTGCCGGGTATCGGGCCCAAGAGCGCCCAGCGCATGGCCTTCCACCTGCTCGGCGTCGAACCGGTGGACATCGACCGGCTCACCGCCGCGCTGTCGCGGGTGCGCGACGGCGTGCAGTTCTGCGAGGTGTGCGGCAACGTCGCCGCCTCCGAGCGGTGTCGCATCTGCAGCGATGCCCGCCGGGACGCCTCTCAGGTGTGCGTGGTCGAGGAGCCCAAGGACGTGCAGGCCGTCGAGCGCACCCGCGAGTTCCGCGGCCGCTATCACGTCCTGGGCGGAGCGCTCGATCCGCTGTCGGGTATCGGCCCTGAGCAACTGCGAATTCGCCAGCTGCTCAGCCGGATTGGCGATCGCGTCGATGGCGTCGACATCACCGAGGTGATCATCGCCACCGACCCCAACACCGAAGGCGAAGCCACCGCCACCTATCTGGTGCGTGTCCTGCGCGACATCCCGGGGCTGACCGTCAGCCGCATCGCCTCCGGCCTGCCGATGGGCGGGGATTTGGAGTTCGCCGACGAGCTGACGCTTGGCCGCGCGCTGCTCGGCCGCCGCGCCATGGTTTAGCTGGGGTCTAGCGGGCTGCCTTCTGGGCGCCCCGCCGGGTGGCCGCCGAACGATCCGCGGACTCGGTGTCGGCGGCGACGGCGTGGGCACCGGCCGACCGGCCGGCCGCGGCGGGCTGCCGCGGCGCGGTGGGCTGATCCGCTCCGGCATCCGCGGAGTCCGCCGGGGACTCCCCGGCCTCGACCGGCGCGGCCTGCGCGGCCGGGTCCGATCCGGCTGTGGCCCGCGCAGTGACCGAGCCGAGGGCAGCGGGTGCCGCCGAGGGCTCGGAGGCCGCCGACGGCGGGGTCGGAGCCGGTCGTGCCGCCAACGCGGTGGCCAGCGTGTCCTGCGCCGCCACGATCCCGTCGACGACGTCCTGACCTGCCACGGCCACGGAGTTCAGCACGCCGGTGACCCCGGTGACGACCGCCTGCACGATGGCGGCGGGGTTCAACGACACCACGGCGTCGACAAGGCCCTGCGTGGCGATGATGAGCGCGCGCGCGACGGTGTCGGCGCCTGCGAACGCGGCCGAGCCGAGCTGGATGAGCGCCGTCGGCTGGGCGAGCAGCAGGGCTGACTGAATGGCGAGCTGGATCTGGCCGACGTCGATGTTCGCGAGCACCGGCGGGATGAGCGTGTTCTCGGTGGAGCTGACGATCCACTCCTCGATAGTGGTCAGGGCACCCAGGGCGTCACGGTTGAGCACCTGCTGGATCGCGGTTCCGACCGTGGCGGGGAGTTGGCCGAGCGACTGGGCCAGCGCGGTGCCGCCGGCGGCGAGCCCGCGGGCCCGGATCGCGACGAACTCGACCTCGTTGGCGACGGACTGCTGCCAGGCCGGGAAGGTGAAGATGTCGAAGATCGTCGCCTGCAGGGTGATCTCCGGTGCCGCGAAGTGGGGCAGCTCCCGGGACGTCGGCGCCAGCGCGGGAGAGCCCGCGATGACACCCGCGCCGAGCAGAGCAACGCCGGCTGTTGCGAACGGGCGGTGGGCGGTGATCACAGGAACTCCTTGTCGTTGATGGTCTAGGTTCTCTGACGGTAGCCGTCGGGGCTGCGGACAGCAAACGGAAAGTACCCAGGGGTACCCGCCAGATTTGCCCGCGGGCCCGGCAAAAGCTAGCGTTCGGGAAAGATAAAATTTGAGCCTTTGCGCGGGAAGGCTGTGGGGTGAGGTCGCTGATGGGCCGGGGTGCACGGGTCGGTGCGGCGGTCGTCGCCGCGGGAATGTCGTTGGCCGGCCCACTGGTGGGGGTGGCGTCGGCGGAGTCGGGTGAGGCCGATGGCGCGTCGGTGTCGGCGGGTGCCGGTGATGCGCGCGGGGGCGCGCAGCAGGAAAGCCGGCGGGAGTCGCGGGCGGGCCGGGTGGCCCGGGAGGCCTCGGGTGCGCCGCGTGGTGCGGTAGCTGTTCGCCAACGCGACGGCGGGGTGGCGTCGCGGGCGGTGGCGCCCGCGCAGTCCGGGGGGCCAGCGGTCGAGGAGTCCTCGGACTCCGGGCCTGGTGCTGTTGAGGTCGCCGGTCTCGAACCACTTGCGCGGGCCGTGACGACGTTGGAACCTGCTGAGCAGATCGCCGTCACCGAACCAGTCGTGGCGGCCGCGTCCGGTGTCGGTGAGTCCGTGGCGGCCTCGGCGGGGTTCTACGTACGCGAGAGGGTGACCGAGGCGGAGGTGCGCCAGTCGGTGGCGGGGTTGAGCTCGGCGGCGTCGGGGTTTGTTGATGCGGTGTCGCGGTTGGTGTCGTTGCTGCCGGGTGGTCCGTTCTCGGAGGTGCTGGCCGGGGCGTTGCAGTTGGTGCGGCGGGGGTTGTTCAACCAGGCGCCGACGGCGGCTCCGCGGGTGCTGGTGGGTGAGGTGCTGCGCCCCATGACGGGGGAG
>VEQY01000007.1 GCA_018882965.1 Mycobacterium sp. | reverse complement strand
GTGCGGTCCACGCGGTGGGTGGATCGCCGTCGGCCCCGGCGTAGGCCGAACCCACGACGTCGATCAGGTCGGCGTCCCCCGACGCCGTCGCCGCGCCTGGCTGGGCGATCAGTTCGGCCAGCCGCGGACCCTGCCGGGCGCGCACCCACACCGTCGCGTCGACCTCGGTCGGGGCCGGCACCGCGAGCGTGCGGCTGAGCGTCACCGGCTCCTCGGGGGCCAGCGCCATCGAGGCCGCGCAGTGCACACCGTCGGGGGAGTCCGCGCAGCCGCCGCGGCCGAGCAGCTCCGATCCCAGATCCCAGGCGGCGACCGCCGACCCGGCCGGGGGGGAGGGCACCACGACGGTGTGGCGCAGATCGACCGGGCGGGCGAAGCCCGAGGCGTCGTATTGCGTCACGGCCAGATCGGTGATGCCGAACTGCACCCCCGAGGAGCCGTCGTCGGTGCCGACCGCGGTGATGCGCAGCCACGCGGTCTCGCCGTACGGCAGCGCCACGGTCAGCGGGACGCCGGGCTGCTCGAAGCCGAGCGTGGAGGTGCCGTTGTCGGTGGACACCTGGATCCGCCGCACCTGCGCGCCGACCGCGGTCGCGCTGGGCGTCACGGTCAGGACCGCGTTGGTCACCGGCCTGGCGAAGTCGATCTGCAGCCACTGGCCGATAGCCGACTGCAGCGAGTTGGACACCCACGCGGTGCTCGGGTCGGAGTCGATCGCGGCGACCGGGCTGCTCGCGGGGGACACGTTGGGCAGCGCGGTGGCGTCCGACGACGAACTCGACGCGCTCAGCCGGCCGCCCGACCACTGGCCATGGGCCAGCGGCGCCCCGGGCACCGGGTAGTCCGGCACCCGGTTGAAGGTGTTGCGCCGGTCGCCGGGCGCCCGGACCGCCGACGAGTGGTCGTCGACCCGTCCGTAGTCGGTCTCGCGCTGCACCGGTGTGTCGGTCACGATCAGTCCGCGTCCCGGCGGCGTCGACAGGCCGGCCCGGCGCGCGTCGGAGGCCAGCAGCGCCGGGCCGAGTGGCGCCAGGCCGAGCAGGCGTCGTCGTTCGGCGATGCGCAGCAGCGATTCCGGGCCGCCCACCACGCGGACCATGTCGGTTGCGTCGGCCAGGTACGGCGCGCCGGGGTCGCCCGGAACCTCCACCCGGTAGATCTGCACCGCGGGGAAGGGCGGGCGCAGTCCGCTGTCGCTGATGAATCCCTCGACGGTGCCCGGCCCGACCGGGTCGCCGAACTCGGCCACCCTGCGCAGCCCGGGTGATCCCTCGATCGCCCGGTGCACCAGCAGCGGCCGCGCCGAGCGGGAGGTGTCGGGGTCGAGGTCGTTGCGCACGACGACATAGGAGATGCCCTGCCGCCCGAGGGTCTCGGCGAGGCCCGCCGACGGCCGGCCCGCCGCCAGCAGCCGCTGCACCGAGTCCAGCGCCCGGATGGTCTGCGGCGGGGTCAGCGGGATGGAGTCCCGCACGCCCCACGGCGACTCCCCGAGCACCTGCAGCGGTTCGTCGCGGGTGTTGCCCCAGACCTGGGTGGCGAACGGCGCGCCCGGCACCACCAGCACCCGGCCCGGCCTCAAGGTGATCCCGGGCCCGGCCCCCGGTCGGGTGTTCTGCTCGGTGAGCCAGTCGGCGGCCTGCCGCCAGTAGTCGGGCAGGGCGTGGAACGCGCCGGGCGGGGTGAGCCGCCCGGTCCAGGCCAGCGAGGTGGCCACGGTCAGAGCCGTCAGCACCACGATGCCCACGGCCATCCGGCGGTCCCGCTCGGGGCGGGCCAGGGCGGCCACCCACTCCGGCCGCGGTGCGCTGCCCGGCAGCGGGATCCGGCCCAGCAGGTGCGCCACACCCAGCGCCACCGGGATGCGGATCAGCGGCTCCAGCTTCTGCACGTTGCGCAGCGGCGCGCCGGCGGCGTCGAGGAAGGCCTGCACGTACGGCGCCAGCGGCGACCCCAGTCCGCCGGCGTAGCCCGCCGTCATCAGCACCAGGCCGGCGAGCAGCATGACGACCAGCCGGCCCCGGGCCGGCATCGACCGCAGCGCGAGCCCCGCCAGCCCGCCGGCGGCGACGAGCGTGGTGGCCAGCACCGCCACCGGCTGGGTGACCAGGGACGTCGCCGCGGTGGCGTTGGGCGCCACGAACGGCGTCCAGCTCGACGTGCCCCGGAGCACTTCGATCAGGGAGTTCCACTGCGTGGTCACCCCGGCGGATTCGATGAAGTCCAGGAACGGCGGACTGACCCGGCCGAGCTGGATGAGCGCCAGCGCCCACCACGTGACGGCCAGTGCCGAGGCCAGCGCCCACCATCCGGCGAACCGCCACCACACCCGGTTGGGCCGATGGCAGGCCCACCAGAGCACTGCGGGCAGGCACGCGGCCAGGCTGGCCGCGGCGTTCACCGCCCCCATGAGTGCCAGCGCCACACCCGCGCGGGCGGCCAGGACCCGCAGCGAGCGGCGCGGGTCGGGCCCGAGCGCCTCGATCACCGGCAGCAGCACCCACGGCGCGAGCATCATCGCCCAGGTCTCCGAGGAGATCGACCCGACGGTGGTCAGCACCCGCGGGCACAGCGCGAACGCGACCGCGCCGACCAGCCGGGAGGTGCGGGTGCCCACCCCGAGCGCCTCGGCCACCCGCACCATCCCCCAGCACCCGACGGTCAGCAGCAGCGCCCACCACAACCGCTGGGTCACCCAGCCGGGCACGCCGAGCTGATCGCCGGCCAGGAAGAACGCGCCGTGCGGGAAGAGATAGCCGTAGGCCTGGTTCTGCGCCTGCCCGAACGGCAGGTCGCTGTTCCACAGGTTCGCCGCCCGCGCCAGGAACCGGGCCGGGTTGGCGGTCAGGTCGAGTTTGGTGTCCGGGGCGGTCAGCCCGGGTGCCTGAGCGAAACACAGAACCAGGGCTGCCGCGGCGACGCCGGCGAGCCAGCGACGGGACAGGGGCGGGGTGCGCGGAGTGCTCAGGCTAGCCGCGGTTGCCGTACTCGACGCGGTTGAGCACCGACGACGCGGGATCGCCGGGCTGCAGCGCCGGCTTGGTGTCCTGCTGGATCATCAGGCTCACCCCGAACACCGAGGCCGCCCCCAGCAGCAGGCCGACCACGACGCTGGCGGCGGCGGGCACCCCGAACCGGGTCATGAGTCAGCCCTCCTCACACGCGCGGGGATCGGACGCTGTACTGCGGCGATGCTGCGGGTCAAACTAGCACGGCGGGAGCGACCCGGGGTGAACCCAGGTTGGAGCCCGGTCGGGCTCATGACAGCATGGGCGGGTGGTCAACCGAGTGCTCACCCTGCCGGCGATCGTCTCCCTGGTGGCTCTTGCGGCCGTGACGGGATGCTCGTCGCCGGCGTCCCAGTCCCCCGCCGCGCCGGTGTCGATGGCTTCCGGCTCTGCGAACAGCGCCGCCGCGCTGGCGGGCCCGGTCCCGGTGCCGGCCGCTCCGGCCCCACCGGCCTGCGGCGACGGCGCGGCGATGCTCGCCGCGATGTCCACCCGCGACAAACTCGCGCAGTTGCTCATGGTCGGCGTGCGCAACGGCGCCGACGCGCGCGCGGTGGTGGGCGACCATCACGTCGGCGGCATCTTCATCGGCAGCTGGACCGATCTGACGATGATGTCCGACGGCACGCTGGACGACATCGCCAACCTGGGCCCGCTGCCACTGGCGGTCAGTGTCGACGAGGAGGGCGGCCGGGTGGCCCGGCTGTCGCCGCTGATCGGCCCCGCGCCCTCGGCGCGGACCCTGGCGCAGACCCAGACCCCCGACGAGGTGTACCAACTGGCGCTGGCCCGCGGCCGGCAGATGCGCGGTCTGGGCATCACCATCGACTTCGCCCCGGTGGTCGACGTCTCCAGCCAGGGTTCCGACACCGTCATCGGCGACCGCTCGTTCTCCGCCGACCCGGCCGTGGTGACCGCCTACGCGGGCGCATTCGCCCGCGGGCTGCGCGACGCCGGCGTGCTGCCGGTGCTCAAGCACTTCCCCGGCCACGGCCAGGGAGCCGGTGACACCCACACCGGCTCGGTCAGCACGCCGCCAATCGCCGAACTGCAGAACACCGATCTGGTGCCCTACCGCACGCTGGCCGGTCAGCCGCCGGTCGGGGTCATGATGGGTCACATCGAGGTGCCCGGCCTGACCGGGAACACCCCGGCCAGCCTGAGCCCCGCCGCGGTGGGTCTGCTGCGCAGCGGCGGCTACGGCGGGCCGGCGTTCAACGGCCCGGTGTTCACCGATGACCTGTCCAGCATGGCCGCGATCAGCGGGCGCTACGGCGTGGCCGAGGCCGTGCTGCGCGCCCTGCAGGCCGGCAACGACGTCGCCCTGTGGGTGACCACCGATCAGGTTCCGGCGGTGCTCGACCGGTTGGAGCAGGCCGTGTCCGGTGGCGAACTGGCGATGGCGGGTGTGGAGGGATCGGTGCTGCGGATGGCCGGCCTCAAGGGTCCCAGCGGGCGCTGCGGCGGTTAGCGGTGGCCGGCGGGCCCGGGGGCACCAAGCGACTGCCGCGCGCGGTCCGCGAGCAGCAGATGCTCGACGCCGCCGTGCAGATGTTCTCGGTCAACGGCTACCACGAGACCTCGATGGACGCCATCGCCGCGCAGGCGCAGATCTCCAAGCCGATGCTCTACCTCTATTACGGGTCCAAGGAGGAACTCTTCGGTGCCTGCCTGAGCCGTGAGCTCAGCCGGTTCATCGACGCGGTCCGCGCCGACATCGACGTCATGGATGCACTGCGGCAGAGTCCGCGCGAACTGTTGCGGCGCACCATCCTGTCGGTGCTGAGCTACATCGACGCGAACCGGGCGTCATGGATCGTGCTCTACACCCAGGGAACCAGCTCGGCGGCCTTCGCCCACACCGTGCGTGAGGGACGCGAGCGGATCATCGACCTGGTCGCCCGGCTGCTGGAGAGCGGCACCCGTAACCCGCTGCCCGACAACGATTTCCACATGACCGCGGTCGCCCTCGTCGGTGCCGGCGAGGCGGTGGCCGCCCGGGTCAGTGCCGGCGACGCCGACGTCGACGAATCGGCGAGCCTGCTGATCAACCTGTTCTGGCGCGGCCTGAAGGGAGTGCCGGCCCAGCCGGCCGGGTCGTCCTAGCCGGCTACCCGCACCGCCGCGGTCAGATGCGGAAACCCCTTGGCGACGTTGCGCAGCGTGAGATCCCAGCCGTCGGCGACCCGGTCGATGTAGAGCCCGGCCGTGGCCGGAAGCAGCACGGGTTTGGCGAACCGCACCGAGTACTCGACCTGTTCGGGCAGCTGTCCCTCGACGTTGGCCAGGACCGCCGCCGCGCTGAACATGCCGTGCGCGATGGTGGTGGGGAAGCCGAAGAGCCTGGCTCCGATACCGCTGGTGTGGATCGGGTTGCTGTCGCCGCTGATGGTCGCGTAGCGGCGGATCTGAGCGGGGGTGATCCGCAGCACCGCGTTGGGCGCTCCGATTCGGGGGCCCTTGGCCGGTGGCGGCTTGGGCTCGTCGGACAGGCTGGTGCGCTGCTGGTGCAGGTAGGTCGACACCTGCTGCCAGGCCGGCTCGTTGCCGACGCTGATCTCGGTGATCACATCGGCCAGCATGCCCCGGCGGTGCTCGCGCAGATTCGCCGCGCGCGTGGTGAAGCTGACGGTGTCGGTGACCGTGATCGGCCGCAGTGCGGTGATCCGGTTGTCGGTGTGCACCGCACCCATCGCCGGGAACGGGAAGTCGAAGCTGGCCAGCAGCGACATGACCGTCGGGAACGTCAGCACGAACGGGTAGGTCAGCGGGACGGCGTCGGCGTAGCGCAGGCCGGTCACCGCCGCGTAGGCGGCGACGTGGGCCCGGTCGATCGGCCGGGTGACGCGCACGACCCGGTCGGGCAACCGGTCGCCGCGCGGGATGAACGGCAACCCTCCGACTGCCGCGCGGGCCAGGCTCACCAGCCCCATCACGCCCCCAGCATGGCCTGGCCGCAGACCCGGATGACGTTGCCGGTCACCGCGCCGGATGCCGGGCTGGCGAAGTAGGCCACCGCCTCGGCGACGTCGACGGGCAGGCCGGCCTGATAGAGCGAGTTCAGCCGGCGGCCGACCTCGCGGGTCGCCAGCGGGATCGCCGCGGTCATCGCGGTCTCGATGAATCCCGGCGCCACCGCGTTGATGGTCACCCCGCGCTCGGCCAGCGCGGGCGCGAGCGCCTCGGTGAGGCCGATCATCCCCGCCTTGGTCGCCGCGTAGTTGGTCTGGCCGCGGTTGCCGGCGATGCCCGCCATCGAGGACAGTCCGATCACCCGGCCGCTTCCGGTAATGCAGCCGTTGCCGACGAGTCCCTCGGTGAGCCGAAGCGGTGCAAGCAGATTGACGGCGACCACCGCGTCCCAGCGCTCGGCGTCCATGTTCGCCAGCAGCTTGTCGCGGGTGATCCCGGCATTGTTGACCAGGATGTCGGCGCGGCCCCCGTGGTGCTCACGCAGATGCGCGGTGATCCGCTCGACGGCGTCCTCGGCGGTGACATCGAGAGCAAGCGCCTCGCCGCCCACCCGATCCGCCGTCGCCGAGAGCGCCTCGGTGGCCTGGTCGGTGTCGATCGCGATCACCCGGGCGCCGTCACGGGCGAACACCTCGGCGATCCTCGCCCCGATGCCGCGAGCGGCCCCGGTCACGATGCCGACCCGGCCGGCCAGCGGCCGGTCCCAGTCGGCGGGCGGGTCGGCGTCGGCGGCGCCGACGTGGAAGACCTGACCGTCGACGTAGGCGGACTTCGCCGACAGCAGGAAGCGCATCGTCGACTCGCATCCGGTGGCGGCCGGCTTGGCGTCGGGCGACACGTAGACCAGCGATACGGTCGCGCCGCGGCGCAGCTCCTTGCCCAGCGAGCGGGTGAACCCCTCCAGAGCGCGCTGGGCGATCCGGGCGTGCGCAGTGTCGGCCTGGTGCGGCGTGGTGCCCAGCACGACGATGCGGGCACACGGTCCGAGGTTGCGCAGCAGCGGTGTGAAGAAGTCGTGCAGGACGCGCAGGCCCGCGGGCTCGGTGATACCGGTGGCGTCGAACACCAGGCCGCCGAAGGTGTCCGCCCAGCGCCCGCCCAGGTTGTCGCCGACGATCTCGTAGTCGTCGGCCAGCGCGGCCCGCACCGGTTCGGCCAACCGCCCGTCGCCGCCGATCAGCAGCGAGCCCGCGAGCGGGGGATCCCCGGGCCGGTAGCGGCGCAGCGGCTCGGGTGCAGGCACGCCGAGTTGTCTGGCCAGGAACGAGCCCGGCGCGGAGTTGATCACCTGGGACACCAGATCGGGAGCCACGCACCGAACTTACTAGGATCGGTGCATGCCAGCCGGGGAGCACCGCCGGGTCGCCATTCTGGGCGGAAACCGCATCCCGTTCGCCCGCTCCGACGGCGCCTATGCGGAGGCCTCGAACCAGGACATGTTCACCGCCACGCTGGCCGGGCTGTCCGATCGTTTCGGTTTGGACGGTGAACGGCTCGGCGCGGTGATCGGCGGGGCGGTGCTCAAACACAGCCGCGACTTCAACCTGATGCGCGAGTGCGTGCTGGGCAGCCCGCTGGCCCCGGACACCCCGGCCTTCGATCTTCAGCAGGCCTGCGGAACGGGTCTGCAGGCGGCGGTCGCCGCCGCTGACGGTGTGGCCGCCGGCCGCTACGAGGTGGCCGCGGCCGGCGGGGTGGACACCACCTCCGACGCCCCGATCGGGTTGGGCGACAACCTTCGTCGCCGTCTGCTGGCCGTGCGACGCTCGCGCTCGAACCTCGATCGGCTGCGG
This sequence comes from Mycobacterium sp., assembly GCA_018882965.1. Lineage (GTDB taxonomy): Bacteria > Actinomycetota > Actinomycetes > Mycobacteriales > Mycobacteriaceae > Mycobacterium. Next base: position 76,795 of record VEQY01000007.1, on the reverse strand, counting down.
CTTGTCGGCGGTCTGCCGGCCACCCTGGGCGTGGAGATCCCGACCAACGGCGAACCGCGCACCGGGCTGTCGATGGGTGAGCACGCGGCCGTCACGGCCAAGCAGATGCACATCGCTCGGCGCGACCAGGACGCGTTGGCGGCAGCCAGCCACCGCGCGATGGCGGCGGCCTACGAGCGCGGCTTCTTCGACGATCTGGTGACCCCGTTCCTCGGGCTCTACCGCGACGACAACCTGCGGCCCGACTCCAGCGTCGAGAAACTGGCCGGGCTGCGACCGGTGTTCGGCGTGCGCGCCGGCGACGCGACGATGACCGCGGGCAACTCCACGCCGTTGACCGACGGGGCCTCGGTGGCGCTGCTGTCCAGCGAGGACTGGGCGAGCGCCCGCGGGCTGCGGCCGCTGGCCTATTTCGTCGACTCCGAGACCGCCGCGGTGGACTACGTCACCGGGACCGACGGGCTGCTGATGGCACCGACCTACGCGGTGCCGCGACTGCTGGCCCGCAACGGACTGTCGCTGGGCGACTTCGACTTCTATGAGATTCACGAGGCCTTCGCCTCGGTGGTGCTGGCGCACCTGCAGGCGTGGGAGTCCGAGGAGTACTGCAAGCAGCGGCTGGGTCTGGACGCCGCGCTGGGCGCGATCGACCGCACCCGGCTGAACGTCAACGGTTCCTCACTGGCGGCGGGTCACCCGTTCGCGGCCACCGGCGGTCGTATCGTCGCGCAACTGGCCAAGCAACTCGCCGAGAAGAGGTCCGACCCGGACACCCCAACCTCGCGACCGGTGCGTGGGCTGATCTCGATCTGCGCGGCGGGCGGCCAGGGTGTGGCCGCCATCCTGGAGGCGTGAGCGCTCAGGCGGCGTCGGGCGTTTCGCGGTCCCCGATCAGACCGGACTGCGCCAGCGCGGCGTCGACGTAGCGCTGCACCGGCCGCGCCTCGAAGAACCCGGTGTGCCCGCCGGGATACCAGCCGATGTCCGGCCGGCCCCAGTGCTCCCACAGTTGCATCACCTGTTTGCGCGGGTGCACGATCCGGTCGGCCACCCCGGCGTAGATGAACCTGCCCTGCGGGGGCACCTTGGGCTGCAGTGACAGCGGCGAGACCATCTGCCCGATCGGCTGCGCCAATTCGAGGGTCTGCAGCCGGGGATCGTTCTTGGGCAGGCCCGAGTGCCGGCCCAGCAGCTCTACGAGGTTGGCCGGCGGCACGCCGAGGATGGCACAGGTGAGGTCGTCGTCGAGGCTGGCGACCAGAGCGGCGACGTAGCCGCCGAGCGAGATGCTGTTCAGACCGATTCGGGCCCCGGGCTGTTCGGAGCGAATCCAGGCCAGCAGCCGGCGCACGTCCCACACCGCCTGGGCGGTGCCGTGGACGTCGTCGAGGACGTTCTCGCCCGGGAACACCGCCCCCTTGGGCAGCCCCCGGGCCCTCGGCCCGTGCATGGGCAGCACCGGAAGGGCGACGTTGAGACCGAGGTCTGCATGCAGGTGCCGGGCCCGGAACAGGGTGACATCCAGGCCGGCGCGGCCCATCTCGGTGCCGTGCACGCATACCAGCCAGGGCCGCGGCTCGGGGTGACGCAGCACGACGGCGTACTCGCGATGGTTGGCGGTGTAGCTCATCCAGCGTTCGGCGCCGGGCTCGTCGGGGTGCGGCGCGTAGCCGCTGACGAAGGAGATCCGTTCGTGGCCGCGGTCGGCCCGCGTGCCCCGCGTGCCTTTCGTGTACGCCCGCACCGACACGTCAGTCGGTGCCGGCGGCGCAGGGAAGTAGTTCTCCGGGCGGGCGAGCCACCCCTGCCGGCCGTAGAACTCCACGGCCTCGCCGACCTCGCGGTTGATCTGGTCGTAGACCGCGGGGTCACTCAGGGGCCGGCGCCACAGCAGGCCGACGAGCACGATCTCGTCGCGCAGCGCGTGGGTTGCCAATGAGAGCGTGGGCCGCGCCAGCGGCAGGTCGCCGCTTCCGCCGCCGAGGTAGGCGCTCCACGAGCGGGCGTAGTAGCTGCCCGCCTTGGTGAACGGGCCGACGACCCGCGCCAGGGGACCGGTCTGAGGCACGCTGTCTACGGTAGCGGCCAGATGCCCGGTGGAATCAGAATGCCGCTTCGTCGAGCTCCATGATCTCGTTGTCCACCGACTCGACGACCTGGCGGGTGCTGGTCAGCAGCGGCAGGAAGTTCTTGGCGAAGAACGACGCCACCGCGACCTTGCCCTCGTAGAAGGCCTTGTCGGGGCCGGCGGCCCCCGCGTCCAGGGCGGCGGTGGCCACCGCGGCCTGGCGCAGCAGCAACCAGCCGATGAGCAGGTCGCCGACGCTCATCAGGAACCGGACCGACCCGAGGCCCACCTTGTAGATGCTGGCGGGCTCCTCCTGGGCGGCCATGAGGTATCCGGTCAACGCGGCCGCCATGCCCTGGACGTCCTCCAGTGCCTTGGCCAGCAGGACGCGCTCGGACTTCAGCCGGCCGTTGCCGGACTCGTTGGCGATGAACTCCTGGATCTGCCCCGCCACGTGGGCCAGCGCCACACCCTTGTCGCGGATGATCTTGCGGAAGAAGAAGTCCTGCGCCTGGATGGCGGTGGTGCCCTCGTAGAGCGAGTCGATCTTGGCGTCGCGGATGTACTGCTCGATCGGGTAGTCCTGGAGGAACCCGGAACCACCCAGGGTCTGCAGGCTCTCGGTCAGCTTGGCGTAGGCCTGCTCGGAACCCACACCCTTGACGATCGGCAGCAGCAGGTCGTTGACCTTGTGCGCCAGTTCGGCGTCCACGCCCTGCACGGCCTGGGCGACCGAGGCGTTCTGGTAGGTCGCGGTGAGCAGGTACAGCGCGCGCAAACCCTCCGCGTAGGCCTTCTGGGTCATGAGGCTGCGACGCACGTCGGGATGGTGGGTGATCGTCACCCGCGGTGCGGTCTTGTCCATCATCTGGGTCAGGTCGGCGCCCTGGACGCGCTCCTTGGCGTACTCCAGCGCGTTGAGGTATCCGGTCGAGAGGGTCGCAATCGCCTTGGTGCCGACCATCATCCGGGCCTGCTCGATGACGTCGAACATCTGCGCGATGCCGTCGTGCTTCTCGCCGACAAGCCAGCCCTTGGCGGGTGTTCCGTGCTGGCCGAGCGACAGCTCGCAGGTGGCCGAGACCTTGAGCCCCATCTTGTGTTCGACGTTGGTGACGAACACCCCGTTGCGCTCACCGAGCTCGCCGGTGGAGACGTCGAAGAGGAACTTCGGCACGTAGAACAACGACAGACCCTTGGTGCCCGGGCCCGCGCCCTCCGGCCTGGCCAGCACCAGATGGAAGATGTTCTCGAAGAGGTCGTCGGAGTCCGCGGAGGTGATGAACCGCTTGACGCCCTCGATGTGCCAGGAGCCGTCGTCCTGCTTGATCGCCTTGGTCCGTCCCGCACCGACGTCGGAGCCGGCGTCGGGCTCGGTGAGCACCATGGTCGATCCCCAGCCGCGCTCGCTGGCGATCACGGCCCAGTTCTTCTGCTCCTCGGTGCCCAGGCTGAACAGGATCTGCGCGAAGCCGGCGCCGCCGGCGTACATCCAGATCGCCGGGTTGGCGCCGAGCACGTGCTCGTGCAGCGCCCACATCATCGCGGTGGGCATCGGCATGCCGCCGAGGGATTCGTGGAGGCCGACCTTGTCCCAGCCGCCCTCGATGAAGGCGCGCACCGACGTCTTGAACGACTCGGGCAGGGTCACCGAGTGGGTGTCGGGGTGGAACACCGGCGGGTTGCGGTCGCCCTCGACGAACGACTCCGCCAGGGGGCCCTCGGCAAGCCGGGCCATCTCCTCGAGCATTTCGCGGCAGGTGTCCACGTCGAGGTCGCTGAACTCGCCGGACTCGAACGCCTTGTCCACACCGAATACCTCGAACAGGTTGAACACCTGATCGCGGACGTTGCTCTTGTAGTGGCTCATGTTTCCTCCTCGGTGACGCCACCATTCGGTTGGGTACTCCATGAAGTTACCCACCGGTAACATTAACGATATACCCGTTTTCGGCGCGGGTGCAACTCACTGTGACCAGACCCACGCCCCCGGCGGCGGTCCCCAACCAAGCGGTTGACCGGGGTGTGGAGGGCGGTGCGGAAGGCCCACCGGGCCGGTCCGAGAATTGTTTGCCTGACCAGCGCGGGTGATGCTCTTCGCGCCAGTGAACACCACCGTTCGCCGGGTCCCCGGCAGTTTGCGTTGCCTACCCTTGCTGACTAGACTTCGGGCCGCATAGCCCGACAGCAACGCGGGCGATCTGCGGGCGCAAACTCCCCGGTCGGCCGCCATAGGAGCGGGTGACGCGCCCCTTGGAGTAAGGAACCGTTCTTGCGCATCGCACCCGCGACACCCGTAGCTGTTCTCGGCATGGCCTGCCGCTTGCCCGGCGAGGTCGATTCGCCCCAGAAACTGTGGGAGGCCCTGGTCGAGGGCCAGGACTTCGTCACCGTGGTCCCCCTGGAACGCTGGGACGCGGACGCCTTCTACGACCCCGAACCCGGCGTGCCCGGCCGCTCGGTGTCGCGCTGGGGCGCCTTCATCGACGACGTCGCCGGTTTCGACTGCGACTTCTTCGGCATGACCGACCGCGAGGCGACCGCCATCGACCCCCAGCACCGGCTGCTGCTGGAAACCTCCTGGGACGCCGTCGAGCACGCCGGCATCGACCCGGCCGAACTCGCCGAGACCCGCACCGGTGTGTTCGTCGGCCTGACCCACCGCGACTACGAACTGCTCTCCGCCGACTGCGGGGCGGCCGAGGGCCCCTACGGCTTCACCGGGACCAACGACAGCTTCGCGTCCGGGCGGGTGTCCTACGCGTTGAGCCTGCACGGGCCGGCCATCACCGTCGACACGGCCTGCTCCTCGAGCCTGTACGCCATCCACCAGGCCTGCCGCAGCCTGCACGAGGGCGAGAGCGACCTGGCGCTGGCCGGCGGGGTGTCGATCACCCTGGAGCCGCGCAAGTCGGTGTCGGGCTCGCTGCAGGGCATGCTGTCGCCGACCGGTCACTGTCACGCCTTCGACGTCGCCGCCGACGGGTTCGTGTCCGGCGAGGCCAGCGTGATGCTGCTACTCAAGCGACTTCCCGACGCCATCCGCGACGGTGACCGGATCCTGGCGGTGCTGCGCGGGACGGCCTCCAACCAGGACGGCCGGACCGTCAACATCGCGACTCCGTCGGAGAAGGCCCAGATCGAGGTCTACCGCGATGCGCTCGCCGCGGCCGAGGTCGACGCGGATACCGTCGGCTACATCGAGGCGCACGGCACCGGGACCCCGGTCGGCGACCCGATCGAGTTCGCCAGCCTGGCTTCGGTGTACGGCAAGGAAGCCCCCTGTGTGCTGGGGTCGATCAAGACCAACTTCGGCCACACCCAGTCGGCGTCGGGAGCGCTGGGCCTGATGAAGGCGGTGCTGGCGATCCAGCACGGTGAGGTTCCGCGCAACCTGCACTTCTCCAAGCTGCCCGACAAACTCGCCGAGATCGACACCAATCTCTTCGTTCCGGAGAGCACGACCCCGTGGCCGCTCAACGGCGACGGGCCCCGCCGCGCGGCGGTGTCCTCCTACGGCATCTCCGGCACCAACGCCCACGTGCTCGTCGAGGAGGCGCCGGAAACCGCCGCCGCCGATGCCACCGGCACCGCCGCGGCCGCCGTCGAAGGACCGCTGCTGTTCCCGATCTCGGCCACCTCGCCCGAGCAACTCCGGGTCACCGCGGGCCGGCTGGCCGACTGGGTCGAGACCCGGACCGATCTCAGCCTGCCCGATCTGGCCTACACGCTGGCCCGCCGTCGTTCGCACCGGCCGGTGCGCACCGTCGTCTCGGCGAGCACCCGCGAGGAGCTGGGCGCTGCGCTGCGCGAGGTCGCCGACAACGAGATCCCCTACCCGGCCGCCGTCGGCCGCGGCGATCGCGGGCCGGTCTGGGTGTTCTCCGGCCAGGGCTCGCAGTGGGCCTCGATGGGTGCGGACCTGCTCGCCAGCGAGCCGGTCTTCGCCGCCACCATCGCTGAGATCGAACCGATCATCGCCCGCGAGTCCGGCTTCTCGGTCACCGAGGCCATGACGGCGCCGGAGACCGTCACCGGAATCGACCGGGTGCAGCCGACGATCTTCGCCATGCAGGTCGCGATGGCGCAGACGCTGAAGTCCTACGGCGTGCGTCCGGGCGCGGTGATCGGGCACTCGCTGGGCGAGTCCGCCGCGGCCGTGGTCGCCGGCGCGCTCTCGCTGGAGGACGGGCTCAAGGTCATCTGCCGGCGCTCGAAGCTGATGAAGCGGATCGCCGGCAGTGGTGGATCGATGGCCGCTGTCGAACTCCCTGGCCCGCAGGTGCTCTCGGAACTGTCGGTCCGCGGCATCAACGACGTCGTGCTGTCGGTGGTCGCCTCGCCGACGTCGACGGTCGTCGGCGGCGACACCAAGTCCATCCGGGAACTCGTCGAGGCCTGGGAGAAGAACGACATCATGGCCCGCGAGGTCGCCGTGGACGTCGCCTCGCACTCGCCACAGGTCGAGCCGATCCTCGACGACCTCCTCGAGGCGCTGTCCGATCTGGAGCCCCGGGATCCGGAGGTGCCCTACTTCTCCTCGACGCTGTGGGACCCCAACGACCGGCCGAGCTTCGCCGCCGACTACTGGGCGGACAATCTGCGCTACACCGTGCGGTTCGCCTCCGCGGTGCAGGCCGCGCTCAACGACGGGTTCCGGGTGTTCGGCGAACTCGCGCCGCACCCGCTGCTCACGCACGCCGTCGAGCAGAACGCCGCCAGCCTGGACATGCCGATCGCCGCTCTGGCCGCGATGCGCCGCGAGCAGGAACTGCCGCTGGGCCTGCGTGGCTTCATCGCCGACCTGCACAGCGCGGGCGCGGCCGTGGACTTCGAGACCCTCTACCCGAGCGGTTCCCTGGTCGACGCCCCGCTGCCGACGTGGACCCACCGCGAGCTGATGCTCGACCGGGACACCCAGGACAGTCCCGCCCAGGGCAGCTCGGTGCTGGCCGTGCATCCGCTGCTGGGTGCGCACGTCCACCTCGCCGAGGAGCCCGAGCGCGACGTCTGGCAGGGCGAGGTCGGCATCGAGGCGCACCCCTGGCTGGAGGACCACCAGATCCACAGCATCGCGACCCTGCCCGGCGCGGCCTACTGCGAGATGGCGCTGTCGGCGGCGCGTACGGCACTCGGTGACGACTGCGAGGTCCGCGACGTCCGTTTCGAGCAGACTCTGCTGCTCGACGACGAGACCCCGGTCGCGGTGGCGGCCACCACGACCGAACCCGGACTACTCGACTTCGTCGTCGAGACCAACGGGGAGGCCGGCCGCATCCGCCGGGCCAGTGCGGTCCTGCACGCCCTCGAGGATGTCGCCGAGCCGGCGACCTACGACGTGCAGAAGCTGATCGCCGAGCACCCGTCGCGCACCGACGGAGACGACGTCCGGAAAGCGTTCGACACCATCGGAATCCAGTACGGCCCGGCATTCTCGGGCATGCGTGCGGTGTACACCGCCGAGGATGACGTCACCACTCTGTTCTCCGAAGTGGCGCTGCCGGGATCCATCCGCTCCCAGCAGTCCGCCTACGGCATCCATCCCGCGCTGCTGGACGCCTGCTTCCATGCGGTGATCGTCCATCCCGCCGTGCAGGATGCCGACCTCGGCGGCCTGGTGCCGGTCGGCGTGCGGCGTCTGCGGTTGCACCAGCAGGCCCGCAATGCGCACTACTGCCTGGTTCGGGCGGCACTGACACCGCACGGCGATCTGGAAGCCGACATCGACGTGCTCGACGAGAACGGCACGGTGCTGCTGACCCTGGAGGGGTTGCAGCACAGCGCGTCGCTGTCCGAGGAGGATCAGGCGCGCCAGACCCTCAACGAGCGGCTGCTGACCATCGAGTGGAGCAAGCGCGAAGCACCCGAGGCCAAGGGCGACCTCGGTTCGTGGTTGGTGTTGGGTGTCTCCGCCGAGGCTGAGGCTCTGGCCCAGCGGCTCACCGACGCGCTCAACGACGACAGCCCGGCGGCGGCTCGCCACGAGCAGTTCGCCGACGCCGCGCAGGTGCGCTCGCTACTGGCCGCCCCCGCTCTCGGCGAGGGATTCACCGGCGTGGTGGTGGTGACCCCGCCGCCGGCATCGGATGGCGACGCGGCTTCGGCGCGTCGCGGCCGGGATTCGGTGGCGAACGTGGTCAGCATCGCGCGCGAACTGGCCGAGATGGAAGGCGAGCCGCCGCGGCTCTATCTGCTCACCCGCGACGCCGCCACGGTGCACGCCGACGAGAAGGCGAACCTGGACCAGGCGGGGCTGCGGGGTCTGATGCGGGTGATCGATTCCGAACATCCGCACCTGAGCTCCACGTCGATCGACACCGACGCCGGTACCGACCTCGCCCACGTCGCCAAGCAGATTCGCAGCGGGTCGGAGGAGGACGAGACCGCCTGGCGCGGTGACGACTGGTACACCGCACGGCTCCTGCCCGGTCCGCTGCGCGCCGAGGATCGCCGCTCGACGGTGCTCGACCCGGCCAGCGACGGCATGCGCCTGGAGGTGCGTTCGCCGGGTGACGTGGAATCCCTGGAGTTCAACGCCTTCACCCGGGTTCCGCCGGGCCCCGGTCAGATCGAGGTCTCGGTGACCGCGTCGAGCATCAACTTCGCCGACGTGCTCGTGGCCTTCGGGCGCTACCCGAGTTTCGACGGCTATAAGCAGCAGCTCGGTCTGGACTTCGCCGGCGTTGTGACTGCGGTCGGACCCGGCGTCACCGGACACAAGGTGGGCGACGAGGTCGCCGGCATCTCAGCCAACGGATGCTGGTCCACGTTCGTCCTGTGCGACGAGCGCCACGCGGTCACCCTGCCCAGCGGGGTGCCGCTGCAGGAGGCCGCCGCAGTGCCGGCCGTCGCGGCCACCGCGTGGTACAGCCTGCACGATCTGGCCCGGATCAGCCCGACCGACAAGGTGCTGATTCATTCCGGCAGCGGCGGTGTCGGACATGCGGCGATCGCGATCGCGCGCGCCGCGGGTTGCGAGATCTTCGCGACCGCGGGCAGCCCGGAGCGCCGCCAGGTACTGCACGACATGGGGATCGAGCACGTCTACGACTCCCGCAGCCTGGACTTCGCCGATGAGATCCGTCGCGACACCGGCGGCTACGGCGTCGACGTCGTGCTCAACTCGCTGCCGGGCGCGGCTCAGCGCGCGGGCCTGGAACTGCTGGCCTTCGGCGGCCGCTTCGTCGAAATCGGCAAGCGCGACATCTACGGCGACACGCGGCTGGGACTGTTCCCGTTCCGCAAGAACCTCTCGCTGTACGCGGTGGACCTCGCACTGCTGACCCACAGCCACCCGGAGACGGTGCGGCGCCTGCTGACCACGGTCTATCAGCAGATCGCCGATGGTGTGCTGCCACTCCCGCCGACCACCCACTTCCCGATCAGCGAGGCCGCCGCGGCCGTCCGGCTGGTGGGCGGTGCCGGCCACACCGGCAAGGTGCTGCTGGACGTCTCCCACCACGGGCAGAGCACCGCGGTGCTGCCGCCCGAGCAGGTGGCAGTGTTCCGCCCGGACGGGTCCTACATCATCACCGGCGGTCTGGGCGGCCTGGGGCTGTACCTGGCCGGCAAGCTGGCCGAGGCGGGCTGCGGCCGCATCGTGCTGACCTCGCGGTCGGCGCCCAACGCGGAGGCCGAGGCGGCCATCGCGAAGATGCGCGAGCAGGGCGCCGACGTCCAGGTGGTCTCCGCCGATGTGTCCGAGTCCAAGACCGCAGAGCTGCTGGTTTCGGTGGCGACCGAGACCGGGCATCCGGTGCGCGGCGTGCTGCACGCCGCCGCCGTGGTCGAGGACGCCACCCTGACCAACGTCACCGAGGAGCTGATCGACCGCTGCTGGGCGGCCAAGGTTTACGGCGCGTGGAACCTGCACGAGGCCACCGCCGGTCAGCCGCTGGACTGGTTCTGCCTGTTCTCCTCGGCGGCCGCGCTGGTCGGTTCGCCCGGTCAGGGCGCCTACGCCGCGGCCAACAGCTGGCTGGATTCCTTCGCCCGCTGGCGCCACGCGCAGGGACTGCCCGCCACCTCGATCGCCTGGGGCGCGTGGGCGCAGATCGGCCGGGGCGTGGCGATGGCCGAGGACACCGGCGTGGCGATCGGGCCCGACGAGGGCGCGCTGGCCTTCGAGACGCTGCTGCGCTATGACCGGCCCTACGCCGGCTACGCACCGCTGATGGGCACGGCGTGGCTGACCGCCTTCGCCAAGCGCAGCAAGTTCGCCGAAGCCTTCCAGTCGGCGGGCGGTGGACAGGCCGACGGCGGAAAGTTCATGTCCGAGCTCAACGCCGTGCCGCGGGACGAGTGGCCGGGCACGATCCGGCGGCTGGTCTCCGACCAGATCAGCCTGCTGTTGCGTCGCACCATCGATCCCGACCGACCGCTGTCGGACTACGGGCTGGACTCGCTGGGCAACCTCGAACTGCGCACCCGGATCGAGACCGAGACCGGGGTGCGCATCAGCCCGACACAGATCACCACGGTGCGCGGCCTTGCCGATCATCTGTGCAAGGAGATCGAGGAGCGCGAGGGTCTGGCGGGCGGCGGCGGCTGACGTCAGCCGCGCACGCCGACGTCGGGGCGCGGCGCGGCCCGCAGCGCGACGACCAGACCGGCCGCGGCGACCATCACCGCGCCGATGGCCCACAGCCCGGCCCGGTCGGTTCCGGTCGCGTCGTTGAGCGCGCCGGTGGCGTAGGGAGCGACGAAGCCACCGAGGTTGCCGACCGAGTTGATCAACCCGATCCCGCCGGCAGCGGCCGCCCCGGTGAGGAAGCGCGACGGCAGCGCCCAGAAACTCGGGATTGCGCTGTACACCCCGGCCGCGGTGATGATCATCGGCACCAGCGCCAGAACGGGGCTGCCGAGGTACAGCGCGGCGGGGATGGCTGCACCTCCCACGGCCAGCGGGACGGCGACGTGCCAGACGTGTTCGCGACGCCGGTCGGCGTGGCGTGACCACAGGTACATGGCCACCGCGGCGCAGGAATACGGGATGGCGGTGATCAGCCCGATCTGCACGATGGAGAGCTGCTTCATGTCCGCGATGATCGAGGGCAGGAAGAAGGCAAGTGCGTAGAGGCCGTAGGCGATGCCGAAGTACACCATCGCCAGCGCCCAGATCCGCGGGCTGGTCAACGCCCGGCGCAGCGGGTAGTTGAAGTGACTGCCGACCTCACGCTCCTCCTCGGCGAGCACGTCGACCAGCCACCGGCGCTCATCGGGCGGCAGCCAGTTCGCGTCGGCCGGCCGATCGGTCAGGTAGAACCAGCAGATGACCCCCAGGATGACGGCGGGCAGGCCGACCGTGATCATCATGAATCGCCAGCCCGACAGCCCCCAGACGCCCTCGCCGTTCTCGATGAGCCAGGCGGCCAGTGGCGTGCCCACGGCCGCCGCGATCGGACTGGCCATCATGAAAAGCGCGACGATCCGGGCACGATGGGCGTGCGGGAACCAGCGGGTGAGATAGAAGATCACGCCCGGAAACAGACCCGCCTCGGCGACCCCGAGCAGGAAGCGCAGCACCAGCAGCGTGGCGGCGTTGGGTGCGAATCCGATTGCGGCGGCGACGATTCCCCACGACACGGCGATGCGAGCCAGCCAGCGGCGCGCCCCGAAACGCTCCAGCGCCAGATTGGACGGGATCTCCACCAGGACGTAGCCGATGAAGAAGATCCCGGCGGCCAAACCGAACATGGTGGCCGACAGTTGCAGCTCCGCGCTGATGTGCGAACGGGCGATGCCGAGGTTGGTCCGGTCGAGGTAGTTGACGAAGTACAGCGCCATGACGAAGGGGACGATCCGAATGCTGACCCGGCGCAGCGTGCGCGACTCCAGCGCACGGGTGTCGCCGGCCCGCGCTGCAGTCACCGCGTCATCTTGACACCGACGGTGCACAGGCGACAATGACCCCGATGGCGATTGTGATTCCGGCCGGCCCGGCTCAGGTAGGGGGTGCGCTGCGTGGCGTCTCCTGAGTTCGTCGACGTGGTGGAGCGGCCGGTCAGTGCGTCGTCCCGGTCCGGTCCGACCCGGCGGGGTCCGCGATGGTTGCCCTGGCGGGCGGGGATCGACGACGGGTTGATGGGCGTGGCCCTGCTGGCCGGACCGGCGAACGTGATCATGCAACTGGCCCGGCCCGGCGTCGGCTACGGGGTGCTGGAGAGTCGCGTCGAGAGCGGGCGGGTGGACACCCACCCGATCAAGCGGGCGCGGACCACCTTCACCTACCTCGCCGTCGCCACCCGCGGCAGCGACAAGCAGAAGCAGGCCTACCGGCAGGCGGTGAACCAGGCGCACGCGCAGGTCTACTCGACCGCGGACAGCCCGGTTCGCTACAACGCCTTCGATCCCGACCTGCAACTGTGGGTCGCCGCTTGCCTCTACAAGGGCGGCGTCGACGTCTACCGCACCTTCGTCGGCGAAATGGACGAGCAGACCGCCGATGAGCACTACCGGGAGAGCATGGCCCTGGGCACCATGCTGCAGGTGCCGCCGCACATGTGGCCGGCCGACCGCGCCGCCTTCGATCGCTACTGGCAGGCATCGCTGGCCAAGGTGCACATCGACGACGCCGTGCGCGACTACCTCTACCCGATCGCCGTCTCGCGGGTGAAAGGGGTGCGCCTGCCCGGTCCGGTGCAAAACCTCAGCGAGGGACTCGCCCTGCTGATCACCACCGGGTTCCTGCCGCAGCGGTTCCGCGAGGAGATGAAACTGGACTGGAGCCCCGACAAGCAGCGGGAGTTCGACCGGGTGATGGCCGCGTTGAGGTTGGCCAACAACCTGGCGCCGCCATTCCTGCGGGCGTTCCCTTTCAACGTTCTGCTGCACGACCTCGACTGGCGTGTCCGCACCGGGCGACCGCTGGTCTAGCCGAACATCAGCGGGCGCAGGAACCGGTTGGTCCGGCGCAGATATTCCGGCTGGCTGACGTGTAGAACGTGGTTGCCGGGAAACCAGTGCAGAGCGCAGCGGTCCCAGTGCTGCCACAGTGCGAGCGCGTGGTCGGGTGGCGCCAGTCGATCGCCAAGGCCGGTGATGATCAGGCGGCGGTCCTTGGCGATCAGCGGCGGATAGTTCAGTGGTGAGTGATAGGCGAACCCGGAGAACGACTCTTCACGGCTTATCCCGGCCAGCGAGCGACCCAGCCGGAATAGCCAGTTGGCGGGCCACCACTGGTCCATCGCCGACTCGGGTGTCACCAGGGGCACGTTGGGTATGACGGCGTCAAGCCGGTCGTCGGCCGTTGCCACCAGCGCGGAGGTGTAGCCACCGAGCGACAGACCAGTGAGGGCGATGCGGTCGACGCCGTTGTGCTGCAACCAGTTCAGGATGGTTCGGAAGTCGTAGACCGCCTGCCCCATCGCCTCGGCGAATCCCGTCATGCCGTGCCCGAAGAAGCCGTATCCGCTGAAGGGGTCGAATCTCTCGGCCCGCCGTCCGTGGAACGGAAGGGTGTAGAGCACGACGTCATAGCCGGACCGGTAGAACCACGGCAGCGCAAAGAACAGACCGTTGAGCAGGTAGGGCGATCCCATGAATCCATGGATCAGGCACAGCGTCGGACGGGGACCGTCGTCGTGACGCCAGTGCTGGAAGCGCACGATGCCGTTGCGATGAAGCGTCCGCCAGCGGGCGCGCAGCGCGGGGTTGATCGGCTCGAAGGAACTCTTGAACGAGAGGTTGTGGACGCGGCCGTGGGCGATGTACTGCGCGATCGGGTTCGCGGCGCGGGAGGAGAGCGCGGGAACCTCGCCCGGGGCGGGGAAGGACTGCGTGGCATCGCTCTTCTCGGCGAGGTCGGCGTAGAAGGCGAGGTTGTCGCGCTCCTCGCTCCATCCGGAACGGCGCAGTGTCGAGCCCACGATAGTCGGGACCATCGCCGCACCGACCACGGTGGAAATCCCCGTTCGCAGGCCGATGTCCGCTACCGCCGACCAGTCGACGACCAGGCGTTGCAACCGGGTCAGCTCGGATCGCTGCGGCAACCCGGCGGAATCGGCGTCCGCGCCCGGGACGTCGGGCACCGGAATAGGAAGTTCCACCTCGGAGGTCATGGTGCGATCACCCCGGCGATGCTATCTGGTGTTCAGCCGGTGGTGCCGTCGGCGTTCGGCGGGTTCACCCGTTTCGCAGCGACCGGTTTGCCGTCGAGGATGCGGCCCACGCCCGACACCGGGGGTGTCATCGTGACCCGGCCCTGAACGGGTGCACCATTGCGCACCTGGGGGACCGAGACGCGTTTGGCGTCGGGCTTGACGTCTTTCTCCGGACCGCCGCCGGCACTGATCGGGGGGACGATCGGCATGCCGGGCATGCCGGTGACCGCTCCCGGTGCCGCGGTAGGTGTGCGGGCGCTGACCGCGGCGGCCGGCGGCCCGCCCGCCGGTGCGGTGCCGGGTATCGGCGGCGGCCCGAGCACCGCCGCGGGTCCGGTGAACTGCGAACCGGAACCCGCCCCGTGAGGACCGTCCGCGCCGCCGAAGCCGTCGAACACGTCGAAGCCGCCCAACACCTCCCCGTCGGCCGTGTCTGCGGGGTCGACCGGCTCGCCGGGGTCGATGAGGTCCGCGGACCCGGCTGCGGTCAGCGGTGACTGCAGCGCCTGCTGCACACCCTGCGCGAGTTGCACGGGCACCTGCCCCAGCGGCAGAAGCACTCCGGCGACCGCACCCCCGACGGCTCCGACCGCACCCGAGATCATCTGCGGCACCTGCTGACTCAGGCCGGCTAGCTGCTTGGCGGCGGCGTCGTCCTGGGCGCTGAACTGCTCGGCGGCGGTCATCGCGGCCTGGTCGCGTTCGGCGTGACCTTCGACACTGTCCAGTTCGTCGCGCGGATCATCGGCGTTGGCGGCAAATCCCAGGACGCCGAGGAGTTGCTCGACTGGGCTCATGCCGGCAACCACCGGGTCCGACGTGACGGGTGGTGGTGGCGTGTTCAGAGCCGCGGTGTCGCGATAGTGGTCGGCGTCAGCCCGCAGCCGTCCGTCGGGCTGGTCTGTGCTCATGGGCCGCTCATGGGCCGCTCATGGGCCGATTCTCGTATCCGGTCGACCGCGCATCGTCGCGGTGACCTCGGCCCGAACGGCATCGTGGTTCGGTGTGCCGAATGCCCGGTCGAGCTCGACCCCGTGGCGGTGGGCGAACTCCCGCGCCGAGGTACCCGCGTCACCGGACTCGAGCACCTGCTGGATCGCACCCAGCACGTTCGCGCCGCATCGGCCGGCTGTGGCATTGGCCTGTTCGCGTGCGTCGATGACCGTTCCCACGATCGCGTCGAGTTTCTGTCCGGCCGGCATGTCGGAGTCCAGGGCCCGTCGTATCGCCGCGTTACCGGCCGCGGCGATCTCACCGAGGTCGGCCCGCAGATCGCTGACCCAGGACCGGGCCGATTCGTAGCAATCCCGTTTGACGGCGTTCCTGGCGCTGATCGCGCGGGCGGTGACTTCGCCGCGGCGAAACGCGTCCTCGGCCGCGTCGGCGGTGAGGCCCGACTGCCGGGACACGATGCCCGCGCGGATCGATCGCAAGGTGTCCGCGTAGCCGTCATGCGAGGCGCCCAGTGCGAGGCGCCCCGCGGCGGCCGCGGTCAGCACCGCCAGCGCACCCGCGCCGGGCCACTGGTGGCCGACCAGCAGGTGGGTCCACTCGCCGGGGGGCAGGTCGGCCGAGGCCGGGTCGCACACAGACATCGGTCGGCGATGCTAGCGGTGCTGTCGCCGCAGCGGTATTCACCGGTCACGGCCGAATCGTGGCCTGACCTTGACGCGACCTTGACTTGACCCCGGCCGGACCTGGCACCAACGATGAGACCGTGCGCAGATCCCTCGGCGCGGCCGCGGCCGCGGTGCTGCTGGCCGTCGCGGGAGCACCGCACGCCGCAGCCCAGCCGCCGTGGTTCGCAGCGAGCGTCGGCCCGGCCACCCAGGTGCTTTCCGTGGTCGGCACCGGCGGATCGACCGCGAAGATGGACGTCTGGCAGCTGGGGCCGGGTGGTTGGCAGCCGATCGGCACCGGCATCGGAGTCCGCATCGGCGCCAACGGCATGGTCGCCAAGGCCCGGGAGGGCAACATGGCGACGCCGATGGGCGTCTACACGCTGGACTTCGCCTTCGGCACCGAACCGGACCCCGGCGGCGGGCTGGATTACGTGCAGACCACGCCGGACTACTGGTGGTCCGCCGACGGCCCGACGTACAACACCATGCAGGTCTGCAAGAAGCAGGACTGCCCGTTCGACACCTCACCGGCCAGCGGCACCGAGAACCTCTACATCCCGCAGTACGCCCACGCCGTGGTGATGGGGGTGAACAAGGAGCGCATCCCCGGCGACGGCAGCGCATTCTTCGTGCACTCCACCGACGGCGGGCCGACCGCCGGATGCGTAGCGCTCGACGACGCAACGCTGGTCACCATCATCCGATGGCTTCAGCCCGGAGCGGTCATCGCCATCGCCCAGTAGGGCCCTCAGGCCAGAGCCGGACCGGGCTTGAGCCGGAACTTCAGGCCCTCCAGCGACTGAGTGGCCTCGTAGGTGCGCTCGTACCCGGTCGCGCAGATCCGCCATCCGTCGGGGGTGTTGCGGTAGCGGTCGCGGTAGAACGCCGCCCCGAACAGCATGAAGTTGTGCTCCGCGACGATGACACGGTCCTGCAGGTACCAGGTGCCCTCGGCCTCGTGGCCGTCGACGGTGATCTCGGGATGGGTCACCCGGTGTTCGGTGATCACCCCGGCGGGCATCGAGGTCCGCATGAACTCGACCAGGTCCGCGCGGTTGGTGAAGTGATACTGCTTGCCCATGGAGGAGCCGTACTGGCCGACGATGTCCTCGGTCAGGGTGTCGGCGAAGTCCTCCCAGTGCTTGGTGTCCAGTGCCCGCAGGTAGCGGTACTTCACCCGTTTGATCGCCTCGATCTGTTCCAACTCGGCCATGACCGACATTGCAGCACACCCGCCGCGGGTCTCGACTAGGTTTCACAGAGTGAGTGCGACGGCCGACAGCCGCATCAGCCGCTACGCCGCCCTTTCCCGAACCGAGTTGGCTCGGCTGGTGCCCGAGTTGCTGTTGATCGGTCAGTTGATCGATCGATCCGGAATGGCTTGGTGCATCCAGGCTTTCGGTCGTGATGAGATGGTCCGGATCGCGATCGAGGAGTGGGCGGGCTCCAGCCCGATCTACACCAGGCGCATGCAGCGGGCGTTGTCCTACGAGGGCGACGACGTGATCACGATCTTCAAGGGCCTGCAACTCGACATCGGAGCTCCGCCGCAGTTCATGGACTTCCGGTTCACGGTCCACGACCGCTGGCACGGCGAATTCCATCTCGACCATTGCGGGGCACTGCTCGACGTCGAGCCGATGGGCCCCGACTACGTCAGGGGAATGTGCCACGACATCGAAGATCCCACCTTCGACGCCACCGCGGTGGCGACAAACCCCAAGGCCCAGGTACGACCTATCCACCGGCCGCCCCGGCTACCCGCCGACCGCTCTCCGCACTGCGCCTGGTCGGTGCGGATCGATGATTCTCACCCGTCCGCCAAGACCATTCCCGCCCTCGATCTGGTCGCCGCGACCAGAGCCGCGAACTGGGAGTTGGCGCCCATCGACGCCGGAGGTGACGGCGCCCGCGACTACTCCGGCCCGCTGATGTCCGATGTCGACTTCGCCGCCTTCTCCCACTCGGCACTGGTGCGCATCGCCGACGAGGTGTGCCTGCAGATGCACCTGCTCAACCTGTCGTTCGGGATCGCGGTCCGGGCGCGCGCGGGTGACGACGCCGCGCTGGCCACCTCGATCTGTACCCGCCAGCTCACCGGGATCGCCGGGGTGGCCGCCGAACGCATCCGGCGGGCACTGGAACTGCCGGCCAGCGTCGCCGGTCTCGAGCGGGTGCTCGCCGTGCACCCGCTGCTCAACCCGGTCGGCTACGTGGCGGCCGACATCGAGGGCGGCCGCCTGCACGTCCGGCCCTCACCCGCGCACGACGACGGCGCATGGATCGCTCTGTGTTCGCCGATCGCTCCCGAGCCGGTGCAGGCCATCGCGACCGCGGTCGACCCGCACATAGTCGCGAAGCTCAGCGGGACCGCAACGGAGTGGACCGCCCGGTTCGAGCACGCTGCTGACCCGTTGACCGAGGCGGTCGAGGTCGCGGTGACCAAGGTCAGCGGCGGCGCGTTCTTCGAGTTCCAGCCGCGCCGCTCGCTGCCGCTGACCCCCGCGTAACAGTCGGTGGGCGGCGCTCTTTCGCTGGCGGCGAACCGGGAACCCTCGACATCACCAGCAAACTCGGCGCACACTGGTGGGCATGGACAACAGCGGGCCGTTCGGCATCGATCCCGAGGAATTCGACCGCGTGGTGCGCGAGACCGGGGAGGGTCTGCGGGACGCCTTCGACAAAGTCGGCCGATTCCTCGGCACCCCGGCCGATCGCGGCGGCTTCGGGTCGCTTTTCGACCAGTTCGTGCGGCCCGCGCCGCGCCCCCGCCCGCAGCCCGAAACCGCGGGCGAGGCCGGTGACGGGGTCTGGGCGATCTACATCTCCGACGCCGACGGCAAGGCGCAGGTCGAGCAGGTCTACAAAACCGAACTCGACGCACTGCGGGCGAACAAGCTCAACACCGACCCCAACCGCAGCGTGCGCTTCCTGCCCTACGGGATCGACGTGAGTGTCCTCGACGCCGATCCGGACGGCGACGGGCCCGGCGACGGGTCCGTGCGCCCCGAGCTGGGCGAGTAGCCGGCCTGGGACCGGTCCCGGGCCGCGCGCTGCGCCCGACGCTCGATCGGCCGGGTGACCCGCGCGCGGGGGGAGACCACACCTGAGGTTGCGCCGGGTCGTGGCCGGTTGGCGTCGACGAAATCCCTGACACCGCGCCCCACCGCGTCGACGAGGTCGCCCATCGCTGTCGGCGGGATCGGCGGGATCAGTCGGGCGCCCGTCGGGGTACCCGGATCGATGGAGCGGTCGTAGGCCCAGTCGATGATCACGGTGAGGACCGGCTCGACCAGATCGAGCAGCGGTTCGGGAAATCCTGCGTCGTGCAGCGGCATGAGCAGCGGTAGCCGAGGCGGTTCGAGGGTGATGTAGGTGATCGCGCCCCGGGTCGTGTCCGGGAAGGCTCGCGGTCCGTCGACGTCTGCGTCGATGTAGTTGCTGTGCAAGACGATCCCCCCGACCAGCGAGTTGAGCACGGCCAGCAGGTTGAGGGGATAGAGCGGGAAGTCGGAGGCTGGGTCGTACTCCCAGCTGACGTCGGTCGTCCGGTAGGGAACGTCAAGCGGCGTCGACCCGTCCATCGGTATGTCGACCAGTGGGACGTATCCCCCGGAGAACCGTTGCAGCACACCACCGTTGGGCCGGTTGGGGTTTCCTACCAGGATGAAGGACAGCTGATCGTCGGCCGGACGTGCGGTCTGCCCCTGCAGGGCGCGCATCTGACGAATCATCACGTTGGCGCTCGACGAATACCCGAGGGCGACGATCTGTTCGCCGGGGTCGAGGGTGGGGAGAAGTGCGCCCACGGTGTTCGCGAAATTGCGTTGCCCGACCTGCTGCGCGGGTTCGTAGGCCCAGTTCCCGAGAATCGGCAGCCAGATCTGGGCCGGCCACTCGACCGCGTCGAAGTCCCAGCCGTAGTACGGCGAATCCGGGTTGGCCCGCGTGTTGACCAGACCGTGGACGAGCAGTTGCATGTCCGGGGTCAGGCCGGCCGGGTTGGTGTTGCCCCCCATCGCCAGCAGCGTGTTGCTGACCAGTCCGATCGCGATGTCGGGCCGGACCGCGTGCGCGGGAGCCTGGCTGCCGGGATTGGCCACCAGCACCGCGACCGTCGTCATCACCGCCTGAGCGGCCGCCAGCGCGGGGAGGAGCGGGTTTCTCAACATCGGGCCAGCTCTCGATTGGCATCCCCACGGACCTGTCAACGCTAGTCGGTGGTTTTCCAGATCGTGGCGGTTTGCCCATTCGCACAGTTCAGAGGATCGCAACAGGCGATCAGCCAGTAACTGTGCGCCCCGGACGCGAGACCGGAGATGTGAAGGGCCGCCGCGGGGCTTTATCGTATGGAGTCATGGCTGAGATCGATCGCCGCAGTGTGATGTTGATGGCGGGCCTGGGTGTCGCCGCAGTCGCGCTTCCGGCAGCGAAGGCAGGCGCCACCCCGGTGGGCCCGGAACCCCCGGCACCGGCGCCGGCGGCGCCGGCGGCACCGCCGGCCCCCGCCGTCGCGGTGCCGAACTTCATCTTCACCGACGAGTTCAACGGTCCGGCAGGTTCGGCGCCGGACCCCGCCAAGTGGGAGATCGCCAAGGCGCGCGAACTCATCAAGAACCCGGTGTTCTGGGACCGGCCGGAGAACATGGGCCAGTACCGCGACGACCGCCAGAACGTGTTCGTCGACGGCAACTCCAACCTCGTCATCCGCGCCACGCGTCAACCCGACGGCAGGTACGTCAGCGGCAAGGTGCTGGGCAACTTCGCTGCCGGGATCAATCGCACCTTCGAGGCCCGGATCAAACTCAACTGCCTGACCGCCGGCTGCTGGCCGGCCTGGTGGGTGCTCAACGACAACCCGGTGCGCGGCGGCGAGGTCGACCTCATGGAGTGGTACGGCAACGGTGAGTGGCCCTCGGGCAGCACCGTGCACGCTCGCCTCGACGGGACTTCCTTTGCCACCCAGCCCTATCCGGTGGACGGCAACTGGCACACCTGGCGGCTGACCTGGAACGACTCGGGTATGTACTTCTGGCAGGACTACGTC
Source organism: Mycobacterium sp. (assembly GCA_018882965.1). Lineage (GTDB taxonomy): Bacteria > Actinomycetota > Actinomycetes > Mycobacteriales > Mycobacteriaceae > Mycobacterium. Next base: position 55,957 of record VEQY01000007.1, on the reverse strand, counting down.
GAGGGCAAGGAGCCCTACTTCGAGGTGCCGGCCAACTCGATCCCGGAATGGCCGTTCAACGATCCCGGCTACGTGCTGCGTCCGGTGCTCAACCTCGCGGTCGCCGGATCCGGCGGCGGCGATCCCCGTCCCGGCAACTATCCGGCCGACATGCTCGTGGACTGGGTGCGCGTCTTCTAGCCCGGCGCGTTTGTCTGCGGCCCCGATCGCTTCGGCTTACCGTAGGCACGTGGACATCCTCATCATGTTCGTTCTTCTGGCAATCGCACTGCTGATGTGGCGCGACGCGAAGCGCGGCGTCATCATCAGCCTCTGGGTGGTCGGGCTCCTACTGACGCTGGGCCTGTTCCGCTATCACGTCACCTCCGTGCTGGATTTGAGCTTCTAGTGGGCACCGCACTCGCCGAGCAGCATTCGGCCGATGACGGCTCAGTCGTGCCCCGCAGCGGACCTTGGGGCCTGATCGCGTTCTGGGGCCTGCACGCCTGGATCCTCGGGTACTGCGTAGTGTTCCTCAGTGCCTTCTACATCCAATTCGGTCAGGGCGAGTTTCCCTGTCCGCTGTGCATGCTCCAGCGCTATGGCATGTTCCTCTCATCGCTGGGTGCGCTGTACATCGTGCTGCAGGCCCGCCGGGGCACCCTCACCACCGCCCGCTATGCGCAGGGCTTGGGCATGGGCGCCATCGGCGCGATCGCTGGGGCGTCGGTGTCGATTCGTCAGATCCTGTTGCACATCCTTCCCGGCGATCCGGGTTACGGCGAGCCCGTCCTCGGTCTGCACCTCTACACCTGGGCGTTCGTCACCTTCGCCATCGTTCTGGTGTATTGCGGGGTGATGCTGATGCTGATCGCAAAGGGTAATCCTGTTGCACCGCGGCCGAATACGGCGTTGTGGTCTGTTTCGACCTTCGTCATCTGGCTTTTCCTGGCGGTGCTGGTCGCCAATGTCGTGGCCATCATCGTCCTGCAGGGTTTCGCCGCAGTCCTGCCGGACGACCCGACCAGCTATAACCTCATCGACCAGCTGCGGGGACGCTAGCGGTCGAAACTACCGCGAGCCGCGCGCGCTGCCGGCCTTGCGTGCCGCGCTTTGACCGGCGGTGTGCTGTGGCCCGCTGGAATCATCTGCCCGCGCGGCGCTGACAGCGGCGGCCCGCGGCTGTGCTGCTTGATCCTGCGGCGCGGACTGGTCCGGCGCCGGGCGACCCGGTCGGCGGTTGCCGGGCTTGGCCGGGACCGGATCCGTAGCGGTCTCGGTCCGCGCCGCAGTCGCCGTCACCTGGGGGGTCGCCGCGGCCGGCGGGGTGACTGCGGCAGGTTCTTGCTCCAACGCCGGCGGCGGGAAGGCATCCTGGAACCCGGTGATCAAGGCGCCTACCAGATCCCCCGGCACCCGCAGCAGTTCCTCGAAGCTGAGCGGCCGCTCCGAGAGGAACGGGGTGGTGGTGGCCGACAGCCCGAAGGTCCGGTCATAGGGCGCGTAGTCGCCGTAGGTCGCGGGGTCGTTGGCGATGTCCGCCGGGGTGACCACGTCGGGGTAGCCGATGTTGACCAGGATCTTGAAGGCCGGCTGCAGTGCATCGGCGAACGGTGTTTTCAGCAGGGGTACCTCGCCGGCCTGGGTGGCGATGTAATTGAGGATCTGCACCGGCAGCCGCAGCGGCTCGAGGATCGGCAGGTTGTCCGGGACCACCGTGACCCAGGACGTCGAGCCCGCGGTACCCGGGGACGGCGCCAGACCGCCGATGATGGTTGTTCCGAAACCGGCCACGATGGCGTTGATCGCGTCATTGCCGGTGGCGGTGGCGGGATCGGTGCCGAACGAGGCCACCAGCTCGGTTCCGCCGAGCAGGTTGAGCGGCAGGGCGGCCAGCAGAGTGTTGGTCAGCGAGAACGGATTCAGCGTCACTGGGAAGTCGCTGGACGGGTCATACGCCCAGGTGGCGTCGATCAGCGCGGGGTTCAGGATCACCCCGGAGCGCTCGCCGGTCGGTTGGCCGATCGGGGGAATCGTGGTGTCGACGCCGAATAGCCCGGCCAGGAACGGGAAGCGGGTGTAGAAGCCGCCGTTCGGCCGGAGCAGATCGTTCACCAGCACCAGACCGAGATTGGTCTGCCCGGCAATCAGTTGGGTGTATCCCTCAGGGGTGTTGCCCTGGGCGCTGGCGATCATCGCGCGGTAGGCGTCGACCATGGCCACCGCGCCGGTACCGGAGGCGATGACCGGGACCACCCGACAGTTTCCGGCCAGACCCGTCCCGCCCAAGGCGCACAGCGGCAACTGTTGCAGCCGGGTCTTCATCGGCACCGCGTTGACGGTGTCGTTGAGGTTGACCGGTTCTGCGGTGGTGTTGGCCAACTGCAGGACCAGGTTGTCGATCCCGAGCGCACCCACCGGGATGGGAATGGTGGTGATCCCCAGCCCGGCGACCAGGCCCATTAGGGGGCCGGTGGTGATCGTCGGGTCGATGGTGACGTCGATGGCGTTGGCCGTCGGCGCCGGGGCGGTCAGGCCCACCACACCCGCGGCCGCCGTGGCGGCGCCCAGCAGGGTCAGCCCCCGCAGACGCCTGCTGACTTCGCCAGCCTTGCCGGTTACGGTCTTCGCTAACACGACCCCCAACCTCCCATCGCCGTGACCACTGAAGTGGTAGTTCAGGTATACGCGGGTTTTTGCTGGCGCGAAAGCCCCTTGAGCAAAGCCAGCCCCGGGCACCCGGCAAACGATGGAGCCGGATTCCGGAGCTGCCAGGAAACCGTCGCGACGTTGCCACGACAGCCCGGGCGGGGGTGGCGACAGCAACCCTGGTAGCAGGTTAGGCTGCTAGCCGGGGGAAAGCTGAGGGAGGCCCGCCATGGCGGCAGCGGTATTCATTGGTCGAGTGGGGGGTCTGGCGCTCGCCCTGGGGTTGGGCGTGGGTGCGGCCTGGGCCGTTCCGGGTGTCGCGGGGGCGACTCCCGACGCGACGGACACCGGCTCGGCGGTCGGCAAGGCCGCTGCCGAGCGCAGCAGCGCCTCGCCACGCTCGGGACGCCGGGATGCCGCGCCCGCCGGGCAGGACTCCGATCAGGCGACGACGACACGCCACGCCTCCCGGACTGCGGCGCTCGCTACGGACGCATCCGCGAAGCCGCGGACCGTCGCGCCACAGCCGCGGCAAGCAGCTCCGCGGCAAACAGCTCCGCGTCAAACAGCTGGGGCCGACCAGGCGCCGGCGCTCGGCGACATCATCCAGTACACGTTCTTCCACCGCGCACCGACCGCGAGTCCCACGCAGAATCCGGGTCAGTCCTCGATCGGGGTCGTCACCGGAAATCTGAACGCCGAGAGCGAGGACGGTGGGCCGCTGACCTATGCGGTCACGCAGCAGCCCGTTCGGGGCAGCGTGCAACTCGACGAGGACGGCGGCTACACCTACACGCCCGACGCGCAACTGGCGGCCGCCGGGGGCACCGACAGTTTCCGCGTGACCGTCGACAACGGCAGCGCCTACCGGCTGACCGGCTTCGCCGGACTGATCCAGGGACTGTTCGCGACCTTCGCCCAACTCGTCGGGCTGCGGCAGCCCGACACCACCGCCGTCGCCGTCCCGGTCAGCATCGTCGCGACCGGCTCCACCAACTCCCCGCCGGTGGTCGGTACCCCCGTCGTGGGCACCCCGAACGCGACGACCGGCGTGGTGACCGGGCAGATCGTCGCCTCTGATCCGGACGGCAACACCCTGACCTACAGTGCCCCGGCGACCACGGCCAAGGGCGCGGTGAGCATCAACGCCGCCAGTGGAGCGTTCACCTACACCCCCACCGCGGAGGCCCGCGACGCCGCCGCGAGCCCGACCGCCACCGAGGCGGACAAGACCGATTCCTTCACCGCCACCGTCAGCGACGGCCTGGCCTCAGCCCAGGTGCTGGTCGGCGTGCCGGTGAGCCCCAAAGCGATCGTCGTTCCCGGCGACCTGACCTTCACCTTCACCTATGGGACCGGCGAGCAGTACTGGACCGAGCCGGCCCGTGACGCGCTGCAGTGGGCCGCCGACACACTGGCGTCCTACCTGGTGGTGGACACCCCGGTGAACCTCACTTTCAGCATCACCGCGGACAGCGCGCCGGATTCCGACACACTCGCCTCGGCGGGAAGCGACCTGACCAGTGACAAGGTCGGCTTCTACAACACGGTGGTGCAGAGCAAGGTGCTCACCGGTGTCGATGCCAACGGCTCGTCGGCCGACGGCGAGATCGACGTGAATCTCGGAATCGATTGGGCCTTCGGCGATTCCGTGGGATCGGATCAGTACGATTTCAAGTCGACGATGCTGCACGAACTGATGCACGCCTTCGGGTTCCTGTCCTACATCGACGAAGCGGGCTACAACACCGGGCGTAACTGGGCGGAGTTCGACCGTTTCGTCGTCGACGAGAACGGCACGGCGGTCATCGGGAGCTCCTACCGCTTCAATACCGCCTACGAGACCAATCTCACCGGCGGTGACGGCGGGCTGTGGTTCGGCGGATCCAACGCCGTTGACGCCTACGGCGGTCTGGTCCCGATCTACACCCCCGACCCCTGGGAGCCGGGCAGCTCGGGATCGCACCTCGACGACTTCACCTTTACCGGTGCCGATACCCAATTGATGAACGCCGCGGCTGACAGCGGCCTCGGGGTGCGGGTCATCAGCCCGGTGGAACTGGGCATCCTTGAGGACATCGGCTACACCGTGAATCCGCAGCCCTCGGCCGCGCTGCTGTTCCTCGGGATGCTGTTCCTGCGCCGCAAACGCTCCTGAGCGAGCCGATGACGGGAATCGAACCCGCGTATTCAGCTTGGGAAGCTGATGTTCTGCCATTGAACTACATCGGCATGTGCTGCGAAGGATAGCAACTCGCCGGACCGGTGGATTCGCGCTATAGGCTCTGACCCGTGCTGCTCTCCGATCGCGACATCCGCGCCGAGATCGCGGCAGGTCGCCTGGGCATCGACCCCTTCGACGACGCCCTGGTACAGCCCTCCAGCGTGGATGTCCGACTGGACACCCTGTTCCGGGTGTTCAACAACACCCGTTACACCCATATCGACCCGGCCCGCCAGCAGGACGAACTGACCAGCCTGGTGCAGGCGGCCGACGGTGAGCCCTTCGTCCTGCACCCCGGCGAGTTCGTCCTTGGCTCGACGCTGGAGTGCTGCACGCTGCCCGACGACCTCGCGGGCCGGCTGGAGGGCAAGTCGTCCCTGGGCCGGCTGGGTCTGCTGACCCACTCCACCGCGGGGTTCATCGACCCGGGGTTCTCCGGACACATCACCCTCGAACTGTCCAACGTCGCCAACCTGCCGATCACGCTGTGGCCGGGTATGAAGATCGGCCAGCTATGCCTGCTGCGCCTGACGAGCCCGGCCGAGCACCCTTACGGCAGCGCCGCGGTGGGCTCGAAGTACCAGGGTCAGCGTGGTCCCACGCCGTCGCGGTCCTACCAGAACTTCATCCGTTCTCCTGGCTGACGGGTGTAACGGCTCCCACCCCCGCGGCGATATCTCCGGTAGTAGGTGGAATATCGGCAAGTAACGGTGGTGGGGCTTTGGACGTCGTTCTTGGGGTGTCGATGACGCCCGCAGCGGTGCGCATGGTGCTCGTCGAAGGGGAGAACGCCGACGGCGCCACTGTCGACTACCTCGAGATCGAGGACGAGATCGAGGGCGGCGGGCCGGCGCAGGCCGAGCGGGTGCTTGCGGCGATCTGCGGAACCCGCGCGGGAGCGATCGAGGGCGGCCACCGGCTGTCGAGCACCGGCGTGGTCTGGACCGATCACGCCGCGGCCGTCGAGTTACGCGCGGAACTGCAGGCCCGCGACATCGACAACGTCACGCTGGTGTCCGAGCTGCATGCCGCCAGTTCGCTGGCCCGGGCGGTCGGGCAGACGATCGGCTGGGACCGAACCGCCCTGATCCTGCTGGAGGATGACAGCGCGACGCTCGCTGTCGTCCGGACCGCTGACGGCGAGGTGGTACGGGCTCGGACCCGGGCGCTGCCCGCGGGACTCGACGAGCTGGTCGCCGGGCTCGATGATCTTGCCGAGCGTCCCGAGGCGGTCTTTCTGGTCGGTCCGGGGGCCGAGGCGTTGCGTCCGCTCGTTGCGGCGCGGACCGCTCTGCCGGTGCAGGCGCCCGGAGATGCCGAAGCCGCGCTGGCCCGCGGGGCAGCCCTGGCGGCGGCGAACACACCCCGCTTCGAGGCCACGACCGTGGGGCTGGGCGCCGTTGCGGCGGCCGGGGAGGACACCCAGCCCGCACCCGAACTCACCCATCCCGCGGCGCTCGGATACCGCGCGCCGCTGGCGTACAGCACCGAGCCGCGGGACGACACGGGTCAGGAACCGTATGTGCTCCTGGGCAGTGCGGCCATGGCGGTCTTCGTCGTCGGGATCGTGGCGCTGGTGGCAGCGCTGGCGATCAGCCTCGGTCCGGTCGGCGACCAGCCGACGCCCGCGGGTGTCGCGCCGCGCGGATCGGCCCAGCCCGCCGTGCCGGCGGCACCGCCGGAGACCATCCAAGCCCCGCTGCCGGTGGTGCGGGAAGCGCCCCGGACCGTGTTCGTCACCCCGCCGATCGTCGCCCAGCGTCCCGCGGCTGTCCCGGCCATGCCGCCCGCGGCACCCGCACCGCCCGCCGCGCCAGCCCCCGCACCGGCTGTCGTTGCGCCCGCCCCGGTACCCGCGGTTGTCCCGCCGATCGTGCTGTTGCCGGCTCTTGCGCCGCTTCCGGTGCCGGCGGCACCGCCGGTGCGCGGCACGACCACTTCGACCAGTACGACCACCGCGACGGCCACGACCCCGGCCACGACCCCGGCCACGACCACGGAGACGGCCACGGAGACGGCCAGCCCGACCACCGTCGCGCCGACGACCGAGTCGTCGTCAGCGCCGGCAACCGCGCCGGCACCCGCTCAGCCGTTCGCTGCGCCGACGATGACGCCGCCCAGCGCGGCCCCGACGCCCGAGCAGATCGCGCCGGTCATTCCCTCGGTGACGCTTCCGACCGAAGCCGCCACAGCGGAGGACTGACCGGCAGCGGTAGGTTCGGCCCGTGGATCACACCGCTGCGCTGATGAACGAAAACGCCGCTTTCGCAGATCTTCTGCGCGACGCGGACCTCTCCACCCCGGTACCGACCTGCCCGGGCTGGTCGCTCGATCACCTTCTGCGACACCTCGGCCGCGGTGACCGCTGGAGCGCCCAGATCGTGGCCGAGCGCGCGAGCGACGTCATCGACCCGAAGACGGTGCCGGGCGGCAAACCTCCGCAGTCCCGCGACGATCAGATCACCTGGTTGCACGACGGCGTGCGCATGTTGCTCGCCGCGGTCGAGAAGTCGGGGCCCGAGACGGTGGTGTGGACGTTCCTCGGACCCCGCCCGGCCTCATGGTGGGTGCGGCGACGACTCCACGAGACGGTGGTGCACCGCGCGGATGCGGCGCTCGCGCTGGGAGTGCGCTTCGATCTCGAACCGGCTCTCGCGGCCGACGGACTGACCGAGTACCTGGAGCGGACAGTCATCCGGGCCAACGCGGAGGGGCCGGCCGGTGGTGATCGGCCTCTCGGCGACGGCACATCCGTGCACTTGCACGCCACCGATCCGGGTCTGGGTGCGGCCGGGGAGTGGACGATCCTGGGCCGGCCCGACGGTATCGCCGTCGACCACGACCACGGACGGTCTACCGTCGCGCTGCGCGGCCCCGCCCGCGACCTGCTGCTGGCGACGGTGCGCCGGGCCGACGCCGATTCTCTCGGGCTGGAGGTTTTCGGCGACCGGTCGGTCTGGGAGACCTGGTTGGCCCGCACCCCGTTCTAGCCCGGTACGTTGGGCCACCATGAGCACTTCGGAGATCGCCACCGTTCTGGCGTGGCACGACGCGCTGAGCAACGCCGACCTGGACACCCTGCTCGCACTGTCCAGCGAGGACATCGAGATCGGTGACGCCCACGGCGCTGCGCAGGGCCACGCCGCGCTGCGGGAGTGGGCGCAGCGCACCGACGCGACGATCGACGTGGGGAACATCTACTACCACGACGGAGTCGTCGTGGTAGAGGAGCGCATCACATCGAAGACCGGCGACGTCGGCACGGCCGCGTCGGCATTCCGCGTCGTCCACGATCACGTCACCGCGGCCTTCCGCCACGATGATCTCGCCGCCGCGCTGGCGGCCACCGAGCTGACCGAAGACGACCTGCAGGCCTGATGCGGGGGATCATCCTGGCCGGGGGAACCGGTACGCGGCTGCACCCGATCACCCAGGGCGCGAGCAAGCAGCTGCTGCCGGTGTACGACAAGCCACTGGTCTTCTACCCGCTCTCCACGCTGATGATGGCCGGGATCCGCGACATCCTGGTGATCACCACCCCGCAGGACCTTGCTGCCTTTCAGCGACTGCTCGGCGACGGGTCGCACTTCGGCATCAGCCTCACCTACGCCGTCCAGGACCGGCCGGAGGGACTTGCCCAGGCCTTCTTGATCGGTGCGGATCACATCGGTACCGGGCCGGTGGCCCTGATTTTGGGCGATAACATCTTCTACGGCCCCGGAGTGGGCACCAGCCTGCGGCGTTTCCGAGAGGTTCAAGGCGGGTCGATCTTCGCCTACTGGGTGGCCAACCCCTCCGACTACGGCGTCGTCGAATTCGCCCCCGACGGAACAGCTTTGGCGGTCGAGGAGAAGCCCGCGACACCCAAGTCGAACTATGCCGTACCCGGCCTGTATTTCTACGACAACGACGTCGTCGAGATCGCCCGATCGCTGCGCCCGTCCCCGCGGGGCGAGCTGGAGATCACCGATGTCAACCTGGCCTATCTCAATCAGGGTCGGCTTCAGGTCGAGGTACTCACCCGTGGGACGGCCTGGCTGGATACCGGAACCTTCGACGCCCTGCTGGAGGCGGGCAGCTTCGTGCGGACCATCGAAGCCCGGCAAGGGCTGAAGGTGTCCTGCCCGGAAGAGATCGCCTGGCGGCTGGGTTTCATCAGCGACGAGCAGCTCGCCGCCCGCGGGCGGACCCTGCTCAGGTCGGGCTACGGCCAGTATCTGCTGGAGATCCTGCAGCGGCGTTAGGGGATGCCAGCGCAGCGGCGACCGCCGTGGTCAGCGGCACCGCCAGCGCCAGCGCGATACCGCCCACCGCCGAACGCACGATCTCTATCGCGACGCTCTCAGAGGTGAGTACGTCGGTGAGTCTGCGGTCGGCGACGCTGAAGAGCAGCAGCAGCGGCAACGAACTACCGGCGTAGGCGAGCACCAGGGTGTAGACGGTGCTGGCGATGTGGTCGCTGCCGACGCGCATCGCTCGTCGGAAGACCTCCCTGCGCGTGCCGTGCCCGACATGGGCCAACTCGAACACTGCCGAAGCCTGCGTGATCGTGACGTCGTTGAGCACGCCCAGTGAGCCGATGATGAAGCCGGCCAACAGCAGGCCTGTGATCGACACGTTGCCCAGGTAGGCCGCCACCTCGTTGTTCTGGTCCTGCGAGAGCCCGGTGAGGTGGGTGAATTCGATTGCCGCCCAGGACAGCGCAGCCGCCAGGAGCATCGACGTCAGGGTGCCCAGCAGCGCGGCGCTGGTGCGCAGACTCACCCCGTGGGCCAGGTAGATCACCGCGTAGAGGATGGCTGAAGAGGCGACGAGCGCGACCGGCACCGCCGGCGCTCCATCGCGCAACGCGGGCAGCAGGAAGACCACCAGCACCGTGAACGCGATGAGGATCCCGACCAGTGCCCGCAGGCCCCGCCAGCGCGCGACGCCGACGATGACGATCGCGAAGACCGCCGCGATCAGAGTCAGCGGCCAGCCGCGCTCGAAGTCGTAGAACCCGTAGGTGGTGACGCCCTGCTGGTTGACCTGGCGGAAAACACGAACATCATCACCGGCGCTCAGGGTGGGCTGGCCGGGTCCGGGGGAAAACTCGAGCAGCGTGCTGGCTCCGGTGTTGGGCCCGCTGTCGATCCGCACCACGCCTTGGATGCAGGACCCGCTGCCGGGAATCCCGGGTGCGGGTTCAGCGGTGAGCACTTCGCCGGCCGAGCGGCTTCCGCAGTCGGCCAGTGCGGTCGACAGCACCTTGGCACTTTCGGTCGTGACCGATCCGCCCTCGGCGTTCTGGAACGGCAGGGGGATGTCGACCTTGGCGCCCGACGGCCACAGCATTACGGCCCCGACGATGACCGCGAGGGCGATCACCGCCAGCGCGATGACGACGCTGCGCGCGGCCAACGGCCCCAGTGGCGCAGGCCCGACGGGTGCGGGCGAGTGCGAGTGCGACACCCTACTGGCGGTAGCTCGCCAGGAAATTCCCCAGCCGTTCGATGGCGTGGGCCAGTTCGCGCGCCCACGGCAGGGTCACCAGGCGCAGGTGGTCCGGGGCGGGCCAGTTGAAGCCGGTGCCCTGGTTGATCAGAATCTTCTCCTCGAGCAGCAGGTCCAAGACGAGCTTCTCGTCGTCGACGATGTCGTGCACCTCAGGATCGAGCCGGGGGAACACGTACAGCGCGCCCCGCGGTTTGACGCAGGACACGCCGGGTATCTCGTTGAGCTTGTCCCAGGCGAGATCTCGCTGCTCGAGCAGGCGGCCACCCGGCAGCACCAGGTCCTCGATGCTCTGGTGACCGCCCAGCGCGACCTGAATCGCGTGTTGCGCGGGGACGTTGGGGCACAGTCGCATGTTGGCCAAGAGCCGAATGCCCTCGATGAAGCTGCTCGCGTTCTCGGTCGGACCGGTGATCACCAGCCAGCCCGAGCGGTAGCCGGCGACGCGGTAGGCCTTCGAGAGTCCGTTGAAGGTCAGACAAAGCAGATCGGGCGCCACTGTCGCGAGGCTGACGTGCTTGGCGTCGTCGTAGAGGATCTTGTCGTAGATTTCGTCGGCGAGCAGCAGTAGCTGGTGGCGCCGCGCGACGTCGGCGATCTGCGCCAGCACCTCCCGGCTGTACACGGCACCGGTCGGGTTGTTGGGGTTGATCACCACCAGCGCCTTGGTCCGCGGGGTGATCTTCGACTCCAGGTCGGCGATGTCGGGCTGCCAGCCGTTGGTCTCGTCGCAGAGGTAGTGCACCGGTGTCCCGCCCGCCAGCGATGTGGAGGCGGTCCACAGCGGATAGTCGGGTGCGGGGATGAGCACCTGGTCGCCGTTGTCCAACAGGGCCAGCAAGGTCATCGTGATCAACTCGGAGACCCCGTTGCCCAGATACACCGCGTCGACGTCGAACCGCGGGAAACCCTCCACCAGCTCGTAGCGGGTCACGACGGCGCGGCGCGCGCTGAGGATCCCTCTCGAGTCGGAGTACCCCTGGGCCTGGGGCAGGGCCTGGATCATGTCGCGCATGATCACGTCGGGCGCCTCGAAGCCGAACGGTGCGGGATTGCCGATGTTCAGCTTGAGGATGCGATGACCCTCCGATTCCAGCCGGGCGGCATGGTCGTGCACCGGTCCACGGATCTCGTAGAGCACGTCCTGCAGCTTGGTCGACTGGGTGAACGTTCGGGCCCGTCGATGCTGGCTGGTGGAGTGCCACGGTAGCTGGTGGGTGGTCACGCCCCTAATTGTCCCATGGCCGTCCAGGGGTTTTCAGGGGTGGATCTCGGACTCGGTATCGAATCGGTATCGAAGCGCCCGGACGTCGGTGTTTTGCTGCGGGCTGCGCGCCGGCGGCTCCGACACTGTCCGTGCAGCAGATCACAGGAGGCGAACATATGAAGCGGTCGATCACAGCACGAGCGGGGATAGCCTGCTTCCTGGCGGCGTCGGCCGCCCTGGCTGTGGCCGGATCCGCCCACGCCGACCCGTCCCCGCTCAACGGCAGGTACACCGTCGTCGGGGGCTCCGACATGTTCTACGTCACCGCCACCTCGTCGTGCACGACCGCCGTCGAGGGCTGCACCGCCAGCCTGGTCAGCAACCGGGGCTGGACGAGTGTGGCAACCCTGTCGGGGGGGCGCTGGAGTTACAGCGTGACCATGCCCGACGGGGTTGTCTGCGCCGACGGCAACTACGCCGACATCTTCATCCGGTACTCGATCGACGCGGCCACGCTGGCCGGCACCGTGACCGCCGACTCCAACGGGGAGTGCGTGGGCGGCCAGGTGACCGAGGCGCCGATTCAGCTCACCAAGGTGGGCTGACGGGGCGCTGCGTCAGGTGCGCTTGCCCGGGGGGCGGGCACCCTTGGCGATGCCCAGTCCCTTCACCGGAGGTGCCGGGGCGTCACCGTTGCCGCCCTCGGGTTCGGCGGAAGCGGGCGGCGTCGGCGGCTCAGCGACTGACTCAGCGACCGGTTCGGCGACCGGTTCGGCGGCCTTCTTCGCCCCGGGTCGCTTCGCACCGGGTGCAATGCCCAGGCCTCTGGCCGGCGGGGCGGGCTGGGCCGGTTGGGCCTCCGGCCTAGCTTCCGGCGTGGCCGTAGCCGTCGTCTTAGCCGTCGTCGTCGCCGTCGGCTCGGCTTTGGTGGCGCCGGGTCGTTTGGCTCCCGCTGCGATGCCCAGGCCCTTCACCGCGGGCGCCTCGGTGGCGGCCGGGGTAACCGGGGCAACCGGCGCAGCGGGCGCAGGCTTGGACTCGACGGTTTCAGGTTGCGCCACGGCGGGTTTGGCCGGAGGCGCCGCTGCTGCTGCGAGTTTCGCCGCGGCACCCTTCTCCGGAAGCGTGATGGTGCTGCGGTCCAGCGAGCCCAGCAGCAGCTGAGCGACGTCGACGACCTCGACCTCGTCGGCTTTACCGCGATCCCCCACCCCGTCGGAGAGCATCACCCGGCAGAACGGGCAGCCGGTCGCGATCTTCTCCGGATCGAGGGTCAGCGCCTCGTCCACGCGTTCGTGGTTGACCCGCTTGCCGAGGTGTTCCTCCATCCACATGCGCGCACCCCCGGCGCCGCAGCAGAATCCGCGCTCGGCGTGGCGGGGCATCTCGGTGAGCGTGGCACCGGCTGCACCGATCAACTCCCGCGGTGCGTCGTACACCTTGTTGTGCCGGCCCAGGTAGCACGGGTCGTGGTAGGTGATCGTGCTGCTGCCGTTTCCGTTGAGACCCTGGACGGGGATGAGCTTCTTGTCGCGCACCAGACGATTGAGCAACTGGGTGTGGTGCAGCACCGTGTAGTTACCGCCCACTTGCGGGTACTCCCGGCCGAGTGCGTTGAAGCAATGCGGGCAGGTGACGACGACCTTCCGGTCGACCCGCTCCACGCCCTCGAAGAGGTCGTTGATCGTCGCCACGTTCTGGGCGGCAAGCTGCTGGAAGAGGAACTCGTTTCCGGACCGCCGCGCCGAGTCCCCGGTGCAGGTCTCGCCGTCGCCGAGTACGAGGAACTTGACCCCCGCAGCCGAGAGCAACTCGGCGACCGCTTTGGTGGTCTTCTTCGCCCGGTCGTCCAGCGCCCCGGCGCAGCCCACCCAGAACAGGTACTCGAACCCGGCGAAGGAATCGACGTCGCGGCCGTACACCGGGACGTCGAAGTCCACCTCGTCGATCCAGGTGAGCCGCTCCTTGGCGTTCTGACCCCAGGGGTTGCCCTTGGTCTCCAAGTTCTTGTAGAGCCCGCCGAGCTCGCCGGGGAATTCCGACTCCACCATGACCTGGTAGCGGCGCATGTCGACGATGTGGTCGATGTGCTCGATGTCCACCGGGCACTGCTCCACGCACGCTCCGCAGGAGGTGCACGACCACAGCACGTCGGGGTCGATCACGCCGAGTTGCTCAGCAGTGCCGACCAGGGGCCGGGTGGCCTGCAACGGCGAGTCGGCCGGCACCCGGCCGGAACCGGACTCCGGCACGTGATGCGGGTTGTCGGGCCCGATCTCCAGGCCACCGTCGGTGTCGGCTGCGTCGTTCTTGGTGCCCAGGACGTAGGGCGCCTTGGCGAACAGATGATCGCGCAGATCCATGATGAGGAGCTTGGGCGAGAGCGGCTTGCCGGTGTTCCACGCCGGGCATTGGGACTGGCATCGGCCGCACTCGGTGCACGTGGTGAAGTCCAGGTAGCCCTTCCACGTGAAATCCTCGATCTTGCCGCGACCGAACACCGCATCCTCGGCAGGATCCTCGAAGTCGATCAGCGCACCGTTGGACTCCATCGGCAAGAGCGGACCCAGCGCGTTAGGCAGTCGCTTGAACGTGACGTTGAGCGGCGCCAGACCGATGTGCAGATGCTTGGAGTGCAGCACGATCAGCAGGAACACCAGCGCGACACCGAGGTGCAGCAGCAGCGCGACGGTTTCGATGATCTCGTTGGTGTGCAGTCCCAGCGGCGCCAGCAGCGAGCCCACGCCGTGGGAGAAGAATGCTGCCTTGTCATAGGGAAAGTTGCCGACGTTGACCGCGGCACCGCGGAAGAGCGCGTAGGTCCAGATGACGTTGAAGATCATGAACAGGATCAGCCAGGCGCCACCGGTGTGTGAGCCGTAGAACCTTGATGAGCGGCCGTATTCCTTGGGTTCGGAGCGCAACCGGATGATCGCGAAGGTGATGATCCCGAGCAGGACAGCGACGGCGAAGAAATCCTGCAGGAAGCCCAGGACGGCCCACTTCCCGACGATCGGAATGTGGAACTTCGGATCGAACAGCACGCCGTAGGCCTCCAGGTAGACCGTGGCAAGGATGAAGAAACCCCACATCGTGAAGAAGTGCGCGATTCCCGGTATCGACCACTTCAGCAGCCGGGTCTGCCCGAACACTTCGCGGATCTGATTACCGATCCGTTCGCCGAGGTGGTCCTTGCGCCCGCGCTCGTCGGCGACCGGTTGACCCGACCGGATCAGTGTGGTCAGCCAGCGCACCCGCTTGACGGCGAGCAGCCCCACGATCGCCGTCATGGCAAGCCCGATGATCAGCCTGATAAGGATCTGCGTCTCCACGGCGCCCCTGTTCGGTGCTGGTTACCCGCCGGTAGCCCGATGATGTTACTGGCGGGTAACTTCGATGTTCCTGATCTCATAGTCCCATCCCGGCGTTTGTTCCGGCCAGGGACGTCATTCTTACCGCGCTCAGCCCTCGGCGGCCGTTTCCGGTTCCGGCTCGGGTGGCGCCGGTTTCAGCGTCGGCAGGGTCTGCCCGGTGAGGACTTCCTCGGTGGTCGGCGCGGTGACCCCGGTGAGGATCGACGTGGTCGTGGGCGGCGGCACGACAGTCGTCGCGGTGGTCGTCGGGGTGGTGGTCCGCGTGGTCGTCGTCGTGGTCGTCGGCGTCGTCGTGGTCGTGGTGGTCGTCGTCGTCGTGGTCGTGGTGGTCGTCGTCGTGGGTGTCGTGGTGGTGGTCGTCGGGGTCGTGGTGGTTGTGGGATTAGTCGTCACCGACGTGGTGATGGTCGTCGTCGGCCGACCGTCGGCACCGGTGGTGGTGATGGTCTCGGTCTGGGTGGTCTCGCCAGGTTTGGTGACCCGGGTGGTGGTGGTCGTCGGGGTGCTATCGGTGCTTGCAAGGGTCAGCGCCAGGCCGCCGACGGCGATCGCCGCGACCGCGGCGGCGATCCCGAACAACAGCGGCGGCCGGCGGTACCAGGGCAGCGGCGCGGCCACCGACTCCGTGGCGTCCTCGATCCGGGTCGTCGGGCGCGAATCCGCCGTCTGGGGCGAGAACTCCTCGTACTCGGGGCCGGTGTAGGGCTCCGGTTCCGCGCCGGCGTCATCGTCCTGGGACCAGGCCAGCGCGCGGTAGGTCTCTGAGGCCGGAGCCTCCGGACCCGCCGCTCCGGCGCCCGCCGCCCAGGCCGTGGGTGCAAGACCGGTCGGCGCGTCCGCCGCGGGCGCCGCCGTCGTGGGGGGTGCCCCCGGCGCCACTCCCCGTCCGGCGATCACGGCCGCACCGGCTGCGGCGGCCAGCTCGGGGCGGGCATAGGTCAGCAGCGGAACCCGCAGCGTCTCCGTGAGCTTCCGGCCGATGGCCGGGATCGCCGCCCCGCCGCCGACGATTGCGACCGCGGCAAGGTTGGTGGCGGGAATCCTGTTGCGCTCCAACGCATCCGCCAGTGCATCGATGAAACGTGCCAGCGGGTCGGCGATGAGGCTCTCCAGCTCAGATCGGGTGATCGTGACATCGGAGCGTCGGCCCGGAAGATCAACGGGCACGACGGTGGCGGCGTCGGCGGAGAGCCGTTCTTTGGCCAGCCGGCACTGCTCGTGCAGCAGGTTGAGCGACCCCTGCGCGGCAGTGCCGGAAGGATCGTCGAAACCGCTGCCCTCGACTCGGGCCAGCACCGAGTTGAACAGGGCCTGATCGATTCGGTCGCCGGCGAGATCGGTCACACGCACCGACTGCCCGATCGGTGCCAGGTCGGCTTCGGTCTCTCGGGCCTCGGCGAGGCTGATGGTGGTGCCCGCAGCCCCGAAGTCGCACAGCGCGATCACACCGCGAGTCGGCAGACCCTGCTCGGCCTGCAGCGCTGCCAGGGCGGCAGCGGCGTCAGAGACGATGATCGGTCCGGTGGCGCCGGCCGACATCCCGGCCCGTAGTGCCCCGCGGAGTGCGCCAACGGTGGCCGGTCCCCAGAACGCGGGTGCGGCAATGACCACCGGTGCCGACGAAGCATCGGCGGGCCGGGGCTCCACGGCACGGACCATGGCCGCCAGTGCGGCGGCCACCAGGTTCTCCCCGCGGTGCGCCGACCCGTCGGCGGCGATCAGCGGCGCGGGGTCGCCGACCCGGTCGACGAACCCGCGCAGCACCAGTCCGGGCCGGGTGAGTTCGGGGTTCTCCGAGGGCACGCCGACCTCGGCCGCTCGATCGGGCCACAGTGTCACCACGGCCTGGCGGGTCAGCGGCTGCGCCCCTGCGCGGACGGCGGCGAAGTGCAGTGTCCCGATCGAGAGCCCGATCGCGTTGCTCACTGGCGTTTCCCTTCTGGTCGGGGCCGGGTGGCGAACTGGGGGATGACCTGCGTGGCGAACAGTTCGAGGTGGTCGAGGTCAGCGAGGTCGAGGACCTGAAGGTAGACCCGCTGAACGCCCGCCGCGACAAAGGACTCAAGGCGTTCGACGATCTCGCCCGGCGTGCCCACCAGGGGGCTGTTGTCGCGAAGTTCGTCGACGTCGCGGCCGATCGCATCGGCCCGGGCGGCGATCTGTGCCGCGTCGCGGCCGGCGCACACGACGAACGCCGCGGAGTAGACGATGTCGTCGGCCGCGCGGCCCACGTCGCTGAGTGCCGCCCGGACCCGGCCGTACTGCAGCGGAACGAAATCCAGAGTCGGAAAAGCAAGGTTGAACTCGGCCGCGTAGCGCGCGGCCAGCGCGGGGGTTCGCTTCGGGCCGCCGCCGCCGATGATGATCGGCGGATGCGGTCGTTGGGCGGGTTTGGGCAGCGCCGGCGAACCACTGATGCTGTACTGGCTGCCGGCGTAGTCGAACGTCGTCCCGGCCGGGGTGGCCCACATTCCGGTGATGATCTCAAGCTGCTCGGTCAGCCGATCGAAACGTTCGCGGGTGTCCGGAAAGGGGATCGCGTACGCACGATGCTCGGCTCCGAACCATCCTGCTCCGATCCCGAATTCGACCCGTCCGTCGCTCATCGCGTCGACCTGAGCCACCGATATCGCCAGCGGTCCGGGATGACGGAAGGTCGCTGACGTGACCAGCGTGCCGAGCCGTATGGACGACGTTTCCCGGGCGATGCCGGCCAAGGTGACCCACGAATCGGTCGGTCCGGGAAGACCGTCGCCGCTCATCGCGAGGTAGTGATCGGAGCGGAAGAACGCTGAAAAACCAAGGTGCTCGGCGGCTTTGGCCACTGCGAGCTGCTCGAAGTACGTCGCGCCCTGCTGTGGCTCGACGAAAACCCGGAAGTCCACCCAGTCAGCCTAGGCTAGAAGAACTCCACTTGGTCCGTGCTTACGTACATGCCATGGCCGGTGGTGCCGTTCGTGAACAGGGTGCCCTCGCTGTCCGCCTCGATGGTCCAGCCGACCGCCTCATAGACGGCGTAGTCGATCGTCGTAGTGGGCATGGCGCCGAGGTTGCCCACCACCCAGCGGTTGCTTCCACTGGAGGAGACCTCGACCCCGGTCGCGTACTCGCCATCGATGACCGGCGAGTCGGTGAACTGCGACTCGCACCCCACGGTGTCGGCCGAGATCTGGCAGCGGGTCGCCCCCGACCTGGTTTCGATGTAGACGTAGCCGTTGGTGTTGGGGGGCAGTACCTCCGCACCGGCCGGCGGACCCGGCCGCGCGGTCGGGCGGGGAAATTCCGGTTCGATACCACCGCAACCCGAACAGACCGCTGCGCCGTTGACCGTGGTGGTGCATCCGGCCATCAGGCCGGCAGCGACGATCCAGACCGCGGCCAGACCGGTCCGCACGGCGGGAGAGATACGCACCCGGCCAGCCTAAACAGGCAGTGACGGAAGATACGAGAGTGACTCGCGGGGTTCACCGTACCGTGACGTCGGCGGTGAACGACCAGGTGTCCTGCTCGCCTCCGGCCCAGGGCCGGCTGTAGGAAGTGCTCACCGTCGCCGATCCCGGCCCCATCGCCTGCAGCACCCACACGTCGCTGCCCGCGGCACCCGGACGTCCCTCGGATGCGGCGATGCTCTCGTGCCCGGTCTGGGTCAGCACCTTGGCGTCAGTGATAGTCATCTGCTCGGCCCACTGATAGCCGGTGGAGGGATTGGCGCCCAGGCTGATCTGCAGGGTGTCGCCGACCGTGAGGCTCACGCTGCGGCTGATCCGCTGCTGCTTGAGCAGATCGTCGTAGGAGATCTCGATCGTGGTGGTCTGCGGTCCGGCCGAAGCCGGCTCGGAGCGGCCCCCGCACGCGGTCATTGCGGGGACAAGCGCGATGAGCAGCGCACTGAGTCCGGTCAACACGCGCACCCATCGCCTCACCGCCGACTCCTTTCGGTCCTGCTGAACTGTCGGGTGCGCCTGAGATAGGACAGCAACCGACGGGCCGGAACGGCCACCGGCCAGTCGTCGGCGCGGAAAAAAGCATCCGATCCACCGTCGACGAAAATCACGCTACCGCAGAGAAAGTCGGCGGCATCGGAGAGCATGAACACGGCCCAGTCGGCGATCTGATCGGGGTCGCCGAATCCCCCGATCGGTACCGGAAAGGAGCGCACCGCTCTCGCCTCGGCAGGTGTGGAGAGTTGCCGCTCCAGCATCGGTGTCCGGATCGCACCGGGTGCCAGTGCATTGAGCCGGATGCCCGCACCGGCCCACTGCTGCGACACCGCCTCACGGCGCACCCAGCGGCTGACGGCGATCTTGGAGGCCGCGTACGCCATTGCGGGTGCATTGCGCCCGAAGATCCGGTAGGCCCGCAGTGCCCTGTCACTGTCACCGGCGAGCAGGGCGCGGACAGCGCGGCGGGGCACTGCGGGCACGGTCGTTGTGGAGTTACTCGAGAACACAACAACTTTCGCGCGCTCCGTCGCGGCGAGGGCGGGGCGCCAGGCGTCGAGGAGTTCCACCACGCCGAGGTAGTTGACCTCGGTGATCACCCGTTCGGTGCCCGGCGTCGGACCGACGCCGGCTGCCAGCACGGCGCCGTCGAGCCTGCCGTCGCAGGCCACCAGGACTCCGGTTGCCGCAGCGCGCCGACCCTCCACCGCCGACAGGTCGGCGGTGACCTCGGCTCCGGCGATGTCGACGCCCACCACGGTGTGCCCGAGAGCACGCAGCTTGCGCGCCGTCGCCGCACCCATGCCCGACGCTGAGCCGGTGACCGCGTAGTGAGCCATCAGGATGGGAAGGCCACTAGACCAGGACGCTTCCCCAGAACTCGTTCATCGGGACCGCGTAGCGGTCGTTGTTGGTCAGCGGCGGCAGCCTGAGGGCCTCCTCGATCGTCCGCAGCAGGCTGTAGTGGTTGTAATGGTTGGTGGCCAGGAACGGGCCGCTACGCATGCCGGCCGCCACGGCACCCGGTGACGGGATCACCACCATGACGACCCGGTTGGCCTGGTCACCGAAACCCAGCGAGGTGTTGTTGTTGTCCTCGTCGAAGGTGATGAAGAGGGCCGACTTTCTCGCGGGGTCATTCCAGGCGTTCGAGTTCAGGATCACCGGCACCGTTTCGGACAGGAACTGATCGAGTGCGGGGACGTTGTAGGGGTTGCCGGTCTCCAACTGGCTGAGCGCGAACTGCAATGCACCCCAGGGGAAGTCGACCGGGCCCTCGCCGTTGAAGTTCTCGTTCGCGGCGAACCAGGCGAAGTTCGGCGCGGTCGCTGAGGACCGAAGGTCGATCGCCATCTGTTCCAGCGGGAACATGTGCGTCGCCGCGTATTCCGGGTCACCGCCGCCGATGCTATTGAAGGCTGGGAACGGCAGCTGTTCGGTCGAGTAATCGCCGGAACTCTCCAGGGGTGCGCCTATCGGCATGCTCTGCGCGTAGCCGCGCCAGGACTTGCCGGCATCCTCGATGTTGGAGACCAGCGTGGTATCGGCTTCGATGCACGGCCTGTCGCAGTTATAGGTCAGCCCGAAGTCCTGGCCTCCCATGATCGGGTAGTAGTTCGGCAGGCTGGGATGGGTCAGGCCGTGGTATTCGGTGGCTGATCCGTACGCGTTGATCAGGCTGTTGATGAACGGTGCCAACGGGCTTCCGGCGATGTCGGTGTAGCCCTTGTTCTCCATGTAGACCATGTAGACGTGGTCGAGTTCACCCACCGTCGAGGGCGGCGGTGCGGGCGCGCCCGGGGCGGGCAGGTCCGCACCGATGGTGAACGAAAGGTCATCGGCGTAGGCGTTGTTGTAGTCCGCGGCGAGACCGATCAGGACGGGACTGCGGTCGGTCAGGGTCAAGACGACCTGGGCGTAGCGGGTGCCCTGCGGCAGCACGCCGGTGGTCTCGCGCTGACGGAACCCGGTCTGGAAGAAGCGGTCTAGCACACCAACCGGACCGATCTGGTCTGCGCCGAGGTAGGTCCGGTTGCTGTCGAGGAAGTTGACCTGGACCGACGCCGAGGAGGGGTCGCCGAGGTAGCCGCCCAGCGAGCCGCTGAGGGTGTAGGGCACCGCACCGAGGTCGATGGCACCCGCGGCGCTGCTGATGTCGACCACCTGGGTCAGCGTCGCGGTGGCGACGTCGCCGCCGCCGAAGAACTGGGTGCCGCCGTTGGGGGAGCCGCTCGCCGCGGTCGGGAAACCCATGAAGGCCGGCAGGTTCGGCATCGCGAAGCTCAGGCCGATCGGCCACAGGTTGCGTGGCGTGCCGTAGCGGATCACGGTCGGGGTCCCGGTCAGCGTCCAGCCGGGCACGGTGACCGCGCTGAATCCCGACAGCGACGGATCGCCCGCCTCGGCGCCGGGATTCACCAGCAGGTTGGGGCTTATGACCGCGCTCTGCGCGCCCACTGCGGAGGCTAGGACGGTGCGGGGTGTTTGGTTGGTGGTGGTGGGGGGTGGCAGTGGGGGGTCGGTGGGGGGGATGACGCCGGCTCCGGTGAGGTAGCCGACGGCTTTGGCCACTGCCTGGGTTGCGCCGACGAGGAGGTCGCCGGTGATCTGGATGGCGATCTTGGCTACTTCGGCGAGGGTGCTGACGAGGATGATCTGCTCGTCGACGATGGCTTGTAGTTGGTCGACGACGGCGTTGACGCCGATGTTGAGGAAGTAGGGGATGGCCCCGAAGACGGTGCGGATGGTCAGGGCGACGTTCTCGGGGATGTCGGGGTAGCCGAAGGCGGCTTTCGCGGCGAGCAGGGCCTGCTTGAGGTCGTCGGGGGCCACCAGGCTTTCCAGGACGGTCGGGTCGCTCTGGATGGGGACGCCGTCGAAGTCCGAGCGCTGCGGCACGCCGAAGAGTTCCAGGATGGTGGGGGTGATGTCGACGGTCGAGTACGCCAGGTTCTGTTTGCCGTTGTTGGCGTCATCGCCGGCGATGTCGGCGATGACGAAGGAGGCTGTCTCGGCGGGGGTTTGGAAGCCGTGGCCGAAGCCCAGTTGCGGCTGCTGGCCGTGGTCGGTGGTCAGTAGCACCGTCCAGTCCTCGCCGGTGGCGCTCTCCCACTGGCTGACCGCGTCGAGGATCTGGCCCAGGTCGGTGTTGACGCGGCTGACGGCTTGGGCGTACTCCGGTGAGGAGCCGCCGTGCATGTGGGAGGCCTCGTCGACCTGCACCAGGTAGGAGAACAGGAAGCTTGACGTCGTCGGGTTGGTCGCGCTGATCAGCGCGACGGTGTCCGCGGTGACTTCGGCGTCGGTTTTGGACCAGTCTTCGTCGCCTTCGACCTGGGCGACGAAGTTGATGGTGTCGGCGGGATAGCCGCCGGCGGCGGCGATGTCGGTGATGAAGCCCCAGTCGGCGACCACCGTGGTCTGGATGTTCGGGTCGTGGTACTCGAGCAGGTTGAACACCGTGGGCCAGCTCTCGTAGGGCACCGGGCTGAAGATGTTGTTGATGACACCGCTCTTGCTGTCCCACACCCCGGCCAGGATGGAGGTCCACGACGGACCCGACAGGGTGGTGTGACCGACCATCGTCGTGGCGCCGGTGACACCCTGAGCCATCAGCTCGAAGAAGTTGTCGTTGGTCGGGTCGTTGAGGATCGCATCGAGATTGATCCCATCGACCCCGATCAGCAACACATGCGCCGGATCGGCAGCCACCTGCGCCACAGCATCACCGGCACTGACCCGCCGACGCGTCGACGCAACCGAACCAGCACCAGAGACCGCGGTGCCGGGTGACGCCGGCGCCGCGGGCACCGGCAGCGGGGGCAGGGTGAGGGGTTCGGGCGCCGGGGTGGCCGGGACGGCGGGCGCGGGCGCGGCTTCGGCGGACGCCGGCTCGACGGATGCGCTCGTGGACGCGGGCGCCGCCGAAGACACTGTGCCGGTCTCGGTGATGGCCGGCGCCGGCCGGCGTTCGGTGCTCTGCCGGGTGGACGAGTTTCGTGTCGGGGACGAGTCGGTGCCGACGGTCGGCCGGGGGTCTGCCGGGCGCGCTGATCGATCGTTGTCGCGTTGCCCCGCCGCCGGGCTCGTGCTGCGCCGCGGCGCGGAGTCTGCCGCCGCGGGACGGGGATCAGCGGGGGTTGCAGCAGAGGTGCTGCGCGCGGGACCGCGCGACTCGCGCGACGAAGTCCGCGCGCCCGACTTCGCCGATTCCGCCGGTGCGTCGGCGGCCTGCCCGGTTTCGGTGTCGGCGCTCGCGCTGATCGGTGTGAGCAGGCTCGCCCCAGCGCCCACCCCGGCGAGCACGCCGGCCGCCGCGACGCTGACACAGATGCGCTTGACTTTGCTCACGGTTCTCCGATCGTCGTCACAGAACGCCCTCGGGTCTGTGGTGAAACAGTACTTCTGGATGCCCGATTACCGGAATCCCTCTTTGCCCGCTGATCCGCGGTGCGTGCCGCAGCCTTCTTCGGCGTGCCGGATCGAGCGGCCCGGTCCGGCCCTGACCCCGTCCGGGACTGCTCGGCGACCGCTGCGGTGCGAGCTGTCTTGGGCGGGTGCATCGCCGGCCGGGGGACCGTGACCGCCGCCGTCGAACGTTGCGCGCGCGTAGCCACCGCGGAGGCACCGGGGGTGAACCGCGGCAGGACCTCGGCCAGAGCGAAACCGAGCGGGCCGGCGGCGAAGATCCCGGCTCCTAGGGCGACGCTGCCGAGGATCGCGGTCACCGGGGTGTCCAGCCCGCCGATGTCGACGAGTTCGATCAGCAGGCCGCCGAGCGCGAGACTCAGCGGCAACGTGACGGGGAACGCCACGTACCAGAGCGGCATGGCGGCGGCCGCCAGCGAGACCGTGACGACCGCCTCAAGGATCTGGTCCGGGCCCGGCGCTGCGCTACTGACGGACTGCAGCGATATCGCCGCAACCTCAACGCGAGCCGCCGTCAGGGCCGCCGGTGCGGGCGGTGCCGACACCAGACCCGCGATGACGATCAGTCCGCTGACGGCGCTGGCCAGGGCACGCGGAGACGAGTGCAGAACCGAATCGGTCACGAAGCCCCCTTGCCCAGACCGCGTATTGCAAGCTCAGCTAAGCACACCAGTGCGTTCGAGTCACTGAAAAACGCTGGGGCGAGCAGGGTCAGGTCCGAGCCGGGGTGTCGCACGGTGACGGGAGGCCAGGAAGGAGAAAGTCAGACAGCGAAATGCTTCCGCCTGCGGAGCAGCTGTGCTTAAATCACAGCATTATCTCAGCTACTGCTCAGGACCCCATCGTGAGTGCAGCAAACTTCATCGGGCGACTCGGACCGCTTGCCGCCGCGCTGGGTATCGGCGCGGTTCTCGCAGTGGGTACCGCCGCTGTCGCCTCCGCTGATCCCGCAGAACCCCCGGACTCCACGGCCTCCGCAACCGCGAACGCGTCGCCGGCGAAAGGGTCGGCCTCCAGGGCTGCCGAGCGCGGCGGTGGCCGAGAAACCGCACGGCCCGCCGCGGATCGGCAGGTCCTGCACGCGAGCCCCAACGAGTCCGCTCCCGCGGCACCCGCCGCGGCCACCCCCGCCGGCGTGAATCCGGCGTCCCGAGTTGCCGCCGGGCCGTCGGCGAGTCAGTCGACGGGGTTGCTCTCCCGGCTCTCGGCACTGTTCAACAACCAGACGCCGCGGATGAGCCCCACCCAGAGCGCGCAGAGTCCCGCCGGGGTGGTCACCGGATCGCTGAACGCCGTCGACCCCGACAGCCCGCGCCTGGCCTTCACCGTGACCTCCCAGCCCGAGCGGGGCACCGCGGCGGTGGCCGCCGACGGCACCTGGACCTACACACCCACCCCCGCGGCCCTGGCCGCCGGAGTGACCGACACCTTCGAGGTCACCGTCAGCGACGCCCCCAGCGGGTTCGCCATCCACGGTCTGGCCGGTCTGATCCATCTGCTCAGCTTCGGGCTGCTCGGCTCGCGCGGAGACACCAGCACGTCGGCCGTCACCGTCGTCGTCGCCCCGTTCACGACCGGCGAGCCCGACATCGATCCCCCCGACCCGGCCGAACCCGGTGGCGGCCGCATGGCTGTCGGAATGAACCTCGAGAGCATCGTCGACTGGTCGCCGGCGTGGACCTTCACCGACGCGTTCAAGGCGTCCCGGCCGTGGATCTCCCAGGCGTTCAACCCGCAGACCTTCGGCCTGACATGGGAGGCTGCCGACGCGCCCATCCTGGATGTTGACGCCGATGGAAACGTCCGCTCCCTCAAGACATGGATGCAGAACGGCGTCGCAATGAAGCAGTTCGCCGGCACGCTGATGTTCAACGGCCTCAGCGGCGGCTACGCGGGTGGGACCTACCACGCCGAGTGGGACGGCTCCGGGGTCGTGAGCTTCGGTTTCGACGCCGAGGTCACGGCCACCGGACGCACAGCGGCCGGGCGCAACTTCGCCGAACTTCTGGTGACACCCTCCGACAGTGGCATCTATCTGCGCATCGAGGAGACCAGTCCGGCCGATCCGGTCCGCGACTTCAACGTCTGGATGCCCGACTATGAGGGTCAGAGCTTTGCCGGGCAGCGCTGGCAGCCGGGTGCGGCGTTCTCACCATTCCACCCGCTGTTCCTGAAAAGGCTCGCGCCATTTCCCGCGCTGCGCTTCATGGCCATGCAGGAGACCAACTCCTCCGACATCGTGACGTGGTCCCAGCGCCGCGATGCCGACGACATCCGGCAGGGCTCAGGTTCCGGGGGCACGCCCAGCGAGCCGACGGTCAATGGCATCGCGCTGGAGTACATGGTGGAGTTGGCCAACGAACTCGACGCCGACCCGTGGTTCACCATGCCGCACCAAGCCGACGACACCTTCGTGCGCAACTTTGCCACCTACGTGCGCAACCATCTGGAACCCGGCCGCTCGGTGTACGTCGAATGGTCCAACGAGATTTGGAATTTCGGCTGGGGTTTCGAAGCCTCGGCCTGGGTGGCCGACCGGGCACGGGCAGCCGGGCTGGATCCCGACTTCGGACAGTGGATCATCGCCGGCCAGGAGGCCAAGCGCGATCTGGACATCTGGTCACAGGTGTTCGCCGGACAGTCCGGCCTCGAGCTTGTCCGGGTGGCAGCCGGCTGGGCAGCGGTCAGCTGGGTGACCGATCAGATCCTGCAGAACATGGGCGGTTCGTTCGACGCGATCGCCATCGCGCCCTACATCACCCCGACCGACGAGCAGCGAGCCGGCTACACCGCCGCCACAGGCGTCGATCGGGTGATCGCCGACACCCGGGCCAACGTGGCCACCTCCGTGCAGTGGACGGTCGATCACGAGCAGCTGGCTAACGACTGGTCAGCCCGGCTGGGTCGGCCGGTGGAGCTGGTCGCCTACGAGGGCGGCGCGCACCTCGACGGCCGAAATGCGCCGTATCAGAACGCTTTCTACTCGGCGAGCAACGACCCGCGAATGGGCGAGATTTACCGCGATTACCTGATCCGCCTGGACGCCGCCGGCATGGATTTGTTCATGGACTTCCAGTTCACCGGCCAGCCCGGCGCCGCGCCCTGGGGGGACTTCGCCAAGCTGCACCGGATGGATGAACCGTTGGCGACGGCCTACCGCTACAACGCGGTGGTGGCGGGCGCAGACGGCTCGCTGTGGAGCTCCCTCGACGCCGGCGTCGCAAGCCGTTCGCTGAGCCGGATCCCCTAGACCGGGTCAAAGCCGGACACCAGCCACCGGTCGTCGACCTTGTCCAGCGTGACGCGCACACTCGAGGCGGTGGTGGTGGGTGCGTCACCGCCGACAGTGATCGTCTGGTTGATGAACAGCAGCGCCACCGCCCGGCTGCGGTCGGCAGAGACCGATGCCGCAGCCGGCACCTGAGCGGCCGCGGAGATCTTCTTCTGCTTCGCGCCCGGGATGACGACCGTGCTCACCAGTTGGTTGTAGGCCTCCAGAAACTCGCCCGTCAGGCGGCCTTTCGCAGCGCCAAGGTCCTGCTCGACGCTGTCGGCCCGGTAGCTCAGGATCGCCACGGCTGCTTCACGGGCGGCGACGACTGACTGCTCGGCAGCGGTTTCCGCATCGCCGCGCGACGAGACGTCCCACTGCAAAAAGCTCGCGACACCGCCGAGGATCACCGCCGCCGCCGGCAGGACTCCGAACACCAGCAGCCGCAGCCGGTCGAGGCGACCGGGCTGGACTTCGGTTTCAACACTCTGATCTTCGGTCACGGCACGAAGTCCACTTTCGCCACCTTGGCGCCATCGCCCTCCTTGATCACCGTCATCCGCATCCGCCAGTAGCGCGACTGCTCATCCGGCACGCCCCGGTTCACCGTCTTGACCGTGACAGCCACCAGCACTCTGCCCTCCTGCCCGCTGACGGACTCCAGGCCTGCCTCGGTGACGGTCCCCGACGACGTGGACTGCGCTTTCTTCACCACCTCGACGAAAGGCTCGGATCGCTGGGCGAATTCTTCTCGGAATTGACCGGTCGAGGAGTCCAGGATCCGCTGTACGTCGGCTTCGGCGTTGCGGTAGTCGATCGTCGTCAGGTTCACCGCCCCCTGCTTGCCGACCTGCACCAGCAGGGCCCGCACGTGCTGGGCCTCGCGGAGCTGGTAGGCCTTAAAGCCGAGCCAGCCACTGAGGCCGACGAGGGTCAGCACCAGAACCAGACCCACGATCGGCGCCAATCTCGGCGGGGGCGGCCTCAGTCGTCGAGGTGTGGTGGCGTCGGCCGTGGGCTCTCCTGATTCCGGGGCGGCGGCGACCGTGATCTCGGCGGCAGCAACGGCGAGCTGCTCGTCGGGCATGGGCACTCCTGCTCCTCGGGGGCGAATCAGCATCAGGCTACCGGCGGCGCCCTCCCCCGCCTGTCCGGCTCTGGGCCGAGGTGGGCGCAGGCTAGCTCGCGCCGGCCTCGCTGCAGATCTGAATTGCTTTATCGGTATACACGCGGTACCCGAAATCCGGTCTGTAGCCGTGGATTTCCGGCGTGTCGAGCTCACGAACGAAGGTCAGGATCTGGCGGCTGAAGAGCTGACCGGGGACCAGGACCGGAAAGCCAGGCGGATAGGGTGTGACAAAGGTTGCCGACACCACATCCATCCCGTTGTCCAACTTCTCCTCGATCTGCTCGCCGGTGAGATACTCGCAGTTGCCGTCGTCGTAGGACAGGTAGAACGCCCGTCGCACATCACCCTCAGGCGTCGTCACGGCACCGGAACAATCGCGGAAGACCGGGTGGAAGCCACTGAAGTCCGGTAGCGGAGCGGTGTTGGCGGTCAAACGGCGCACGGCCTGCTCGAAACGCCCGCGCTCACCCAACCCCATCTCGGAGGTCCTCTCCTCAAGCTCGCTGGCGATCTTGACGAGGACCTCGACCAGGAACGCCACCGAACTGCGGGTGGTGCCGATATTGGTCATGAACAGCACCGTGTTACGCGAGGTCTTGTTGATCTGTACGCCGTGGCGATCCATCAAATGGACCCGTTTGAACTCGTCGCCGTTGTAGCCGGTGCGCCCGATCGAGAGGGTGATCCTCGACGGATCCAGGACGAACTCGTCGACCTCCCAGACCTTCTCCATACTGTGCAGACCAGCTCGAAGCGGCTGACCGATGTGACTGTCCCGGAACTCCTCGGGGATCATGTCCGACGTACGCAGGCAGGACATGTACTTGCTCAGCAGAGGGTGATTGTCGATCGCGTTGCGCAGTTGCATCGCGTGCTCGATCTGACGCCCGACCAGCTCGAAACCCTCCAGCGCGACCTGCCGGCGACCCAGGTCGAGCGATGCCAGGATCTGGTAGTTGGGCGAGGTCGAGGTATGCGCCATGTAGGCCTCGTGAAAGGACTCCGACACCTTCTGCTCGAAATCCTGGTCGAAAACGTGGATCATCGAGCCCTGCCGCAGCGAGGTCAACGTCTTGTGTGTCGACTGCGTCGCGTACACCCGGACCCGCGCTTTTGCCGGATCCGGCGTGAGCCGCCGATCCAGGAGTTCCTGGTCGCTGGGGGGGTTCTGGGCCTCGCGGGCCAATTGCTGCCCGCAGGCCGCGGCGTATTCGGGGTCCTGCAAGCGTTCGCGGATCCGGCGGGCCGCCTCCATGGCGGTCCGGGCGCGGGTGATGGGGTGGAAGCGCGCGAAGGCGAACCAGGCCTCATCCCAGAGGAAGACCAAATCGGGTTTGATCGCCAGGCACTCCTCCATCACGCGCTGGACGTCGTAGACGATCCCGTCGAAGGTGCAGTTGGTCAAGGCGATCATCTTGACCCGGTCGAGCTTCCCGGCACGTCTGAGCTCGAGCAGTTGGGCCTTGATCGCCCGCAACGGCACGGCACCGTACATGGTGTAGTCGTTGAGCGCGTAGGCCTCCAGGTAGACCACATTGGCGCCGCCGAGCATCATTCCGTAGTGATGTGACTGATGGCAGTTGCGGTCGAGCAGCACGATGTCGCCGGGTGCGACCAGCGACTGGGTCACGATCTTGTTCGCCGTCGAGGTGCCGTTGGTGACGAAGAAGGTCTGCCGTGAGCCGAAGGTGTCGGCGGCCAGCTGCTGGGCTTCGCGCAGCGGCCCGGTCGGCTCCAGCAGCGAGTCGAGCCCCCCACAGGTCGCCGAGGTCTCCGCCATGAAGACGTCGAGCCCGTAGAAGTCGACCATGTCTTTGATCCAGTGCGAGTTCACGATCGACTTGCCCTGCGAGATCGGCAGAGCGTGGAAAACTCCGGTGGGACGCTGGCTGTACTGCTTCAGAGCGCTGAAGAAGGGTGTGCGGTACCGCGCGGCCACCCCCCGTAGGACGCTCAAGTGCAGTTCGAGCAGTCCGTCACGGACGTGGAAAACCCGCTCGAAACCCTTGCCGAGCCGCCCTGCCACGTTCTCGACGTCGACCTCGGTCGTCAGATAGAGGTCCAACTCCGGCCGCAGCCGGGTCAGGGCCGCCGCCAGTATTTCGGCCCGCTCGTCGGAGTTCATGTCCTCGTCGATACTGTCGGCGACACGGGTGTCGACGAAATCGGACAGCGCCGAGAGGTCGCGCGTGGAGTGCGGCGCAAACCTGCGCCCGATGACAACCGCTTGGATGTTGACGTTGAGCCAGGCGGCAATGAGCGCCTCGACCGCGTTGGGCACGATGACGATCTCGTAGACGAATTCGTCGTCGGCGCGCCGCCAGTTGTGCACCTCCTTGCGAAGTAGGCGCTCCTGGGACTCCGACAGGTTTTCGACGACGAGCACCTCGAAATACAGCGGCTCGCGTTTACCGGTTTGGCGGACCTCGAGACGATTGGGGTCGGCCGGGAATTCCTCGTCGTCGGCGGCGATGCTCTCGATGATCCCGGTGCGATACCACTCATGGGTCAGCGAGTGGTTGATGAAGGTCACGGCCTGGGCGAATTTGGGGTAATCGCCGACGGCGAAGAGTCGGTTGAGTCGGGCGAACTGCGCGCCCCCCGGGTAGGCCCAGTACTGCTCGAGAGGCGCGAGGTGGTCCAACAGACCCTCGCAGATACCGTGATGGCCGTCGGTGGGTCTACCCGCCGCGGACAACCTCGCGAGCTTGTCCGCCGCGTCCTCCAGCCGGCACCAGGAGTCCGCACGCAGTTGCCACACGCTGTTGTACATCCGCGGCCTCGCTGCCATGTCCGCCAGGTTAGTGGGCGGCTTGCGCTGACCTGCCTGGCATCGGAAAATAAAGCGTCAGCTGCCTCCTGCCGAGAGGGGGTCCGTCTTGAGCGCATTCCTCCGATCGCGCGCCAAAGTCATCGCCCTGATCGCGGGCTTTCTGTTCTCAGTTGTGGGAACCCTGTGGGCTTTGCTGGTCACCGACAGGCTGGATGGCCAGATCCAGCAGATCGCCGGCACCCGAACGGCCAACGCAGTCCAGATCGACCGGCTGCAGCGGCTGGCCTCTGAGTACTTCATGGCCAACCAGCAAGGTGACCTGATCTTCATCATGGGCCTGCAGCCCGGCGCAAATCGGGACCTGGCCGCCAGCGTCTACCAGGGCAACATCCTCGACCGGGCAACCCCGGTGCAGAACATGATCGGGGCCCTCGGCGAGGCGAACCAACTCGATTTCGATCAGGTGTACGGCACCTACCTCACCCTCAATGAACAGGCAAAAGAGAACTTCACCATGGAGACCTTCAGTCGGCTCAAGGGCAACGAGCGGGAGATCATCATGCAGGGCCAGGAGCGGGCGTTCGCACTGGCAGAAGAGAACGCGGGTTTGGACCAAGTGCAGCGCGCCAAACAGAGCCAGCAGTCGCGCAACAACGTCCTCGGGGTGCTGGCGGCGATCGTCGGCAGCGCGGCATTGCTGGCCGCGAACCTCATCGTGGAGAAATCAGGACCGGAAAAATCCGGGCCGCAACCGCCGCCGGACTGAGCCTGCCTGGAGTTTTGTGCCGAAGCCGGTACGGGAAGGGGTGGCTGCGGTCTAGCATCGACCCCTGTGACCACGCACGAGGCGCTGCCCCACGGGGACATCGAGGCCTGGCGCGTCGAGGATCCTGAGATCACCGGCCCGCTGCCCCGACTGGCCGGCGTCGCGCCCGACTGGGACTGGGACTGGGACTGGGACCAGCCCGCAGCAGATGCCGATACGGCAACTGCCGCGCCGTCCCCGGTGCCGTGGTACGCCAGGACCAGCGTGCTGCTGGCCCTGATCGGTGCGGCGGCGGCGGCACTCGTCGTGGCCACGGTGCTGCTGATGGCACCGGGTGACTCCGAGGAGACCCCTGACAAACTACGACCGGTCGTGCGGACCACACCCCCGACCACCCGGGTGATCGTCCCGCCGGCACCGGTCGATGCGACGGCACCGTCGGATGCGTCGTCGGTTTCCTCCGAGCCGTCCTCGCCGCCGTCGGCAGCGGGGGCCACGGCGGAGTCACCGGTGTCCGCGGAGCAGCAGACGCTTCCCCCGGCCCAGCCGCCGGACTCCGGCGAGGACGCCGGCGACCCGAGCGGTCCGCGGATCAACGTCACCCGGGCCCCGATGAGTTTCACCCCCTAGCGCTGGCCCATCCCTAGAACCGGACGCTGACCACCACCGAGCGATGATCGCTCGGGTAGGGCGTGACGACGATGTCGGCCTCGGGCGTCTTCTCACCCACGATGGACGCCCCCTCCACAGCCACGGGATCGCCTGAACCGCCCGCGCCGCCGCGGACCAGGACGAAGTCGATCCGGTCGTGGTGGTCGGCCGGGTCCGTGCGTTCGGTGGTGGGAGTCCAGGTGAACGCGGGCTTCGCCACCTCATCGGGATAGGCGGCGCGCAGTGCATCGGTGAAGCCCTGCTGCTCAAGGGCTGAGGTGGTCGGCCACGACACCACCATCGGCTGATTGCCGGCATCGACGGCCCGTTGGGTCCAGTCGCGGTGCGAGGGTTCGTTGAAGTCGCCGAACACGAACGCCGCGGCAGCGTTGTCGGCAGCCTTGAGATCCTCGATGAGCAGTTTCAGCGCCGGGCCGCGGGCATCTTCGGCGGCCTTCACCGCGGCGGTCGCCTCGGACAGGAAGGGCGCGTCGCCGTAGGGGATCTTGAGCAGCTGGTAGGGCTGGTAGGGATAGTCGGTGAAGTGGACGTTGTAGGCGAAGACCTTGCGGCCGTCGACATCGATGGGCACGCCCAAATCGTTCGGAGTGGCCGCGCCGATGGGATAGCGGCTGATGACCGCGTTGGCCCACAGGGCTGCATTGTCCTTCGTCTGGTCGTAGTAGTAGAAGCCGAGCTTGTCGGCGATCGCCTTGGCCACGCTGGGTCCGGTCGGTGGACAACTCTGGGCGGTACAGGGATCAGTCTCCAGCCGGGTCTCCTGCACACCGACGATGTCGGCCTCGGCGGCTCGGATCACCGCGACCGTTTCGTCGACCGGCTTGCCGTCGTTGGCGCCGCCGCCGTAGATGTTGAACGACATCACCTTCAGCGTGGTGGCCTTCGGGGGTGAGCCGGCGGAGTCACACGCGGGCAGCGCCCATATCAAGGCTAGCACCGCGGTCAGCAGTAGGCGGGCAGGTGCAGACATGTCCCACAAGGTAGTCACATCGGGCCCCCGACGTGGCGACTCGGCGATTGAGGCGGGGACGATTCGCCTGGCGTTCACCTGCTTCTTGCCCGCTGATCGCCTGCAGGGCTTACGTTCGACACATGGTTCTGGTGCCTCTGAACATGCTGATCAGCCACTCTGGGCAGTCCTCCCGGCAACGGGTCACCTGCCGCCACCGGTGCGGGGACGCCTGCGCCCACCCCGCGCCGAACACCAGCGACAACGAATACTTCGGCGACATCGTCGCGCAGGTCGGCCGCTCGCTTTCCCGGCGTTCGGTGCTCAAGGCGGCGGGAGTGACGGTGCTGGCGGTCACCACCGGCTCGGCTCTGGCCGCGTGCTCCACGACCACGAAGACCGGCCAGCCGAGCCCGACTGCAGACGGTGCGTCCGGTTCCGCAGGGACGCCACCGGGTCTGAATTTCACCGCGGTGGCGCCCAACAGCGAGGACGCCGTCGTGATCCCCCAGGGCTACCGGCAGGCCGTGGTGATCAGCTGGGGCGACCCCGTCCTGCCTGGCGCCCCGACATTCGATGTGCGCAACCAGACCGCCGCCGCACAACGCCAGCAGTTCGGCTTCAACAACGACTTCGCTGGGCTGCTGCCGGTGCCTGACGCATCCAACCGGTTCCTGATGGTGGTCAACCACGAGTACACCACCGAACAGTTCATGTTCCCCGGCTTCGACCCGGACAAGCCGACGCGCGAGCAGTTCGAGATCGCGCTGGCCGCCCACGGACTGTCGGTTGTCGAGGTCGAACGTGGCCCGGATGGCCTCACTCCGGTGATCGGCCCCTACAACCGGCGGATCACCGCCGACACGCCGTTCACGCTCATCGGTCCGGCAGCGGGCAGCGAGTTCGTCATCACCTCGGCTGATCCGTCCGGACGCTCCGTGGCCGGAACGCTGAACAACTGCTCGGGAGGAATCACGCCGTGGGGCACGGTCCTCAGCGGCGAGGAGAACTTCAACGGCTACTTCGGCGCCGCTGAGGACACCCAGGTTTCCACTCCTCAGACAGCTGCGCGGTGGAAGCGCTACGGCATCAAGGTCAAACCGAGCGAACGTCGTTGGGAAGAGTTCGACTCACGCTTCGATCTCGCCGCGGAACCGAATGAGGTCAACAGATTCGGCTGGGTCGTCGAAGTCAATCCGTGGGACCCGAACTCTGTGCCGGTCAAGCACACCGCGCTGGGCAGGTTCAAACACGAGGCCGCGACCATTCACGTCACCGACGACGGAACGGTGGTCGCCTACACGGGTGACGACGAGCGTTTCGACTACATGTACAAATTCATCTCGGGCAAGAAGATCCAACCCGGCCGGGACGCCGCGGCGATGGCCGCCAATATGAGGATTCTCGACGAGGGGACGCTCTACGTAGCCAAACTCTCCAGCGACATCCCCGCCGAGCAGATCAACGGCTCAGGCACCCTGCCGGCCGACGGGTCGTTCCGCGGCTCGGGGACGTGGATTCCGGTGCTGCGCTCGGGTCCGGACGGGGCAGCGGAATCTCTTGTCGAGGGAATGACCGCACAGGAGGTCGCAGTCTTCACCCGGATGGCCGCGGACACAGTGGGGGCCACGAAGATGGACCGGCCCGAGGACTTCGAGGCCAACCCCAAGACCGGCAAAGTCTACGTTGCGCTGACCAATAATGACCAGCGCGGCGCACCCGACAAGCCCGCCCCCGATGCGGCAAATCCGCGGAACGACAACAAGAATGGCCAGATCCTGGAAATCACCGACGACCATGCGGGCACATCGTTCACCTGGGATTTGCTGCTGGTGTGCGGCGACCCCGCTGCCGCCGACACCTACTTCGGAGGCTTCGACAAGTCCAAGGTCAGCCCGATCTCCTGTCCGGACAACCTCACCTTCGACAGATTCGGCAATCTGTGGATCGCCACCGACGGCAACGCCCTGGACTCCAACGACGGGCTCTTCGCGGTCGCACTGGAGGGGACGAACCGGGGCGAGACCCGACAGTTTCTGTCCGTGCCCCTCGGGGCGGAGGCGTGTGGCCCGACGGTGGCGGCCGATCTGGTGACCGTGTGTGTCCAGCATCCCGGCGAGAACGACGACAACAGTCTGGACAACCCGCTGTCCCGGTGGCCCGAGGGCGGGAACGGAACCGCGCGCCCATCGGTGGTGGCCGTGTGGCGACCCGATGGTGACATCGGCGTATGAACCTGACCGCGTATGAACCTGACCTAGCTCGAATCCGCGCCGGCCTCGCGCCGGATCCGCTCGTCGTAGCTCGCCCTGGCCTCACTGTCGAGTTTGCGCAACACCCGATCACGGGTCAGCCGTCCGCGAATAGCCCCGAGTAACCGGTCGGGCACGACGGCGGCGGCGGCCTCGTAGCTGCGCATCCAACCCGGCACCGCAACGATCGCCGGCCGGGTCCGGCAGGACTCCACCACGGCCTCGGCGATCACCTCGGGGTCGACGGTGGGCAACAGCCCGCCGAGCTTGACCCCCGAGACGAGATCGGTGCGCACCGCGGAGGGCAGGACCGCGGTCACCGTCACCCCGGTTCCGGCCACCTCGTCGCGCAGCGACTCGCTGAAACCGACCACCGCGTGCTTAGAAGCACAGTAGGTGGCCAGCCCAGCAGCCGGCACCACGCCCAGATACGACGCCACGTTGACGATGTGCCCGCTTCCGCGTTCAAGCATGCCGGGAAGCGCGAGCTTGGTTCCGCGCAGCACGCCGTTGAGGTTGACGTCGATGATTGCGTCGGTGACGGCGTCGGACTCCTCGACGAAACGGCCGGCGGGCATGATGCCGGCGTTGTTCACCAGAACCCGCACCGGAGGATCGACGCCGGCGAGAAATGCTGCGAAGGACTCCCGCGACCGCACGTCCAGGCCCGTGCCGACACAGCCCAGATCGGCTGCGGCGGCCTTGGCCAGATCGGCGTCGAGGTCGCCGATGAACACCCTGGCTCCCGCAGCCAGGAAGGCCTTGGCAGTGGCATAACCGATACCGCGGGCGGCCCCGGTGATCGCGACCGAGCAACCGGGCAGGGAAATGGCGGTCATCGGGTGACCGCTGGAAACTCTGGTGACATGGCGGATTCCTCTCCGAGCAGAGACTACTCAATGGCCACGCTTAGTTGGCCCATGCCTCGATGCCCGATCAGTGTCATACCCCGTGGATACGCTCGCGTGGAAGCAGCAGACCGGACGGAGGTCCCACGTGAACTTCGCACTGGCTCTCGCGGGTATCGGCGCCGTCTACGTGCTGGGTATCTGGATCGGCGTGTGTCTCTCGGAGATCTATCACCGGGTCGATGCCGATCGCCGCGCCCTGAGACTGGCCAGGGAGTTGGGCGCCGAACTGGATACCGAGGCCGGCCGGTGGGCCCGGACCCCGTCGGGTCCGGGATGGAGGTGAGCGGCGGCGACTTCCGCGGTCTACGCGTTTCGGGTCTGTTTACGCCGCGAAAGCCGCCGCCAACACCCATGATTCCGGGAAAACGCCCGTCGTCCTGTCCCCCGACAGGGCCTCCGACCGGATGATTCCGTGTCCTGCAATCGGGGGACATCTCGGCCGCCGGCACAGTTCGCCCCGCGCGAAAGTCGGGACTTTCCGCCGGTACGCGTCGGGATCCGGAGACGGCCGTTGGCGTATGCTCGCAGGTGGCCGTGCCCGCCCGGGCACAGGTGTGTGTGCCCACCGGGGATCGGAAAAACCGGGGCACGGCCAACAGATGCCCACGGTGGGCAGGGATGGGAGTCATCAGCCATGTGGTCACTTCGCTCGACGCGTCAGATCGCTCTCGCGGCCGGTGTTGCCGCGGTGGTGGGGATGGGTGCGCTCTCGGCCTGCACCACCAAGGAGAAGCCGACTGAGACCAAGGCGCCGACTGAGACCAGCGCCCCGGGCACGCAGAACACCCCGCAACCCACCGAGAAGGCACCCCGCATCGAGCCGGGCGGCAACTCGTTCTCGCCCAGCGTCAAGGCGCCCTCGGCCCCGACCGCACTTCCGGGCAACGTCATCACCGGCGGCTAAGACCGCCGGCCGTTTCGCGTATCCCGGTCAGCCCGCCGGGGGCGGCAGGAGCATCGACTGCCAGGTCTTCTGGTCGCCCGTAGGCGTGGAGCCCGGTGGCTCCGGCGTGACTGAACCCGGCGGCAACTGTGGGATGTCCTGACCCGACATCGTGGCGTTGGGATCACCCTTCCAGTTGTAGCCGTCGTTGAGCGGCACGTACTCTTCGTCGCTCTCGCACATCGCGGCAGTCGGAGCACGCTTGCCCGGCCGTGTCTCACAGGGGATGTTGCGCGCGCCTCGGACATTGAACGGGGAATCCTGCGGCACACGGCAGTACAGGCTCCCCGCCGGTAGATCCGGATAGTCCTCGAACGAGGCGTTGCGGGTCTGTTGTGCGGGCAGGTACCCGGTCGTACACGTAGGGGGGAGGTTGAGGTTGAGGTTGAAACTGAGGTAGGCGCCCCTGTAGTCCTGGTTGGTATTGACGTTGGCCAGCAACGAACCTTGCTCGATGGCGACTAGTTGGGGAAACAGCACCAGAAGCTGTTCGAGGCCGTTCCGGTAGGTCAGGCCCACTTCGCTGACGCTCACCAGGTTGGTCAGCAAGACCGGCAGCGGCGGCAGGACCCGGTCGAGCAGTTGGCGGCTTTCATCCAGAGCCGGGCCGGCACCCTGGAGGACACCGGCTACGGCTTGGTCACTGTCGCGCAATTGCCGAGTCACGGTGGCGACCTGCGATGCCCATGCCTGAATGGAGCCCGAGGTCCGGATTTGGGTGTCGAGCACCGGTTTCGCGTCGTCGATCAGCGCGGTGATCGCATCCAAGTTGGCCCGGGCGTCGCTGGAGAGCTCGGCCATTCCCTTGACGATCGTCGACAATTGGGGACCCAGCCCGGCGACCGCCGTATAGGACTCGTCGAGCACGGTCTTCAGGTTGTCGCGCGGGACGGCCAGCAGGCCGGTTCGCACGGCATCCAACAGGGTATTGATGTCGGTGGGGACCGAGGTGTCCTGTACGGCGATGACATCGCCCTGTTTGAGTGGCGGCGAGGTGTCGTTGCGCGGTATCAAGGCGACGTATTGCTCACCGATCGCCGACACACTGTGCACCTCGGCCTTGAGATCGCGGGGGATGTCGACTCCGGATTTCAACGATAGTTCGGCGACCACCCCGGAATCGGTCAGACGCAGCGATGTCACCCGGCCCACTTCGGAACCGCGGTAGGTGACGTTGCTGCTTTCATATAGACCACCGGCGCCCAGCAGCTGCATGGTCACCGTGTAGTGACCGACTCCGAACAGCTTCGCGGGGAGCTTCATGAACTGCAGACCCATCACTGCCAGTGCCACCAGGGCGATCACCGCGAAGATCGCCAACTGGATGCGTGCCTGCCGACTCAGGGGCATATCAGGGTCCCTGGTCCCAGCGGTACGGCACCGTCAGCGGGTTGCCCGGGTTGAAGGGGCCGCCCGCCATGCACGGACTGGGGAACTGTCCGATGGTGCGGCCCCACTGCAATTCGAGTGCGGTGAGGTTGCACTCCCATCGCGTGCCGGTGAACAGACCTGCGTCAAGTCTGCTCAGCGTGAGGTCGATGACCGCGGTCAGATTGGTGTAGTCACCCCGGTGCCACTTCTCAACATTGGCATTCGGAAAGGGATACGTCGGCAGCAGGCCCAGCGAGCCGGTCAGGGCGGGGCCGGCGTCGGCCAGGGCCTTGACCGCCGGACCGAGCTGCTGCAATTCCTTGACCAGGTTCTCCTTGCTGCGATTCACCGTATCGACGGTGAGCGCGCTGAACTTACTGAGCTGATCGGCCGCTTCCACCAGGTTGTCGCGTTCACCGTTGAGCACCGCGAGCGCGTCGGGAACCGTGCGAAGGGCCTCATCGAGAACTGGCTGCTGCCTGGCGAATTTATCGGCCAGACCGTTCAGGCTCTCGGTCGCGGCAATGATGTCGCCGGTCTGATCGTTGAGATTGGCCGCGAAGGTGTTCGACTGCTGGATCAGGCTGCGTAGATCGTCTTCACGTCCACGGAAGGCCGTGCTCAGCGCCTCGGTGATATCTCCGGCCTGCCCAACGCCACCGCCGTTGAGGACCAGTGAGAGGGCTGACAGCGTTTGCTCCGGACTTGGGTAGGAGCCCGCTCGGGACAGCGGAATCAGAGATCCCTCCCGCAATCTGCCCACGGGTTCTTCATCGGTGGGTGGGGCCAACTCAATGTGCAGCGAGCCGAAAATCGTTGTCATACCGATCTTCGCGGTGGCATTGGCCGGTAGCTCGACGTCGGGATCCAGCCGCATCGTGACCAATGCGTGGGATCCTTCAAGTTCGATCCGCGAGATGTGGCCGACGGTGACGTCGCCCACCCTGACACGGGAGTTCGGCTGGATGTTCATCACATCGGGCATTTGCGCGCGTACCTCGAACGACCCCGGCCCATTGCCCTGTGTACCGGGAAGCGGCAGCGAGTTGACCCCGCGCCAACCGCAACCGGAGGTCGCGGCCAGCACCAGCACGACGAGCAGAACCAGT
The DNA here is from genome assembly GCA_018882965.1 of Mycobacterium sp. Taxonomy (GTDB): domain Bacteria; phylum Actinomycetota; class Actinomycetes; order Mycobacteriales; family Mycobacteriaceae; genus Mycobacterium. Next base: position 16,516 of record VEQY01000007.1, on the reverse strand, counting down.
CCCCAGCGCCGGAATTCGTCTCTCATCAGCCTTCTCCGTTCGGAGCCATCAGGCCGGCTAATCCGGCCGCCGGATCGGTATTTACTGCCGGCGCAGGTACTGGTTCGGGATCTGCGGCAGGCGGAACATAATCAGGCCGCAGCCACTCTTCGCTGTAGGTGACCTCGTTGGGCCGGGCCTGCGCGCCGACGAACAGGTTCTCGCCCAAAGGAGGGAAGTTGTACTGGCGGTTCTTCACGATGGGCGCGAGATACTGCACGCACAGCTTTGACGCCTGTTCGGCGCCCAGTCGTGACGCGGCCTGAATCGCCCCGCAGAGGAACGAAATCGGGTTGGCGAAGTTATTCACCTGCAGCGCACCGGTGAGGGAGCCGTTGGCGGGCTCGTAGATGTTGTTGAAGTTCGCCGCGACCGTCGGTGCCAGGTGCAAGGTCTGCTTCAGGTCATCGAGGCTTTCAGCCACCGCGACACTGATCGAGGCCAGCCGGTCGGAGGCGATGCCGATCGGCTCGCGGTTTTCAGCCACAAAGTCACCTACATCACCCACGACCGCGTTGAGATCCTCGATCGCACGGCTGACCTTTCCGGGGTCGTCGGCGAGAAGGGCAGACACGGCGGCGAGATTGACGTTGAGCTGACCAAGCAGATCGCCGCTGTCGCGCAACGCCGACACCAGCGTGGCGAGATTACGTATCGTGCCGAAGAGATCCTGTCGGTGGTCGGAAAGCACCGATACCGTCTGTGACAGCCGCAGAACGGTGTCACGAATGCTGCCACCCTGTCCGCGTAAGTTGTCGGCGGCGGTGTTGATGAGGGCACCCAGCGTGCTGACACCGCCCGGCTTGGTCGGTTGGAGCAGATCGGTGAGGCGTTCGAGTTGCGCGCGGATGTCATCCCACTCCACCGGGACGGCGGTGCGCTGCTGCGAGATGACAGCGCCGTCAGTCATCGTCGGACCACCGGAGTACGGCGGCGTCAGCTGAATGGCCCGACCGGTCACCAGCTGCGGCGACAGGATGACAGCTTTGGCGTCGGCGGGCACCTTGTGCCTGCGATCGAACCAGAACGTGACCTTGGCGCGGAGCGGCTGAGGCTCGATCGTGATCACCCGTCCGACCCGCACACCGCGGATTCGGACGTCATCACCGGCGAACAGCCCGTTGGTGTTGTCGAAGTAGGCGACTACCTCGGTTCTGGAGGCACGTTCGCCGAGTCGGAGCGTCACGAACATCCCGGCGAGCAACACCGCGATCAGGCTGACCGCCAGAAATACACGCGGACTGCGGAGCCATCTGGTCACGACGCACCCCCGGGTGGCTGCTCGGCGGGCACCGCCACCGGTGACGGGGTCGGCTCGAGGGTTGACTCCTGGCCCGGGGGCGGCGGGGCCGGCGGCCCGGGCGGCGGCCCGCCCGGCGGCGGGGCCGGCGGTTCGGGGCGGTAGGGGTAACGCCCCGGGAACTGGGAGGGCAGGTTGGGATCCTGGTTTCCGGTGATGGCGTCGGGAAGTGTCAACCGAGGCTCACCACCCTGGCCGGTGCGCGGGTAGGGCACCGGCAGCGGCGGGGTTCCTTGCTGACCGACCGGCGGGTCGGTCAGCTGCGACGGCAGGAGAGTCGCCGGGTCAAGACCGAGATCGGAGAAGGCCGCGTCGACGAAGGGCTGAACAAACTGACCGGGCAGCAGGTTCACCACATAGGCCTTGAAGAACGGGCCCGAGGCGAGCGTCTCACCGAGTGACATCGCGTAGGAATTCAGTCCCTTGATCGCCTGCTGCAGACGCTGCTTGCGGTTGTCGATGATCTCCAAGACACCGTTGAGTTTGTCCAGAGCGGGCTTGAGTTGCTGGCGGTTCTCGGCGATGAAGCCTTTGAGCTGGACCGACAGCGCCGAGATGCTGAAGGAGATCTCATCCAGTGCCGCACTCTGGGTTCGCAGCTGCTCCAACACCGCATTGGTGTCCTTCACCAAACCCACGATCTCGTCGGTGCGTCGGGCCAGTACACCGGTGGCCTTGGCCGCCTTCTCCAGCAAATTGCGCAACTGCTCATCGCGCGTATTGAGAGTTTCGGTGAATCTCGTCACCCCCCGCAAGGCGTCCCGGATCTGAGGTGGGGTATCGGAGAACGTCTGGGCCAGCGTGGCCAGCGAGTCGGAGAGCTGGTCGGTGTTCAATCCGCTGATCGTGGTGGACAGGTCACCCAGGGCGTCGGGCAACTGGTAGGGCGACACCGTGCGCTCCATCGGGATCGGGCCGGTCAATTGGCCCTCTCCGCGGGGCATGATGTCGAGTTCCTTGGTGCCCAGAAGCCCCTTGGTGCGGATCGCGGCCTCGGTGCGGTCTCCGAGGCGGATGTTCTTGGCGACGTCGAAGCTGACCAGCACCCCGGTTTCGTCAAGTGCGATATCGGTGACCTTGCCGACCGGGTAACCCGAGACCTGGACGATCGCACCGGTGAATAACCCACCGGCGTCGGCGAAGTAACCGGTGTAGGACTTGTTCTGATTGATCAGCGGCAGCCTCTGACTACCCAGAGCAGCCAAGACTATGGCGATGATGGCCGCTGCGCCGACGGCTCCGAGAACGATCGGATTACGCTCGGAAAAAGACTTCCAGGACCTCATTTCGGCGCGCACCGCCCAGTGTCTTGACCTGCCACCTTGACGAAGACAGGCTGCCCGCCCTTACCGTTGAGTTTCAGCACCACGTCACAGAAGTAGAAACTGAAGTAGTCGCCGTAGATGCCCTGCCGCCCGAGCATCCGGTACTTATCCGGCAGAGAGTTGAGAATCTCATCGAAGTATTCGCGTTGGTCGAGCACTGCGGCCGAAACCCGGTCCGTTTCGGCTATCACCGTGCGGGCCGGCTCCCTGGACTGCGTCAGTAAGTCAGCGAGGGATCGGGCCGCGGCGTTGGCGTAGGCCACGGCGTTGGAGATCTCCGTCTTGCGTTCAGCCAGGCCGCCGACCAGTTCCGACAGGGAGCTCACCGCCTTATCCAGTTGATCGCTCTGATCACCCAGCGATCCGAGTACCACGTTGAGGTTGTCGACCACCTGGCCGATCAGCAGATCGCGATCGGCCAGGGTGTTGGTGACCACGGCTGCCTGCTGAAGAAACGCACCGATGGTCGGCCCCTCCCCTTGAAGCGCCCGCATCAACTGGCCGCTGAGGTCGTTGACCTGTTCTGGATCCAGGGCGCGGAACAGCGGACGGAAGCCCCCGGTGACGGAGTCCAAGTCGAGTGCGGGCTGAGTGCGCTCCAGCGGGATGGTCTGGCCGGCACCGAGAACATCCGAGTCGCCAGGCCCGACCACCAGGGCGAGATACCGGCCGCCGATGAGGTCGTCGTAGCGGATCTCCGCACGTGTGCCCCCGGTGAGAACGACCGAGGGGGCGGCGTTGAACGCGACACCGACCGTCGCATCGGAGTTGACCACGATCCGCGTGACCTTGCCGACCTCGACGCCGGCCAACCGGACCATGTTGCCCTCGCGAAGACCGGATACATCGCTGAAGAGTGCGTTGTAGTCTTTCGCCCCGGTCTCGAATCGCGACTGCCCGAACACCACGACGGTGACGAACAAGGCCAGCGCGCACATCGCCACGAACAAAGCCAGCCGCCAGATGACGCCCCTCAGCGCGGCGTTCACGGCGGGGACCCGGGATCGGCCGGAGGAACGCCCGGCCACAGCGGCTGACCTCCCGGTCCGTACAGCGCGGCGCCGTACGGCGGAGCGCCGAGGTACGGTTCCGGGCCGACGGCCGGCCCAGGAATGCACTGGCGGATACTCGGCTGCTCGGGCACCGCCCGAGTGACCGGGAAGTAGTCCGCCCAGCACGGGTGACCGATGCCCGGATTGGGCCGGATATCCACACCGGTCCCCCACCCGGAGTTGGTGATCAGCTGACGCACCGGGAAGTTCTTCGTCGCGTCAGGCAGCGAACCGCACCCGGGCTTGCCTCCCGGTCCTCCTTTGGCCGCCACAATGGGGAGATTGTCGGGATACATGTACGGATCGTTGCCGGGCAGCAGCGTGACGTCCGTGACGAACGTACGACCATCACCGCCGAAGACCGAGCCACTCTTGTCGATGATCCACTGGGCGCCTTGCAGCATGCAGGTATAGGAGGGGCTATAGGTATTCAGCAGCCTGGTGGTCGGCTCAAGATTGTTGACTGCGGTGATCAGATTTTCCCTGTTTCCGGCCAGCAAGGTCGTCCCTGACTCCGACAACCCGATCGCCCCGAGAAGAACATCATTGAGCACACCCTGGTTCTCGGTGATCGTTTCACTGGTGGTGGCCGCCGAGTCCAGGATCGCCACGATGTCCGCGGCGGCCGCGTCATAGGTCTCGGCGACTCCCTTCAGAGCGCGGACGTCCTCTCGGAAGACCCCAGCGCGGGCGTTAAGCGCAATCAACACCTGATTGAGGTCAGTCGTCGCCCGGCCGATCTGTTCTCCTCGACCGCGCACCGCCTCGGCGACGGCCGCGAGCACCGCATTGAGCTTCATCGGGTCGATCACCTCGAGGAGATCGACGACATTCTCGAAGACCGTGTTCACCTCGGTCGTGACATTCGTCGAGCGCAACACTGCACCCGCGGCCAGTCGCTCGGGAAGTGGATTCTCCGGGTAGACGAGATCGACGAATTTCGCGCCGAACACAGTGGTGACATTGATCCGGGCGGCCACATTGGCCGGGATATAGCGAATCTGATCGGAATCTATTTCCAGATCGATACGCGCTTGCCGGCGGTCACCGCCGATTTGGCTGACCCGACCGACGTCCACCCCGCGCAGTTTGACCCGCGCGCCGTTCTCCAAGACCAGACCCGAGCGATCCGATGACAGAGTCACCGGCACGACCGACCGAAAGGTCCCGGCGAACGACACCACCGTCACGAGGACCAGCATGACCACGACGGCTATCAGGAAGAGCGGCCATACAGCGGTGGGAATCCTCTGATCCCGCTTGCGAGTCATCGTCAGCCCGCCAGGCGGAAGTTACCCGACTGCCCGTACACCGCCAGTGTGACCGCCACGAGCACCAGGGCGCCGACGACCATGGATGCGCGGACCGCGCGACCGACCGCCTCGCCCACCCCGGCAGGCCCGCCGGAGGCGGTGAATCCGTAGTAGGTACAGATCAACATGACGACAACGATCATCGAGATCGTCTGGACGAACGACCACACCAGATCGGAGGTGCTCAGGAAGGTATTGAAGTAGTGGTCGTAGACACCGGATGCCTGACCGTAAACAACGGTGGTCCCGACCCGCGCGGCCAGGAAACCCATCATGAGTGCCACCGCATAGAGCGGAATCACCACTATTGTCCCCGCGAGGACGCGCGTCGCCGCCAGATAGGCCACACTGCGGATTCCGATCACCTCGAGTGCGTCGACCTCTTCGTTGATCCGCATCGCGCCCATCTGCGCCGTGGCCCCAGCCCCGACCGTGGCAGTGAGGGTGACCTGGGCGGTGCCCGGAACAATGAGGCGCGGGATGAAGAAGGCGGATGCAAACCCGGTGAACGCCTCCACCCCGACCGACTGGAACTGGGTGTATCCCTGGGCTGCCACCACAGCACCGGTCGTGACCGTCATGAAGCCCACGATCACCACCGTTCCTCCGACCGCGGCCAGCGCCCCAGCACCCAAACCCATCTGCGCGATCAGGCGCAAGACCTCGGACCGGTAATTGATCGCAGCGTCGGGAATCGCAGCCAGCGTCAGGAAATAAAAGCGGGTTTGTTCCCCGATCCGATTCCAACCGGCGGCAAGCTTGCGCCCGACCTTTGAGGACCGTGTGGTGCGGTCAGACGGCGGGGAGACGATATCTGTCATAGGGGTTCCGTCACTTCAACGTGAACTGCACGCCGACAGCGGTCACGATGATGTTGATGGTGAACAGCACCATGAACGCGAACACCACGGTCTCATTCACAGCGTTGCCCACCCCGGCCGGGCCGCCTCCCACTGAGATTCCCTTGTAGCAGGCGATCAGCCCCGCCCCCAGCCCGAAGAGAAAGGCTTTTACCAGCGAGACGACTACGTCACCGAGTCCGGTTACCACCGTCATGCCGGCCACGAAGGCACCCGCCGACACGTGAAGGAAGTAGGTGCAGAAAAAGAACGACGCGACCATCCCGACGAGAACCACTACACCCATCAGCGCGACCGACACTGTTGTCGCGGCCAGGACACGCGGAATGACCAGGGACTGGATCGGATTGATTCCCATCACGCGCTGCGCGTCGAGTTCCTCGCGGATGGTGCGGGCCCCCAGATCGGCGCACATCGCGGTAGCGCTGGCGCCGGCGGTCACCAGCACCGTTACCAGCGGGCCGATCTGGTTGACATTGAAGAATGCCGCGCCCGCCCCGGAGAAGTCCGCCGCACCGAACTCGCCCAGCAGGATGTTGAAGATGAAGGTATTGATCAGCGCGTAGGGGATCATCATCAGCACCGCGGGCAGCAGTGACACCCGGGCTACGAACCACGATTGAGCCAGGTACTCCTGCCACGCCAGCTTGGTGGTGAAGATCCCGACCAGGACGTCGAGCGACATCCCGATGAAGCTGCCCAAACCACGCAGTGGTTTCGCGATCGGGCGCGCCCACGTCAGGCCAGAGACCGTTGTTGACGTCAATGGCGATATCGCCTGGCCCGTTTCCATGGCTTGATCAGTCGACGATCTCGAATGACAGTGACCGGGTCGGGCAATTCAGAACCGCCTGCTCGACTTCATGGGCCCGCTCGATAGGAACCTCGGATTCCAGTAATCGCGTCAGGCCGTCGTCGTCGATCCGGAAGACGTCGGGCAGGGCGGCTTCGCACAGACCGATGCTGGAGCAGCGGCTGGAGTCGAAGAACACCCGACAGGCGCTCACGATCTGGGCCCCGGATCGAACGGCCCCGGATCGAACGGCCCCGGATCGAACGGCATAGTCACCACACCTCGAATGAAGTTGGTGCGCACCAGGAGCGGATCACCGGTGCTGAAATTGGGCATCTGGTCGTGGAGTTCCCGAAACAGCGTCTTGAGCATGGTCCGCGCGAGCTGGCTACCGAGGCAGAAGTGGATTCCGCCCCCGCCGAAGGCGATGTGCGGATTGCGCTCCCGGGACAGGATGAAGTCGTTGGGATTGTCGAAGACCGTCTCGTCCCGGTTGCCCGACGAGTACATCATCACGACCTTGTCACCCGGCAGGATCGTCTGGCCGCCCAGTTCGTATTCGGTGACGCAGGTGCGCCGGAAGTTCTGGACAACCGATCCCCACCGCAGGAATTCCTCGACAGACTTTCCGATACGGCCGTCGAAGTCCTCCCACAGCCAGGCTCGTTGCTCGGGAAAGTCGTTGAGTGCCTTGGCAGCGAAACTGGAAGTGTGCCGGGTGGTGTCGGTGGCGGCGACGGCGGTCAGCACCATCGTTGCACCGATCTCGAACTCAGAGAGCCGCTCACCATCGACCTCGGCCTGCACGAGACTGGTCAGCAGGTCTTCGGTGGGATTCTTGCGGCGCTCGGCAATGAGTTCCTCGGTCAGGTCATGAATCACCAGTGCCGCTTCGACCTGCACCTCGGCGGCATCGCGGCCCGCCAGCAGCTCGGGGTCGGCCCATGCCTGGGTTTCGTCCGCGGCGTGAGAGTAGGCGGCACGCAGGTCGTCGGGGATCCCGAACATGTCACCGAACAGCTCGACCGGCAGATGCTTGGAGATGTCCGCTACGAAGTCGATCGCTTCGCCGTCGGCGGCCTTCTCTCTCGCCGCCTGAACGATCCGCTGTGCGCGGGATGCGATGTCGTGCTCGATTCGCTGAATCTGGCGCGCGGTGAAGGCGCTGCTGACCAGCCGGCGGACCTTCTGGTGCTGGGGGTTGTCCATCGCCAGGAAGGACATGGCCATCTCCAGGAACACCGGCGGCAAGGTGTCGAACATGACACCGTATCGGGACACGAACACGTCCGACTTCTGGCTGATCTCGACGATGTCCTTGTGGCGCACCACGGCCCAGAAGCCAGGGTCATCGGGGTCGGGAACGACCGCGGTCTCGATCGGCGGCTGCCAGGTGACCGGGCGGTCTCGGCGCAACTCGGCGAATATGGGCTCGCGTTCTGGTAGGTCGAGGTCCCAGAAGGCGTCGCTGGAGACGTTGAGCACGTCATAGGGCCGCCCGGCCGCCACGTCGTTGGTCGGGGCCATATCGACGTCGCTGTCGTCGTCGAAAGAAAGATCGGCGTCCTCGAAAGTTGTCACAGTGGTTCCCCTCTCTCGCCCTCGTCGGCGTGGCTGAGCAAAATGTCGTAGGGCTTGGCGTCACGCCCACCCGAAAGATCCAGGTGAACGGTTTTCACCTCGGTATAGGCGTCTAGGGCGTCGGGTCCGAGTTCCCTGCCGACGCCGCTCTGCTTGTACCCGCCGAAGGGCACCTGGCAGTTGATCTGATGGGCGTCGTTGATCCACACGCTGCCGGCTTGAATCCGCTCGGCGACCTGCAGGGCCCTACCGTTGTCGGAACTCCAGATACTGGCTGCCAGACCGTAGTCACTGTCGTTGGCGATGGCGACCGCTTCGGCGTCGCCCTTGTACGGGATGACCACCAGTACCGGACCGAAGACCTCCTCGCGGGCGATACGCATGTCATTGGTGACCCCGGTCAGAATGGTGGGTTCGACCCAGTACCCGGGGCCTGGCAGTGGGTTTCCACCGAGAACGACTCGGGCGCCGTCCGCCTCTGCGCCGCGGATGTAGTCGATGATGCGATCCTGCTGACGGGCGTCGATCACCGGTCCCATATCGGTATCCCAGTCCCGGGTCGGGCCGAGCTGGATGGTGGCGGCCCGCCGGATGAGACGGTCGACGAAGTCATCGTGCAACTCGGCCGGAACCAGAGCCCTGGTACCTGATTCACAAACCTGGCCGGAGTAGATGAAGCAGCCGTAGAGCACACCGTCGGCAGCCATATCCAGATCGGCATCGTCGAGCACGATCGAGGGGCCTTTGCCCCCGAGTTCGAGGGTGACCTGTTTGACGGTGCCCGACGCCAGCCTCATGATCTCGCGGCCGACGGCTGTCGACCCGGTGAAGGCGATCTTGCCGACGTCGGGGTGGCTGGCCAGCCGCGCACCCGCCTCCGGCCCGTCTCCCGGCACCACGTTGAGAACACCGGGCGGCAGGCCGTTGCGTTCGGCGATGCGCGCGAACTCCAGGATGGAGAGCGGAGTGTGCTCGTCGGGCTTGACCACCACGCTGTTGCCAGCCGCCAGCGCCGGACCGACCTTCCACAGCGTCAGCAGCAGTGGGAAGTTCCATGGCGCGATCGCGCCGACGACTCCGATCGGCTCGCGGTGGACCACGCTCTGGCCGAGTGCCGGAAACGTGGCGATCGGGGCGGGTCGCTGCCAGGCGTAGGTTTCGGCGAGATCGGCGAAGTAGCTGAAGTGAGCGAGTGCGTAGCCGATGTGGAAACCCGTGGCCTGGCGCACCGTCGCCCCGTTGGCCGATAACTCCAGTTCGACGAGTTCATCTGCCACGTCGTTGGCCGCAGCCGCGATCCGGCGCATGACCGCTGCGCGCTCCTGCGGCGTACTCCTTGACCATTCGCCGGCCTCGAAAGCGGCCTTGGCGGCGGCCACGGCGGCGTCGATGTGGCTGGCATCGCCCTTGGCTACGGTGGCGACCACGGTCTCGTCACCGGGATCGATGATTTCAAAGCGGCTCGACGAGTCGACGTCCCGGCCGCCGATCAGCATCAGGTGATGGCACAACCCCACGGCCGTCATGTCATGCTCCCGGGTCCAGCACGACCTTGGTAGCTTCGTGAGCGGCGAACAGGTGATACGCCTCGGCAGCCTCCGACAGCCCCATACGGTGGGAGATGATGCAACTCGGATTCAGCTTGCCCGCTGCGGACAAGGCGATGACCTCGTCGATGTATTCGGTGATGTGCGCGACCCCCATCTGCACGCTCACACCCTTGAGGTACAACTCACCGAACGGCAAAGTGATCGCGTCATCGGTGTACACACCGGGAATCGACAGGATGCCCCCTGCGCGGACCAGGGAGATCGCCGACACCAACGCGGACTCGTGGCCGACGGCATCGACGACGACGTCCGCGCCGCGCCAGTCGGTCAGATCGAGCACGGCGTCGGAGGGTTCGTTCTCGGCAGCGTTGACAGCGATGGCTCCGAGGGTGTGCGCCTCCTTAAGCCGCGCATCAACCCTGTCCACCACGATCACCTGCGCAGCACCCAGCACTCGCGCGGCCATCGCCGCACACAGACCGACTGGGCCCGCCCCGACCACCGCGACGGTGTCACCCGGACGCATGGCACGGGCTACCGATTCGTAGCCGGTGGTCATGATGTCACCGGCGAACAGGATGTCGTCGTCGTTGGCGGTGCCGCTGTCCGGGATCTTTCGAGCGGCCAGATCGGCATTGGGAATCACGACGTACTCGGCCTGCCCGCCATCGAGGTCTCCCAGGGCCAGTCCCAGTCCGAAGATCCGCGACCCCGCACAGTTTCCGGGCTGGTGACGGCGACACTGGTAGCACGCTCCACAGCTGACCACGCAAGAACTGACCACGCGGTCGCCCTCGGCGAACTGACCCACCGCTTCCCCGACGGCCTCGATCGTGCCCAGGAATTCGTGCCCGAGGATGATGTCAGGCTCGAGTTCAAGGCGGCCCTCATACGGATGCAGGTCGGTGCCGCAGATCGCTGTCCGCTCGACCCGGACCAAGACGTCGGTGGGACTGCCGATTTCCGGTTTGGGGACCTCAGCGACCTCGACCCGATGCGGTTCGCGAAGCAGGACCGCCCGCATGCGTTCACCCACTCGCGGCATCCTTCTTGGCGACTTTGTCGCGATACATGGGAAACAGCGGTTTGGTGAGCGGCACTAGTTTGAGGATCTTGTTGACCGGCCCCTTGGCCTTGACTTGGCCCTTGGCCAGCCCCAGGGCGAGGTTGTACTCGCCGCGCCAGAACTGATCGGCGGTGTCCCCGCGCATCAACAGGGTGACGTCGGGCTTGATCTCGGTCGGTCCCGGGATGATCTGGTAGTCATCTCGAAACACCATCGTCATCTCGCAGTCGGGGTCGTTGTAGAGCACCCGCATGACGATGTTGGCGGCTTTGAGTTTCGGACCCGATTCCGGATGCTGACCGGCGTCGCGGAAAACCCCGCCGATGTATTCGTCCAGTTCGGCAGCGTCCTTGAAAAATCCCATCTGACCCACTCCCGGTGCATTCGTGACAGCTGTGACCAATGCAAGCACCGGAGGCGATGCGGGGTCAGAACCCCGAGGGGGGTAATTCGTATCCCTTCAGGGATACTTTTCAGGCCCGGTCCGACTGGAACAGCAGCGAGACGGCCTCAACTCGGTTGCGCGCGCCGAGCTTGCGCAAAACGTGCTTCACATGCTGTTTCACGGTGCCCTCGGAGATGACGAGGCGCGCAGCAATGTCACCGTTCCCCAGGCCCTCGGCCACCAGCTCCAGGATCTGAACCTCGCGGGCCGTCAGCGCGGCACGAACCGAGTCGATCCCCCGGGTCGTGGCCCGAGTGGCAAGCGGGAATGCCGGCTGACCGACCGCGGACTGGGTGCGGCCGAAAGAGAACTCGTGGACGGTGGCTGAGTCGTTCTGGCAGTCGTTGGCGATCTGCCGCAGCTGCGAGCCGGCCCTGTCAAGCTGCTCAGCCAGGTGGGCCCTGCTCAGCGCCATTTGGAGACCCTTGGCGTAGGCGACGAAGGAATCGCAGTCCGCGCCGTCGGGGTCACGGCCCTGCAGGTAGCAGTCCGCGTGCAGCAGGCCGACGACCTTATTACCCGACATCAGCGGCGCACCGACGTAGGACTGTGACCTTGACGCGTCGGCGATTCGTCGATGCACATTGGTGTCACGCTGTACGTCGGTGACGATCATGGCCTCCCGGCGACGCACGATCTCGGTCTCATAGAGACCCGGGACCAGTCGCTGCGGTGATTCTTGGCCAACCCTGTTGATCTCCGCGGCCCACTCCGGGTCGTCGGTGACGTAGACGGCTTCTGATATCCACATGCCGTTGACGATGCGGGAGATGATCGCGCGATCGAAGCCGAGGTCGCGCGTCAACTGCGGCCCGAGTTTGACCAGTTCGGGAACCGACGCCGGCGCCGACTCCAGTCGGGCCAGTGCCCTGCCCAATTGCCGGGGCGCTGCGGCGGCCCGCATCAGGACGTCGTCGGCGACGGTCATCCGGCGCAGCAGTTCCAGCACCGCGCCGGCGTGCGGGGTGTCATCAAGCACGTCGGCGAGCGCCGCCCAGGCGCCTTCGACGATGGCGCGGGCGTCGGCCAGGCGCGGCCGCCAACGAGGGTCCTCCACGTTGGCGATCGACCTGAGCCCGGCCAGGACGGCACGCAGTCGGTCCTGTGCGGACCCTGCTGAAGCCTCGCCGGTGTGACCCATCGCACAAGCGTACCGCCAGGCTGGATCCGTAACCGCCGAAAGCCCGGCATCGGGGGACTTGATGATCGGGTGTGCGGTCGGTAAGTGTTTGTGGTGATCAGCACGGGTGCGAGGGGCATATGACGGAGTCTGCAGTGGGAGGCCTGAGCCGCCGGAGGCTCCTGGGCTTGGCAGGAGCGGCCGGCGCGGTGGCTCTCGGTGGCGGGTGCGCGGACGCCACCCTGCCGGGCGCGCAGGCGGAGCCTGCGATACCGTCCCAGCCCAGCCCGGCCTCCGCGACGGGAGTTCTGCTGTGCCGCGATGCCTGGCGGGCCCGCCCGCCGCGACCCGGCGGGCGACCGCACACCATCACCCGGATGACGATTCACCACACCGCCGTGGTTCTCGGCGACAACAGCAACATCACCGAACGGCTGCGCCAGCACCAGCGCTATCACCAGGACACCATGGGCTGGGTCGACATCGCCTACCACGTCGGGGTCGACCGCGACGGCAACATCTTCGAACTGCGCCGAACCGCGATCGCCGGTGACACCGCCACCGACTACGACACCACCGGCCACTTCCTGGTGGTGTGCGAAGGCAACTTCGACGAGGAACCGATCAGCGAGGCCCAACTCAACGGGGCCGCCCTCGCGTTCGCCTGGGCCACCCAGGAGTTCGGCATCACCTCCTCCACCCTGGCCAGCCACCAGCAGGTGACCGCGACGACCTCATGTCCGGGCGCCAACCTGCAGGCGCACGTCGCATCCGGCGATCTCAAACGCCGCATCGACGACACGCTGGCCGGCGGCGCGGTGGACCTGCAACCGGTGTGCGGCCCGCAGGCCGCGGAGATGGCCGCGGTCATCGAGGCCGGCGGTTAGATCGGGAAGTCGCCCCGGTCCGGCTGTGACACACTGCGAGCAGCGCCCATGACAACGACAGCACCGACAGTTGGCTTCATCGGCTTGGGCAATATGGGCTCGGCGATGGCGACCCGGTTGCTCCAGGCGGGATTCGACGTCACGGTATACAACCGCTCCTCGGCCAAGGCCGAGGCGCTCGCTGCGCGTGGCGCCACCGTCGCCGGAACCGTGGCGGCGGCCTGCGCCGGGGATGTGGTGGTCACGATGCTGGCCGATGACGCGGCCGTGGAGTCCGTCGTCTACGGCGACGGCGGGATACTAGCCAACTTGCGCGCCGGAGCCACTCACGTATCTGCGAGCACCATCAGCGCGGGGCTGTCCCAGCGCCTCACGACCTCCCACGAGGGAGCCGGTCAGCAGTTCGTCACCGCAACGGTGCTGGGTCGCCCGGAGGCGGTCGCCGCCGGCGCCCTCTTCGTGCTCGCCGCGGGACCACCGAGAGCGGTCGAACCGCTGCTGCCGTTGCTGGATACCCTCGGGCAACGCACGTTCCGGGTCTCCGAGGTCGCGGCAGTCGGCAACATCGTGAAGTTGAGTGCCAATTTCCTGCTCGCCACGGTCATCGAGTCCCTCGGCGAGGCGGTCGCACTGGCATCCAAGGCCGGCGTTGATCGGCGCGACTATGTCGACATCCTCACATCCACCCTCTTCAGCGCGCCCGCCTATCAAACCTACGGCGGATTGATCGCGCGGGAAGAGTTCGAGCCCGCCGGTTTCGCCGCGCGACTCGGTATCAAGGACATTCGCCTTGTCCTGTCTGCCGCCGAGGAACTTCAGGTTCCGCTGCCGATCGCCAGCCTGCTGCGTGACCGGTTTCTGGCCCTGCTTGCGGCCGGCGGTGGGGATCTGGACTGGTCGGCGATTGCGACCCTGGCCCGACGCGACGCCGGACTCTGACAGATGACTCTGACAGATGGCCTCGGCCTTCAACTGGCCCGATCCGGCCCGCCGCCAAGCTGAGGGATCAACGCAGTACTGCCACCAGCATCGCGATCGCCAGCGCTGCCCGGCTGGTCCAGGCGGCCGTTCGAATCCAATTCGTGGCGATCAGCCGATCAAGAGTCGCTTGATCGAAACGCGCGTTGAGTCGTTCGTGCAGCGGAGCCGAGACGAGCACCGTGGTGCCGATCGCGACCGCCTCGGCACCGGCCCCCGCCCACGGCAGCCACCACGCGAGACCGGCCGGCGGAGCGAACAGGAAGGCGAGAACGCAGATGCCCTCGACGGCCATCAGCGGACCGACCACCACCGAGATCCGCCGGCGGTGTGCGGTCTCGAAACGCGCGAAGGCCGGGCCGGAGACGAAACGCATCAGCGGGTAGTGCACGACCTGCACGATCCAGATCGCCCCGAACATCCCCACCGAGCCGGCCACCTGAGCGGCGGCGACGATCCTGGCGACCTCGACGGTCACATCTTCACCTCGGCCACCACGGCGAAATGGTCGCTGGCCCAGACGTCATCGACCGCCGCGGTGCCCGCCAGGGTGCATCGGCGCACATGTCCCGCACCCGCTCGTCGCGGCGTGGACACCATCACGTAGTCGAGTCGGCGGTGAGGATGAATGGCATGACGGGGAACCAACGGATTGCGAGCCGACCACGTGTGTCCCGGTTCGGTGTTGCCCGCGGCGGTCCACGCGTCGACGAGGGTGAAGTTCGGGACGGCTCCGGCGGAGAGGCCGGTGGCGCATCGGTACTCGTCGGATTCCGGAGTGCAGTTGAGGTCCCCGGCGAGGACCGCCGGCAGAGATTCTCGTCGCTGGATCTCATCCCCGAGCGTCTCGGCGAGGTGGCTCATCAGTGCCGCCACCTGGACGCTTCGCCGCGCTGAGTGTTCGAGTCCATGCTCGAGATGGGTGCCGGCCGCCACGAACGGGCCACCCTCATCGGCAGGCCGGTGCACCCGGGTCACCAGCACATGGCGCCAGGTCGGCTCCGCGCGCTCGTCGGGCAACGGGCACAGCCGCTCGATCGTGATCGGCCAGCGGGCCAGTACCGCGTTGACCACCCAGTACTGGGCCTCGGGGTACCGATCAAACCCGGCGAGGTCCGCGGCCGTCACCGAGTGCATACCGAGCTCCTCACCGAGACGGGCGGCCTGGGTGGTTCCGTCGGGCTCGACCCACGATTCCTGGAGAGTGAGCACGTCAGGGGCGGTCCGTTCGATCCACGAGCGCAACGCGCCGTGCCGGGCTTCCCACTCCCCCACCCGGCCCTGCACGTTCCACGTCATGATCCTCATCGCCCCATCCTTGACCAAGGCCGCTGCGTTGGGCGCGGTGGCGGGCAGAGAGCGGGCAGCGGGCGGGCAGTGGGCGGGCAGTGGGTTTGTCAAGCCGACCGAACGGTACCTACTCTCTCCTCAGTGGCGAAGCATGGCCGGTATGCGGGTTGGGTGGCGACGATCGCTTTCCTGATGGGGATCGGCGCGGCGATCGCGGCGATGCCGGAGGCCTCCGCAGAGCCGTCCCGCTCGTCGGAACCGAGCGGGAAGGCGAACTCATCCTCGGCGTCATCCGCACGCGCGACGGGCCAACCGCGCGCCGCTCGATCGCTGTCGCATTCGACCTCCCGCAGTGCGGCGCCGCGGGGTGGCGCCGCGACTGTCTCCGTGTCGCCCACCACCGGTGAGTCGGCCGCCGCGCGGCAGCAGGGCGGGATCGTCCGGATCTTCTTCGGGGATGGCACGGCCGATCACCCGAATGCTGGTCTCCTCGTAGGTAACGGCTACTCCTGGACCGGGTACGTGGCCGGCAGCGCATGCACCTCAGGTCCGTGCACCGGCGGCAACGGCGGACTCCTCGGCAACGGCGGCGGAGGATTTGCCGGCGGCGACGGCGGAGCGGCGGGTTGGTTCGGAAACGGCGGCAGTGGCGGCAGCGGCCGGATCGGTGGCAACGGCGGCGCCGGCGGTAGGGGCGGACTGTTCTTCGGCGCCGGAGGGCCCGGTGGCGCGGGCGGCGCTGGCATCCCCGGCGCCAGCGACAATCCCGGAACTCCCGGGGGCGCGGGCGGCACCGGCGGCCCCGCCGGCTCATTGTCTCTGCTCGGTGCCGGCGGTGCCGGCGGTGCCGGCGGCACCGGGGGCGACGGTGGCGCGGGCGCCGTGGGTGGCGCCGGCGGCGCCGGCGGACTCGGGGG
>VEQY01000098.1 GCA_018882965.1 Mycobacterium sp. | reverse complement strand
GGCTGGCCGCCGCCGGTGTGGCGTCCCCGCCGGCGCTGGCCGCCGGCTCGGCGGCGGTGTCGGCCAGCGCCGACCCCAGACCGGGCATGACCACCAGCGACAAGCCCGCCGCGAACGCCGCCGCGCCCAGGCGGATGCCGCACGTCGATAACTCCATCGTCCTGTCCCCTCGTTAACTAGGACCCGCCCCTGCGCCGAGGCTAGGCCCCCGCTCAGGGGTCGGCCAGGGCACTAGGTCCTCAGTAGCTAGCAAAGGGCCACCCTAGCGGCCCGCGGGGGCGCGGGCGGCGCGAACGCGCGGTGTCGGTGGGCGGTGATAGACCGGCGGACATGATCGAACTTCTGGCCAGCCTCATCATCAGCGGGCCGCCGATGGGCTGCACCTATGAGAATCCCGCGCCGACGGGCATCAACGAGATCTGCACCGGCTACGGCTTTCCGGGTTCCAGCTGCAAGGTCAACGCGGTCAGCTGCAGTCCTATTCCCGGCATGCCGGGAACCTGGAACCCGAATGGCTACACCCCGAAGGTCGGCTGAGTCGGAATGTGTCAGGACCACGGCTGGGACCGCGGCTCAGCATGGCCCGATCTGTGGTTATACCCGGATGCCGGGCAACGTGTTCCTGCCCGCAGCCGCCTCGGGTCTGCCTCGCGATTCGGTGGTCAATGTCACGGCGCTGGTCACACTGAACAAGACCGATCTCGCCGATCGTGTCGGTCAACTGCCGATGCACCTGATGCAGGAGGTGGACCGCGGGCTTCGTCGCGCGCTGCAGCTGTGAGCCAGACCCGCTCTCACGGCCCCTCGCGCGGTCGGCCGGCCTGGTAGCCGCTGTGCGGCGTCGGGCTGAACGGGTCCACCCACGTGCGCAGCCCCGCCAGCGCCGCCGCGAAGGCGATCGCGGCGATCGAGCCGTTCTTGGTGGCGGCGAACGCGCGGCTGCCGGCCTGTCGCGCCTCGGCCGCGATGACGTCGCCGTCGAGGTCGATGTCCGCCCGCATCCGGGCGAGCTGCGCGGCGATGCGGTCGGGGTCGATGCCTGCGGCCCGCTGCCCGAAGTTACCGAAGCTCGCCGCGGGCAGCACCGACACCGAGCTCGCCGGGCCGCTGGCGCTCAGCCGCAGCGCGGCGGGGCCGTCCACGCCCTCGAGCCCGCGCAGCAGATCCACCGTCTGCGCGGCGATGCGGTTGAGGTCCCCCTCGGCGATCCCGACGAAGGCGTCGGGATCGTCGCGCCAGGCGTTCGCGCCGAAGCTGAACCGCAGTCCGCCCTCGGCGTCGTAGCGGAACTCCACCAGCGGCGGCGCGACCGCCGTGCGCCGGGAGATGGTGAACACGTCGCGCGGGTGCAGCATGCCCGCGAGGTAGACCGCGAGGTAGGTCTGAAAGGACCGCCACTGGTCGTCGATGCTGAAGGTGGTCATGTCGGCACGCTCCCCTGCGTCAGGGCCCCGCGTCGGGGCGCTCTTACCCGCACCGGTGTGGTGCGGGTCGCTTCGTCATCCGAGCCACCCACGAGCGTGGGGTTGGCGCACCGCCCAGTCGGAGCTTGGCGACGGTGTCTCGTGAAGCTGTCCCCATTCTACCGACGCCTCCGACAGATCGCCGGTGCTGCGAACCCGGCGTTAGGGTGATCGCCATGACCCGGTGGGCCGCGCTGCTGGCTGTCCTCGCCCTGGCCGGGTGCGACGCGGCCAGCCAGACCGCGCCGTCGAGCGCGCCGCAGACACCGGCGGCCTCCGCACCGGCAGGCCCGCCGCCGGACGCGCTGTTCTACACCAAGGCCGGCTCGCTGTATGTCAGCGCACCGCCGGGCTCCCCCGGGCGCAAGCTGACCGACGGGCCCGCCGACGCCCAGCCCGCACCCTCCCCCGACCTTTCCCGGGTGGCGTTCGTGCGCAAGGCGGCGATCTCCGACGTCGGCGGTGAACTGTGGGTGCTCGACCTCTCGGCGCAACTGCAGCCCGCCGGCTCGCCGCGGCGGCTGGTGGATCCGGGCGCGCTGCCGCCGGGGCTGCTCACCTACCCCCGATGGTCACCCACCGGGGAGCGGATCGCGTTCCTGGACAACAGGACCGAGGGGATGGTCGCCGGCGGCACCCTGCTGGTCGCCGACGCCGACACCGGCGCGCTGGCGCCCCGGCCGCCGCGACCGCCCGAGACCGCGTGGGCGCCCTTCGCCGAACCGAACTTCGCGTGGGCGCCCGACGGCAGCCGCATCGCCTGGCGCGATCACCGCAGCGATGTGCGCCCCACCAACGTCAACGCGCTTGACGCCGCGACCGGTCAGTCCGTGCCCCTGGCGACGGGCACCAACGCCTCCTCGGTGGCCTTCACCGCCGACAGTCAGACGGTTCTGTTCACCAACGGTGAGGCCCCGCCGGACTTCCCGCTGCGCGCCGGCGGCGTCTACTCCGTGCCGGCCTCCGACGCCGCCGGCCCACCGTCCGCGGTGTTCACCGCGACCGAGAGGTTCCTCGACGATCTGGCGGTGCTGGATTCGGGGGCGGTGGCGTTCACGAGTTCGGTTCCCAACCGCCCGGGCACCGCGACCATCCAGGTTCTCGACCAGGGGTCGGCCACACCGCGCACCGTGGTCAGTGACCTCGGGTCCACCCCGGTCTGTGTGGAGACCCCGCAGGGCGCGGGTGTGTGCCTGGACGTGCCGCACCCGGCGTGGGGTGGCGGGGACACGCTGGCCTACCTGGACAACTCCGAAGAGCCGGCCCTGGTGGTGACTGATTCCGGCAACCGCAGTCCCCAGCGGGTGGACACCGGGGTGCAGTCCTTCGCCTGGGCGCCCCGCTGAGCGCGCGGTCGGCGCTTACTTGGTCTGCGGGCTGATGCCGAGCTGTCGTGCGCAGTTCGCCCGCGACATCTCCACCAGCGTCGGTTGGGCGTCGTCGAAGCCCTCCAGCGCGGGGATGTCCTTCTTCATCTGAGCGATGGACGCCTCGATGCAGCGTTGCAGCCGCTGCGGGTCGGAGTCGCGCCACTCGAAGTACCCGATGAGACCCGCCGCCACCAGGCCGACCAGCAGGTAGATCCAGATGCGGGGGTTTCTGAGCACGATCCAGTATCACCCCCGGCCCGCCGGCCGCGGTGGTGTCGGCTTACTCCGGCTCGCCGTCGAGGTCGTCGCAGCCCTCGCCGGCGATGTCAGCGAGATACTCCCGCGAGGCCTCGGCGCCGTCGTCGCGGTAGCGCTGCTCGCGGTCGCGGCGCCGCTCCTCCACGGACTTACTCCCCCTGTCGGAGCTACCCCATCTGGGCATCGGCCTCCCCTTCCGCACGACCTCGCCGGTGCGATATGGCCATCGTAAGTCGCAGGGACGACAGGACAGCTGTCGCGATACCGAGAGCCGAAGTGACACTTACGGCGCAATCTAGCTTCACTTAACCCTTAACTGAAGTTACAATGGCGTATGGCGTCACTTCGTCCCATCACCTTCGAAACCGTGCGGTGGGAGCCCCAGCACGGGAGACCCGCGGTCGGCGGCCGGGCGTTCGGCTCCTATCGTCGCGCAGTCCCTGCCACCGTCGCGGGTCTGACGCTGGATCTTCCGCCGGCCGTCCTCGCCGAGGCGGAAGCCGCCGGCCGCGAAATCACCCGGTTCGACGCTGAACTCGGGGGCGAAGTCGCGCCGTTCGCCGCGGTTCTGTTGCGCTCGGAATCCGCCGCCAGCTCTCAGATCGAGAACCTCACGGCGTCGGCCCGCGCCATCGCCGAGGCCGAACTGCCCGGCGTTCGGGCCAAACGCAACGCCGAGATGATCGTCGCCAACACCGCCGCGATGCAGGCCGCGCTTAGCTTGTCCGACACCGTGGACGCCGCCGCCATCCTGGCGATGCATGGGGCGCTGATGGCCACGCAGCCGCGGCACACCCCCGGAAAGTTCCGCACCGAAGCTGTGTGGATCGGTGGCGGCTCGACACCCGTGGGCGCGACCTTCGTCGGCCCACGCCCCCAGCTGATCCCCGCGGCGATCTCCGATCTGATCGAGTTCGCCCAGCGCACCGACATTCCCGCATTCCCCCAGATCGCCGTGGCGCACGCACAGTTCGAGACCATCCACCCCTTCACCGACGGCAACGGCCGCACCGGACGCGCCCTGGTCCAGGCGATGCTGCGCAACAAAGGACTGACCCGCCAACTGACGGTGCCGGTCTCGGCCGGACTGCTCGACGACACCGGCGCGTACTTCGACGCGTTGACCAGCTACCGCGAGGGTGACGCCGCGCCCATCGTCGAGTGCTTCTCGCGTGCCAGCAGCCGGGCCATCATCAACTGCCGCCTGCTGGTGGCCGATCTGCGAGATATCAGACGGCAGTGGACCCAGAAGATCGTCGCCCGCTCTGACTCCGCCGTGTGGAAGGTCGCCGACCTACTGACCCGCCGCCCCGTCGTCAACGCCGCCCTGCTCGCCGCGGAACTGGGTATCGACTCCACCAACGCCCACCGCTACCTCACCCCGCTGACCGAGGCCGGAATCCTCATCGAGACCACCAACAAAGTGCGCAACCGAATCTGGCGCGCACCGGAAGTGCTTGCGGCGCTGGACGCGTTCGCCGAGCGGGCCGGGCGGCGCGGCTGACACCGGATGACGCCCTACGGCAGCACCGTACGCATCAGCATCACGTTGTACTCCGACCACAGCGAGAGGTTGTAGTAGATCTCCTTGCCCGTCGACCACGGGTGCAGGAACGGCCCGTACACCCCGCCGGGGGTGAACAGCGCGGACACCAGCATCTGCTCGGGCCCCCACGGGCCCTGCGGGGCCGGGGCGGTGCGCATCACCACGTCGTTCATCCGGTTGGTGTAGAGCGCCACGTACTGCTTGAGGTAGGAGTTGTACTGCGCCGACATCTCCCCCACCGGCCCGGGGATCACCGGGGTGGCCGCGGCCGGGTTGGCCGGCACCCACGCGTTGGCCTCGGCACTCCAGTACTCATAGCGGCTCAGATCCGGCACCAGTGCCGGTGCCACCCGGGCGACGAACGCCGCACCGCTGCGCCCGCCGGGTGTGCCGAAGCTGTACAGGTAGGGGTCCCCCGGCCCGGGTCGCAGGAAGGCACCCATCTGGAACTTCTCGTGCCCGCCCTCGGGCTTGCGGATGGTGCCCGGGTACACCCCCCAGGTCTCGCCGTTGTCGGCGGACACGGCCAGCGCGGAGTAGTTGGTGGTCCACGCCCCGTCGCCGTCCCAGGTCTTGATCGACATGAAGTTGACGAACTGCTTGCCGCCGTAGCCGACTCCGGCGGTGGGGATGATGGCGGTCTCCTCCGGGGCGGCGTTGATGGTGTTGATGATCTGCTTGGCGATACCCGGGCGCCACACCGGCGCGCTGGAGACCGCGACGGTGTCGGACAGGGTGCGGTCGGCCGAGCGCATCAGCACGTTGTAGCGCCACTGGTCGCCGGGGACATCGCAGAAGCCGATGGTGTCGCCGAAGGCCATCAGCACCTGGTTGTTGGCCGGGTCGCCGTTGTCCCACATGATGCCCAGATCAGTACCGGTGACCGCGAAGTTCGCGACGGTCTTGTTCGGGCTCTGGGGCCCGGTGACCCAGCCCACCACCGAGGTGCCCGGGGTCAGCGGGGACACCGGCACCGCCGCTCGGGGCACCGCGGCCGGCGCCGGACCGGCCGGCAGTGGCGCGGGCGCGGGGGTCGGTGCGGGAACCGGGACCGCGGCGGCCTGCTGTTGCACCGGTGCGGACTTCACCCCGAGGGCCTGGGCGAGGATCTGCCCGAGAGTGGGCGGGGGTGCCTGTTCGTTGGCGCCGACCGGCCGGTGCCCGATCGGGCGGGTGAACGGCGCGATCTTGCCCGGGCTGGGAATCTGGATGTCCTGGCCGGGGCCGGGCTGGGCCTGGGCGGCGGCACCCGAGCAGCCCAGGGCGGCGGCCGGCGGGGCGGTCAGGCCCGCGCACAGGACGGGAACGATCGCGCACGCCAGCCACGGCGAAACGTGCCCTCGGCCTGACGACACGAGAAACCCCTTTGCTCACAGAAGACTTTGAGTGCGGTCTGCTGTGACGGTAGGGGCGAAAATGACCGATGCGCCTGTTGCGGCATGAATGGGTATGGGTTCGTGGCCGTGTCGAGATGCGGGGGGTGACCCGTGAAGCTGACACGATTACGGTCCGCGTGAGCGACAGGAATCGCGATCACGGGAAGCGTGCAACGTGGATCGAGGTGACAGTGCGTACTCCAGGCCAGCGGAAAAACCGTCTCAGTTTGCTTTGCCCTTTAGGCTTCGGCCTCGAGCCGACTAAGCGCGGCGTCGGCACCTGGATGCCCCCGAGCGGCTGCCTTCTCGAACCATCTGCGGGCAGCGGCAAGATCGGGTGGGTTCATTAGGTCTCCGAACAGGACTCCGAGGTTGAACATGGCCATGGTGTTGCCAGCGCTAGCCGCCTTATCATCCCAAGCTTGAGCGGCCTGAATATTAGGCGGGTCGCAAACAGCGGCGAATAACGCTCCCAACATTGCCATCGCTTCAACATGGCCAGCGGTCGCAGCCTTCTCATACCAAACAAGGGCGTCTGGCAAATCCCCGAGGTTGTAGAAGACATGACCTAACTGGTACGTGCTATCGACCGGATCTACCTCGTCGACCCCCTCTTCGGCATCAATGTCTCCTACGTCGCCAATTTCGCCGTCCGAGTTTCCAGCAACATGGGCATTGCCTCGCGTCCACACGACACGATCAATGTCCTCGATACTCACACCAAGACTGGTTACGATTGTCGAGTCTGGCAGTCCAGCGC
>VEQY01000097.1 GCA_018882965.1 Mycobacterium sp. | reverse complement strand
TCGTTCTCGTCGGCACCACCGTGGAAACCCTGACCACAGCGTCGCGGCAGGCACTGAAGATTCAGCGTTGGAGGAAAAGCGTGCGCAACCACACCGTCGTCGTCGGGTACGGCACCAAGGGCCGCACTGCCGTGGCTGCGATGATCGGCGACGGCGTCGCGCCGGCCGACATCGTGGTGGTCGACATCGACCCGAACCTGCTCGACCGCGCCAATGCGGCGGGCCTGGTGACTGTACGCGGCGACGCCAACAAGTCCGACGTGCTGCGGCTGGCCGGCGTGCAGCGCGCCAAGGCGGTGATCGTCGCCACCAGTGATGACCCGACCGCCGTGTTGGTGACCCTGACCGCGCGCGAACTGGCGCCGGAGGCCACCATCATCGCGTCGGTGCGTGAGGCCGAGAACTCCCATCTGCTGCGCCAGTCCGGTGCGGACTCGGTGGTGGTGTCCTCGGAGACCGCGGGCCGGCTGCTGGGCCTGGCCACCTCCAAGCCGACCGTGGTGGAGATGATCGAGGATCTGCTCACCCCGCACGAGGGGTTCGCCATCGCCGAGCGGGAGGTGGAGCCCAAGGAGGTCGGCGGTTCGCCCAAGCACCTCGTCGACATCGTGCTCGGGGTGGTCCGTGACGGCAGGCTGGTCCGCGTCGACGACCCGGAGGTCGACGCCCTGGAGAGCCGCGACCGGTTGCTCTACGTCCGCAGCACCGGCATGGACTAGACCCGCCCATGAGCTTTCGGCTGCGGAACACTCCGCTGCTCTCGCGGGTGGGCGCCGACCGGGCCGACCATCTGCGCACCGACGTCGACGCGGCGATCGCCGGATGGGGTGACGCGCTGCTGCTGCGCGTCGACGAACGCAACCAGGTGCTCATCGCCGACGGGTCGGTGGTGCTCGGGCCGGCCGGCGCGATCGCCGACGCCCCGCCCGCCGACGCGGTGTTCCTGGGCCGGCTGATCGACGGCCGCCACGTGTGGGCGGTGCGTACCGCGCTGGACGCACCCGGTGACGTCGAGGCGCGCCCGGCCGACCCGCGCCGGTCCGGGGCGCTCGACGACGTCAGCGCCCAGCTGGTCGCGGGTGCGTTGGCGCTGCTGAATTGGCATGACAGCGCACGCTTTTCGCCCGTCGACGGCTCCCCGACGCTCCCCATCAAGGGCGGCTGGGGCCGGCTGAACCCGATCACCGGGGGTGAGGAGTTCCCGCGCATCGACCCCGCCGTCATCTGCCTGGTGCATGACGGGGGCGAGCGCGCGGTGCTGGCCCGGCAGGCGGTCTGGCCGCCGCGGCTGTTCTCGCTGCTGGCCGGTTTCGTGGAGGCCGGTGAGTCCTTCGAGTCGTGCGTGGTGCGCGAGATCGCCGAGGAGATCGGTCTGGACGTGCGCGACGTGCGCTACCTGGGTAGCCAGCCCTGGCCGTTCCCGCGCTCGCTGATGGTGGGTTTCCACGCCGTCGGCGACCCAGAGCAGCCGTTCGACTTCCGCGACGGTGAGATCGCCGAGGCGGCCTGGTTCACCCGTGCCGAGATCCGCGCGGCACTGCAGGCCGGGGACTGGGGCTCCCTTCAGGCGACCAGCGCCGCCGAATCGCGACTGCTGCTGCCGGGCAGCATCTCGATCGCCCGGGAGATCATCGAGTCCTGGGCATTCGCGGACTGACCGGTTCAGGTGCAACAGCAGGAGCAGGTCCGCGGTGTCGCGGCCGTCATGACCACGGTTGCCATGGGTCTGGGCAGCGCAGTCGCGGTGGGGGACCTGCGAGTCCTGGCGGCCAACATCGCGCAGGTCCGCGGCGGCCTCGGTTTCTCGCCCGGCACGACCATCTTCGTGTCCTCGCTGGCGACCCTGACCTTGGCCGCATCGGTGCTCGGCGCGGGCGTCCTCGGCGACCGGTACGGGATGAAGCGGATGTTCGTCGCCGGGGCGTGGGCTGCGGTGGTCTTCGGCTTCATCGGGGCCGGCGCACCGAACGTGGCGGTACTGGTGATCGCCAGGGCCTGCATCGGAGTGGCGTTCGCATTTCTCAGTGCTCTGTCGCTGGCCATCATGAACGCGGTTTTCGCCCCCGAGCGTCGAGCGGGCGCGATCGCCCGGTATCTGGCTGCGGTCTACGCGTTCGGCGTGCTTCCCGTGACGGTGGGCAGCCTGCTCGCCGAGCGGTTCAGTTGGCGCTTCGGACTTCTCGTCACACCGGTGCTCGCGATCCTCGTCCTGGTGATGACCCTTCGGTACGTTCCGGAGACACCGAGCTCGCACCGCAGGATCGACATTCCCGGACTGCTGCTGGTGGCCACCGCACTCGTCGGTGTCACCTACGGCATCTCCCAGTTGCAGGGCGGCCAGCCCGGCGCGGTGCTGGCGCCGATCCTGGTGGGCGTGCTGGCAGGTGCGGCGTTCGTGTGGTGGGAGTTGCGCTCTGACGATCCGGCACTGGATCTGCGGATCTTCCGATCGCCGCGGTTCAACGCCGCGGTGGGTGCGGGCATCGCCAACAACCTGGTGCAGGGCGGATCCATCACCATGGTCACCTTCTACCTCGTCATCGTGCGCGACCTGACGACGTGGCAGCTCGCCCTGCTGCTCATTCCGGCCACGCTGGCCTCCGCGCTGGCGGCCGTGCTGGCCGGCCGCGGGGCGGCGCGGTTCGGCCATGGCGCCACTATCGTGGCGGGCCTGGCGGTGCTGGCGGCGAGCGTGCTGCTGCGGCTGACGTTCCGGATCGACACCCCGGTGGCGGTCGTCGGTGCGGTGATCGCGCTGACGGTCATCGGCGGTGCGATCCTGCAGACGCCGCAGACGACAGTGATGATGGGCAGCGCGCCAACGAATCTCGGCGGCGTGGTCTCGGCGGTGAAGGCATCGGTGGGCGGAACGTTCTTCGGGTTCGGTGCGGCACTGTTCTCGATTTTCGGCCTGATCCTGTTCGCCCGCGACTCCGGGGCGACGCTGGCCGACGCCGGCATCAGCATCGAGCAGGCCGGCGACGTGCTGCGTACCAGCACCACCACCGGCCTGTCAGACACTCCCGTGCTCGACCCCGAGCGCACGGCGCTGGTGATCCGCGAAGCCAACTCGGGCATCCTGGACGTGGCGGCGACGCTGAATCTCGTCATGACGCTGATACCGCTGCTGACGATCGTCGTCGTCGTGGTGCTGTTTCGGCGCAGCCGCGCCGTGCCGGCCGCGGTCAACGGCGAGGCGGACTGATCAGTCCAGGATCCACCAGGGGATCTGCGGGCGCGTGGCCGGCGGTGCTGTCGTCCCTGGGGTTGCGGCGATCGACACGCTGCCGGTGGTCTGGCAGATGGTGGCGGTGCCCGCGTCCTGGCAGGTCGGACGTGCGTCGGCGGCGGGGGCCGCGATCAGCGCGGCAGCCGTCAGGCCCGCGGTCAGCAGCGCGATCGTCCTACGTTCGCTTGTCATGCTCATCTCGCTTTCGGCTTCGGGTCGGTGGTCACGGGCAATCGGCAATCAGGACGACGGCTTGCGGGCTGACCGGCGTGCCGTTGGCCGCCGCGCGGGCGATCGCGTCCTGGCGGGCGGCTTCGACGGTGGGCCCGGCGCCGCCGGCGTTGACGTCGGTGGTGTCGTCGGCGAGCGAGACGATGCAGAGGTTGTCGTTGGTCACCATGTCCGCCGAGCAGCTCACGCCGCCCTCGGCTTGGCACTGACCGACCACGCCGGCCTCGGCCTCGGCGGCGGTGTTGCCGTAGGCGTTGTAGCCGACCTCCACGTTGTAGCGTCCGACGCCGTCGGCGAAGTTCTCGAAGGTGCCGCTGCCGACCGCCGAGAACATCCCCCCGTAGGAGCCGGGCGGCCCCGGGGAGTCATCGACCGTGCCGCCGGGTCCGCCGGCCCAGGCGATGCCGATCGAGATGCCGGCGGCGGTCACGCCCGCCGCGAGCGCGGCGGCCCATCGGGTGCTGGCCATGGTTCTCCTCTGTGTGCTCAGCGGCGTCTTCAGCGGCCCAGCTTGGCTTTGACGTCGGCGATCGACGGGTTGGTCAGCGCTGTGCCGTCGGCAAACTTTAGCGTCGGGACGGTCTGGTTGCCGCCGTTCACCGACATCACGAACTCCGCGGCGGCGGGGTCGTGCTCGATGTCCACCTCCTCGAAGGTGATCCCTGCGGACTTCATCGCCATTTTGAGGCGCTTGCAGTAGCCGCACCACACCGTCGAGTACATCGTCACGTCAGGCATGGATTCCGAAGGTACCCGACACGGCGGAAAAAATTCGGATACGCAACTGCCCGCCTCCGAGCGACAAATCCGGTCTTGTCGGACCGGCGTGCCACCGTGGCGCGCATGGCGGCACCACATTTTTTTCCGCGCATCCTGCGCGGCACCGATCTTCGCTACGTGCTGACCCGGATCCTTCAACTCTACGGGCCGTGCTCGGTGGGCGATCTCATCTCCCGGCTGCACACCTGGGGCTTCGCCGTCGAGGGCCGGCCGTCGAAAACCGTGTCCGACGCGCTGCGCTGGGAGATCGCCCACGGCCGGGTGTGTCGCCGGGGTCGTGGCCGATATCTGCCGGCATGGGCTCCGCGATCCACCGAGTATCGGATCATCCACCGGGTGCTGGCCCTGCGCGATGAGGCGTTGTCGCTCGAAGGCGGGCATCGACCGTTGTTTCCCGATGAGGGAGGCGGCGCGCCGTGATCGACCAGGCCAACGCGCTGTCGGCCGGCGCGGCGCGCAGCCGCCGGCAGTCCTGGTGCTGGCGGTCAACTCGCTGCCGCTGCCCGATTCCTGCCCGTGAGGTGAAACAGCCCTGAGCCGCTGTCCGAGCCCCCTGCCAAGATGGACGCCGTGACCGCCCCCGACAGCCTCGACGAGGAGCAGCGCGACGCCGTGCTGGCCGCCCGCGGCCCGGTGTGCGTGCTGGCCGGGGCGGGCACCGGGAAGACCCGCACCATCACCCACCGCATCGCGCACCTGGTCGCCGGCGGCCACGTCGCCGCCGCGCAGGTCCTGGCGGTGACCTTCACCTCGCGGGCGGCGGGGGAGATGCGCAACCGGCTGCGGGGGATGGACGTCGGCGGTGTGCAGGCGCTGACGTTCCACGCCGCGGCGCGCCGGCAGCTGTCCTACTTCTGGCCGCGGGTGGTCGGCGGCACCGGCTGGCAGCTGCTGGACAGCAAGTTCGCCGTGGTCGCCCAGGCCGCCAACCGGGCCCGGCTGCAGGTCTCCACCGACGACGTGCGCGACCTGGCCGGGGAGATCGAGTGGGCCAAGGCGTCGCTGATCGCACCTGAGGGCTATGCCGCCGCGGTGGCCGAGGCCGCCCGCGACATCCCCCTGGACGCGCAGAAGGTGGCCGCGGTCTACACCGGCTACGAGAAGCTCAAGGCCGACCGCGACGGCCCTACGCTGCTGGACTTCGACGACCTGTTGCTGCACACCGCCGCGGCGATCGAGAACGACGCGGCGGTGGCCTCGGAGTTCCGTGACCGCTACCGCTGCTTCGTCGTCGACGAGTACCAGGACGTCACCCCGCTGCAGCAGCGGGTGCTCGACGCGTGGCTGGGCGACCGCGACGACCTCACCGTCGTCGGCGACGCCAACCAGACCATCTATTCCTTCACCGGCGCGACCCCGCGCTACCTGCTGGACTTCTCCCGCCGCTTCCCCGAGGCCGTGGTGGTGCGCCTGCAGCGCGACTACCGCTCCACCCCGCAGGTGGTGTCGCTGGCCAACCGGGTGATCGCCGCCGCGCGCGGCCGGATGGCCGGATCCAAGCTGCACCTGCTGGGCCAGCGCCCGCCCGGACCGGAGCCGGTGTTCCGCGAGCACCCCGACGAGGTGGCCGAGGCCGCCGCGGTCGCGCGGGCGATCAAAGCCCTCATCGAGTCGGGCACCCCGCCCGCCGAGATCGCGGTGCTCTACCGCATCAACGCCCAGTCCGAGGTCTACGAGGAGGCCCTCACCGAGGCCGGTGTCGCCTTCCAGGTGCGCGGCGGGGAGGGGTTCTTCACCCGCCAGGAGATCCGTCAGGCGCTGGTGGCGCTGCAGCGCGCCGCCGATCGCGAGCCGGCTTCCGGCGAGTTGGGCGCGGTGGTGCGCGAACTCCTCGAGCCGCTCGGGCTCACCGCCGAGGCGCCCGCCGGTGTGCGCGCGCGGGAGCGCTGGGAGGCGCTGAGCGCGCTGGCCGATCTGGTCGACGAGGAGCTCGCCGCCCGACCCGATCTCGACCTGCCCGCTCTCGTCGCCGAACTGCGCACCCGCGCCGACTCGCGTCACCCGCCGACCGTGCAGGGCGTGACGCTGGCGTCGCTGCACGCCGCCAAGGGGCTGGAGTGGGAGGCGGTGTTCCTCGTCGGCTTGGCCGACGGCACGCTGCCGATCTCGCACGCCCTGGCCCGGCAGGGTACCGACGGCGAATCCGTCGAGGAGGAGCGCAGGCTGCTCTATGTCGGAATCACCAGGGCGCGTCTGCATCTGGAGCTCAGCTGGGCACTGGCCCGCGCACCCGGCGGACGTCAGTCCCGCAAGCCGTCGCGCTTCCTGATCGGCATCGCCCCCCAGACCCGCGCCGCGGCCGGCGGGTCCGGGCCGGCCGCGCCGCGCCGCCAGCGCGGTGCCACCCAGCGCTGCCGGGTGTGCAACGCGGTGCTGACCGACACCACCGCGATCTTGTTGCGCCGCTGCGCGAACTGCTCGGTGGACATCGACGAGGAACTGCTCGCGCAGCTCAAGGAGTGGCGGCTCAAGACCTCCAAGGAGATGGGCGTACCGGCCTACGTGGTGTTCACCGACAACAACCTGATCGCCATC
>VEQY01000046.1 GCA_018882965.1 Mycobacterium sp. | reverse complement strand
AGAATGCCGCCCAGCTTCTTCTCGCCGACCTGAATGTCGTTGGGCCACTTGAGCCCCGGCTCGATTCCGGTGGTGGCCGCCACCGCGTCGGCGACCGCCACCCCGGTCAGCAGCGGCAGCCAGCCCCACGCCTCCGGCGCGAGTGCGCCGGCGCCGATCCCGATCGAGACGGTGATCTGCGAGCGCGGCGGCGTCGACCAGCTGCGGCCGTGCCGCCCGCGGCCCGCGGTCTGGTACTCGGCGACCAGCACCGCACCGGTGATGTCCTCGCCGGCGGCGTGGCGGGCCAGCAGGTCGGCATTGGTGGAGCCGGTGGTCTCGACCAGTTCGAGATGGCGCAGCGGGCGGTCGGGTCCGACGAGGTCGCGGCGGATGCCATCGACGTCGAGGGGCGCGCGGGGCGCCGGGTCAGACGGTGGGCGCGGCATGGATCGGATGGTCGCTGAAAACCAGGGTCAGCCGCAGCGGGCCGATCCGCTCGCGCAGTTCGGCGTACGTGCGTGCGCGTATCCGGTCCTGCTCGGCAACCGTCATCGCGCCGGTGTAGGAGACCCGGAGGTCGATGTCGGTGGTCTTGCCCCGGCTGATCGCGCAGGCGTCCACCAGCGTCAGCTCGTGGGCGAGTTCGCCGCCGTGTTCGGCGGCGACCGCGGAGATCGCAGAGCGCACCGCGGCGTCGAGGTCCGGGTCGGCCCGCCGGCCCGACAGGCGACCGAACTCCAGCCGGATCTCGCGGACCGGTTCGCCGACCAGCAGGGCGCACAGGATGAGCACGATGATGCTGTCGGCGATGTCCTTGATGTTGAATGTCGCCGACGTCAGCGCCGTGCCCTCCGGGATGATCACCACCAGCAGCAGCGAGGCGCAGATGCCCATACTGATCAGCGCGCCCATCTTCGCGGCGTTGGCCTCGACCCGCAGCAGGGCCGAGGCGTTGCCGACCGAGCGGTTGTTGCGCCGGTGGTTCCAGGTGATGCCGAGACAGATCAGCGCGACGACGGCGGTGTAGATCGCCGCCAGGCCGAACTCCGGTTCGCTGCCCTTGCGGGTGACCAGGTAGTCGATCACCTTCACCACGTTGGTGACCACGCCGACGACCACGACGCCGAGGATCATCAGCGACCGGAACAGCGCGTAGAGGTTCTCCAGCGCCAGCCGTCCGTAGGGGTTGTCGGCGTCGGCCGGCCGGCTCGAGGTGACGGCGAGCCGGGAGGCGATCAGCGCGGCGCCGGCGTTGATCAGCGAGATGATCCCGTCGAACTGGGTGGCCGACACCCGGGTGATGGCGTATACGGCGAAGCCGAGCACGGCCAGGCCGAGCATGGTGACCAGGTAGATGTGCAGGCTGCGCCGTTCCGCGCGCAGGATGGCCTCGTCCGACGCTTGGAGCATCACCCCAGGGAGCCTAGGGCCTTCGCCCTGGGATAGATTCGATCGCCGTGACCAAACATCCCCTCGCCGCCGCGTGCGGCGCCTCGCTGATTCTCGCCGCCCTCGGCCCGGCCGCGGTCGCCGCGGCCGACGACAACACCGTGCCGCCTTCGATGCTCAACACCACCTGCACGCTCGACCAGATCATGGCGGCCACCAAGGTCGTCGATCCGATCACCTACGGCGAGCTGGTGGGCAAGTACAACTCCGAGCCCCGGTGGGTCCAGGGCGGCATCGTCTACCACATGAACCTGCTGCTGCAGAAGCCGCCGCAGGAGCGCCAGGCCGAGGTCGACACCCTGGTGGCCTTCTTCCCCGAGTACGTGTCGCTGTTCACCAACGCTGAACCTGACGCCAACGCGATCGCGGCCACGTGCCCGACCTTCCCGGCCGAAGATCCCGCGGCATGGGATCCCAACGCCCCCGCGTCGGCTCCGGTCACCCCGCCCCCGCCGGTTCCCACGCCCTAGGGACCCAGGGCGGCCCTACGGCGGTTGGTCGTCCGGTTCGCTGTCACCGCGGAGGATTTCTTCGGGGTGGTGATAAAGATTCACCCGGGGTTGGCCACGGTCGAGGTGCGGCGGGGGAATCCACTCGGTTCGGTTGTCGCGTAGCCGTTTTCGGGTGGTCCAGCCGGTGGGGGTGTCGTCGACGAGGCGGTTGTCGCAGCCGCAGGCCAGGGTGAGTTGGTCGATGTCGGTAGTGCCGCCGTGTTGCCAGTCCCGTTCCGCGTGGTGGACCTGGGTCTGGTTCGGCGGGGCCGTGCAGCCCGGTTTGGTACACCCCCTGTCCCAGGCGTAGAGGGCGAGGCGCTGCCCGGGGCTGGCGGTGCGTCGGCGGCGGCCGTAGTAGAGCCGGACATTGCGCGGATCGTCGAACAGCACCAGATAGGGGTGAGCGCCCGCGGCGGCCATCCGGATCAGGGTGGGGATCGGCAGCCGGCTGCCTCCGCCGGTGTGGGCCACCCCGGCCGCGGCGGACAGTTCGGCCAGGGTGGTGGTGGCCACGATCGTGACCGGCAGCCCGTTGTGCCGGCCCAGGGTGCCCGAGGCCAGCATCGCCTGGCAGACCGCCCCGAGGGCGTCGTGCTGCCGCTGGGCGGTGCTGCGGGTGTCGGCGTCGATCTGGGCCTGCGCGGGGCGCCCGTCCACACACGGGGTGTCGTCGTCGGGGTTGGCGTACCCGGGTGCTGCCAGCTTCGCCAACAGTGCGTCCAGGGTGGCGCGCAACGCCGGGGTCAGCCACCCGGTGAGCCGGCTCATCCCGTCCAGACCCTGCGGGCCCAGGGTCAGGCCGCGTCTGCGGGCGTGCTCGCGCTCGTCATCGGGGGTGCCGTCGGGGTCGAGGTAGCCCAGCAGCTGTCGGGCCACCGTCCGCAGCCCCTCGGGCGTCAGCCCGCCGGCCAGCCCGGCCAGCTGCGCCTCGGCGGCCTCCGCGGTGCCGGGGTCGATCTCGACGGGCAGCGCGGCCATGAAATCCCGGATCAGCCCGACGTGCTCGGCACCGATCTCTCCGCGGGCCTGGGCGGCGGCGGTGCCCGGCAGCGCAGGTTCCAGCGGCCCGCCGGTCAACGCCCGCCGGGGCCCCAGATCAGCGGCCTCGGCCAGCCGGCGGCGGGCATCGGATCCGCTGATGCCCAGCCGCTGGGACAGGACCGCCCGCCAGGACTTCGCACCCAGATCCCTCGGCGTGGCCTGGGACTGCACCTGGGCCACCAGTGTGTGCTCGAACGCGGGCTGGCGGCGGCGGTGTCGCTCCAGCCGATCCAGCACCGCCAGCACCTGCGGCGCGCTCAAGGTCTCGACCGGCAGGCTGGCCAGCTTGTCCCACGCAGCCTCGAGGTCGTCGAGCGCAGTCAGGATCTCCATACATCGAACATTAGTTCGATGGTCCGACAACTTCCGGTGCAGCGATCAGTTGACGCACTTGGGGTCGTCGGACCCCGCGGTGATGACCGGGGAGGGCGGCGGGGTATCGCTGGAGAGGGCATCAACGCCCGAGGCTCCTGAGCCTCCGGGGGCATCCGCCGCGTCGGCGGACGCATCGTTGACGGTCGCCGCGGTCGGCAGCGTGCCGTCGAGTCCGGAACCGGGCCCGGTGTAGTCGTCGGCCAGCACGACGCGCACCGAACCGGCCGGGACCGACGAGTCCGCCACCACCGGCAGCCCGAGTTTCTCCGCGACCGCCTTGGCGCCGAGGTCGTCCTCGCTGGCGGCCTGGACCTGGCTTTCGCTGACCTTCGCCCGGTCGTTGTTGCCGACCGTCCCGGCGGCGAAGCCCTCGGCGCTCAACCGCTCCGAGACCGCGGCCGCCAGCCCGTTGATTTCGGTGTCGTTGACGACGTCGGCGGTGGTCTGGTCGGGGGAGTAGGCGACCTCGGCGGTCTTGCCCTCCTCCTGATCGTGCAGCAGCCCGGCCACCCACTGCTGCACTTGGCCGGGGTCGACCCGCACCACTGACTGCATGCCGTCGTCGCTCCAGCCGTCCTCGGCCAGGATCGGGATGGTGGCGAACGCGACGTTGCCGCCGGCGAGCTTTTGTAACTGCTTGAGGAAGCTCATGATGTCCCAGCCCGAGGAGATCACCACCGACCGCTGAATCGCATCCTGCAGCCGGCCCAGGGTGGCCGGACTGGTCAGCGTCTTGCGGGAGATCACCTGGTGGGCCAGCGAGGCCATCACGACCTGCTGACGGACCACCCGGTCGAGATCACCGCGCGGCAGATCATGACGCTGCCGCACGAAGCTCAGGGCCTGCGGACCGTCGAGCCGCTGCCAGCCGGCCGGGAAATCGGCTCCGGAAAGCGGTTCGTAGACAGCATCTTTGAGGCAGACTTCGACGCCCCCGAGCGCGTCGGTGATCAGGGCGAAGCCCAGCAGGCCGATTTCGGCATAGTGGTCGACGGTGACGCCGGTGAGGTCGGCGACGGTGGTGATCAGCGCATTGCGTCCGGCTTCGACCGCCTGCGGTTCGGCCTCGGCGGGATCCATACCCTGGTTCTCGACCAACTCGGTCATGGTGTCCAGCTTGACCTCGCCGTAGACACCGTTGATTTTCGTCTTCTCCAACCCCGGCGCCTCGACGTAGGCGTCGCGCGGAATCGAGATCGCGGTCGCCGAACGGCCGTTGTTGGGGATGCGGACCAAGATGATCGTGTCGGTGTTGGTCGCGATGTCGTCGCCGGCGTGCAGTTCGGCCAACTCGTCCTCTGTCAGCGGGTTGCCGTGGGCGTCGGTTCGGCTGTCCATGCCGACCAGCAGGATGTCGACCGCTCCGTCGGATCCGTCGCCGCCGAGTGCGGCGGTGACGAAGTGGAAGATGCCGCTCTCGAAGGAGCGCACCGAACCCCACGCCATCCCGGTCCCGACCAGAACGGCAGTGGCTGCGAGGGCGAGCAGGGTGCGTCCGAGCGGTCGAGGCTTCGTCACTGCCGTCACTTCAGTCTCTCCAGCCACCAGGACAGGCTACTGGCGGCAGCGTCGCATCAGCGGTAGCCCAAACCCGGCGTGCCAGACTCGTTACCGTGGCGCAGACGATGGTCATTACCGGCGCGGGCGGCCAGGTCGGGCGCTTTCTCGCAGGTGAGAGCGGGCGCCGCGGATATCGGGTCCGAGCGCTGACCCATCGGGAGCTCGACATCACCGACCCCGGGGCCGCCCTGCGGCACATCGCCGCCGGCGACGTCGTGGTGAACTGCGCGGCGCTGTCGAACGTCGACGCCGCCGAGAACGATCCCGACCGCGCGCACGCCGTCAACACCGCCGGACCCGAAAACCTGGCTCGGGCCTGCGCCGAGGCCGGAGCGCGGCTGATCCACATCTCCACCGACTATGTATTCGGGGGCGGGGCATTCGGGGGCGGGGCATTCGGGGGCGGGGCGCATCCGCCCCGGCCCTACGAGGTCGACGACGCCCCCGACCCACTCAGCGTCTACGGCCGGACCAAGCTCGGCGGCGAGCGGGCGGTGCTGTCCGCCCTGCCCGGCGCGCACGTCGTGCGCACCTCGTGGGTGTACACCGGTGATTCCGGCAGCGACTTCGTCGCGGTGATGCGCGGTCTGGCGGCCACCGACCGCACCGTCGACGTGGTCGCCGACCAGATCGGGTCGCCCACCTACGTCGGCGACCTGGTCTCCGCCCTGTTCGAGGTGATCGAGCGTGACGTCGCGCCCGGGATACTGCACGTCGTCAACGGCGGCGAGGCGAGCCGGTTCGAGCAGGCGCGCGCGGTGTTCGCCGAACTCGGCGCCGACCCGGACCGGGTCCGGCCGGTCGGCACCGAGGACGTGCCGCGTCCGGCCCGCCGCCCGGCCTACTCGGCGCTGTCCATGGTCGACTCGGCGCGGGCCGGCCTCACCCCGCTGCGGCCGTGGCGCGACGCGTTGACCGAGGCGCTGGCGAGGTCCGCCGGTCCCGGGCCGCTACCCTCAACGCCGTGAGCGATGATCCGGATCTGACCGTCGTCACCGTGACGTACTCACCGGGTTCACATCTCGACCGGTTCCTGTCCTCGCTGACCGTCGCCACCGATCGTCCGGTCGCCGTGGTGCTGGCCGACAACGGGTCCACCGACGGGGCACCCGAGGAGGCGCTGACCCGCTACCCCGGGGTCCGCCTGGTGCGCACCGGCGGCAATCTCGGATACGGCACCGCGATCAACCGTGCGGTGGCCACGATCGGGCCGTCCGGCGGCGAGTTCGTGCTGCTGACCAACCCGGATGTGGTGTGGGGTCCGGGCAGCATCGACGCCCTGCTGGAGGCGGCCTACCGCTGGCCGCGCGCGGGCACGTTCGGTCCGTTGATCCGCGACCCCGATGGCGCGCTCTACCCGTCGGCACGTCACCTGCCCAGCCTGGTCCGGGGAGGCATGCACGCCGTCGTCGGTTTCGTCTGGAAGAACAACCCGTGGACGAAGTCCTACCGTCAGCAGCACCTCGAGCCGAGCGAGCGGCCGGTGGGCTGGTTGTCCGGATCGTGTCTGCTGGTGCGCCGGGAGGTCTTCGACGCGGTCGGGGGATTCGACGAACGCTTCTTCCTCTACATGGAGGACGTGGACTTCTGCGACCGCGTCGGCCGCGCGGGCTGGCTCAACGTCTACGTGCCGACGTCGGAGATCCTGCACGACAAGGGGCACTCCACCGGCCGGGAGCCGGCCCGAAACCTGCGCGCCCACCACGACAGCACCTACATCTATCTCGCGGACCGGCACTCGGGCTGGTGGCAAGCCCCGCTGCGGTGGACGATGCGGGGCGCGCTGCGGGTGCGCGCGCGGGCCGCGGTGCGCCGCTCTCGCCGGGAACGGGCACGCTCCGCGCGATCCGGGGGCAAGGCGTGAGCAGGCCCGTCGACGCCGTGGTTCTGGTCGGCGGCAAGGGAACCCGGCTGCGGCCGCTCACCCTCTCCACACCCAAGCCGATGCTGCCGACAGCGGGGCTGCCGTTTCTGACCCACCTGCTGTCGCGCATCGCCGCCGCCGGCATCGAGCATGTGATCCTGGGAACGTCGCTACGGTCGGACTCCTTCGAGGCGGAGTTCGGCGACGGCGCCGCGCTGGGCCTGCGGATGCACTACGTCACCGAAGAACGACCGCTGGGCACGGGCGGCGGAATCGCGAACGTCGCGCCGCTGCTGCGCAGCGACACCGTGCTGGTCTTCAACGGCGACGTGCTCTCCGGGGTCGATCTGCGCGCGCTGCTCGACGCCCATCACGAGCGAAACGCCGAACTCACGCTGCATCTGGTCCGTGTCGGTGATCCGCGGGCCTTCGGCTGTGTGCCCACCGACGGCGACGGCAACGTGCTGGCGTTCCTGGAGAAGACCGAAGACCCCCCGACCGACCAAATCAATGCCGGCAGTTACGTTTTCAACCGCGACGTCATCGACCGGATCCCGCGTGGCCGGGAGGTGTCGGTGGAGCGGGAGGTGTTTCCCGCCCTGCTCGCCGATCATGTCCGGGTGTGCGGGTACGTCGACTCCAGTTACTGGCGCGACATGGGCACACCGGAGGACTTCGTGCGCGGATCGGCAGATCTGGTGCGCGGTATCGCGCCGTCGCCGGCTCTGGGCGGCCGCCGGGGCGAGAGCCTTGTGCACGACGGTGCCTCGGTGGCACCCGGTGCGGTGCTGGTCGGGGGCACCGTGGTCGGCCGCGGCGCCGAGATCGGTCCCGGGGTGCGCCTCGACGGTGCGGTGGTCTTCGACGGCGCACGCATCGAGGCCGGCGCGGTCGTGGAGCGTTCCATCATCGGGTTCGGCGCGCGCATCGGTCCGCGTGCCCTGATCCGCGACGGCGTCATCGCCGACGGCGCCGACATCGGTGCCCGCTGCGAACTCCTGCGCGGGGCCCGGGTCTGGCCGGGGGTGTTCATTCCGGACTGCGGGATCCGCTACTCCAGCGACGTCTAGCGGCGGCCACCAGCGCGCTCAGTCCGGCGTCGACTCCGGGCGGCAGCGCGTCGATCGGCCACCACCGCAGATCCAGCGACTCGTCGCTGATGGCGATCTCGGCACCGCCCGGCGCGTGGGCCAGGAACTGCAGATCGAGGTGGCGGGTCGGCACGCCCAGCGAGCAGGTCACCGGATGGACGTGGATGGCGGCCAGGCGCGGATCCAGGCGCAGCCCCTCGATGCCGGACTCCTCAGTGGCCTCGCGCAATGCGGCCGCGTTGATATCGGCGTCGACGTCCTCGCAATGACCGCCCAGTTGCACCCAGCGACCGAATCGAGGATGCAGGGTCAGCAGCACCCGTTCGCCGGGCTCATCGAGGACCAGGGCCGACGCGGTGATGTGGCCGGGCACGCACTCGCGCCGGCAACTGTCCGGCATGGCGTGCATGTAGGCCAGCACCGCGTGACGCAGCGCGTCCTGGCTGGGATCGGGCGCATTCCACGATGTGAGACTCTCGACCGCCGAGGAGTGGACGCTCATTTCCGAAGCAGCAGATCGCCGGGCGGCGCGGGGTCCCGTGGAGACGGCGGCTCCTCCGGGTAGCCGATCGCGATGGCGCCCAACGGTTCCCAGTCGTGCGGAAGGTCAAGAACGGAGCGCACCACGTCGGGGGCGAAGATCGTCGAGCCGATCCAGCAGCTGCCTACGCCGCGCACGGCTAATGCCACCAGCAGGGCCTGGACGGCGGCGCCGGTCGCGACGGTGAACATGGTGTGCTCGGCCGCGGTCCGGGCGGCGTCGGGGTAGCTGTGCGCCCCCGTGGCCTGGTTGGCGACCACGAACGGGATCACCACCTCGGGAGCGTCGTAGAGGATCTGCCCGCGCGCCACCCGCCGTTCGATCTCGTCCGCCGGCCTGCCGTCCCCGGCGAGGTGGGCGCGCCAGGCGTCCTTCATCCGGTCGAGCAGCGCCACCCGCCGACCGCGGTCGGCCAGCCAGACGAAGCGAACCGGTCGGGTGTGGTGCGGGGCCGGCGCGGTGAGCGCCTCGGCGACCGCGGCCTCGACCAGCGCTGGCTCGACCGGATCGCTGCTGAACCGGCGCACCGAGCGCCGCAGCAGCTGGGCTTGGCGGCGGCCGAGGTCGATCGACTCCGCGGTGCCCAGCCAGAACAGGTCGTCCTGCCCGCCGCGGAGCAGATCCGCCGCGGTGGAGCCGTCGTCGCGGACATCCAGCCCGCGCAGCACCGCCACCGGCACCCCGGTCATCTTGCCTTTGACCAGATCTGCGGCGGCGGCGATCTCATCGGCGACGGCCACCTCGGTCACCACCAGCTCGTTGCCGTGGTGGTCGCGCACGCCCGCGTAGCCGTGCAGTACCGCGATCCCCGCCGATCCGATCGCGGTATCGGTCTGGCCGTTGCGCCATGCGCGACCCATGGTGTCGGTGATCAGCACCGCCACCGTGACGCCGCACCGTTCGGCAAGCGCGGCGCGCAACCCCGCCGCACTCGCGTCGGGATCCAGCGGCAGCAGGACGAGCTCGGTGGGGTCGACGTTGGACCCGTCGACGCCGGCCGCGGCCTGGATCAGCCCCTGCTTGTTCTCGGTGATCAGAGTGCGACCCCGGCGCGCCAGGACCCGGACGGCCTCGCGGTCGATCAGGTTGCGGCGCAGTGTGTCT
Source organism: Mycobacterium sp. (assembly GCA_018882965.1). Lineage (GTDB taxonomy): Bacteria > Actinomycetota > Actinomycetes > Mycobacteriales > Mycobacteriaceae > Mycobacterium. The sequence goes on along the minus strand of VEQY01000046.1, from coordinate 18,955 downwards.
CGCTGCTCAGGGTCTGCCGGTGCGGGCACGGTACGGCCCTCGCACTTCGACACCACCTTGCTGGTGACGACCACGATGTCGCCGTCTTCGAGCCAGGGAGCGGCGGCGGCGATCGCGGCGCCGAGATCGTCGCCGGCGCGAAACTCCGGCAGCCCGGTGACGGGCAGAATCTCGATGCGCGCCGCGGCACCGTGCTCGCTCACAGCTGTACCCCGGCGAGATCCAGACCGGCACGCACCATCTCGGCGGTGGCGTCGGGGCCGGACATCAGTAACGGAATCGACTTGACCGCCACTCCGGGCACGTCGGCGTGGTCGCTCTCGTCGACCATCCAGACGTCGAGCAGTCCGGTCGCCGACCGCGCACCGTAGTGCAGCCCGACCGCCTCCGCGGTGGTTGGCACCCCGATGACCCGCAGGCACTCGTCGGCCATCCCGCGCAGCGGCTTTCCTGCCACGATCGGGGAGTATCCGATCACCGGGGCGGAGGTCGAGCGCAGCGCACCGCGTATCCCACCGATCGCAAGGATCGCCCCGACGCTGACGACAGGGTTGGACGGAGCCAACACGACGACGTCGGCGTCGGTGATGGCCGCGACCACACCGGGTCCCGCGACGGCTGTGTCGGACCCGATGAAGGCGAAGCTGTGTGTGGGAATGCGCGCCCGGTAGCGCACCCACCACTCCTGGAAGTGGATCGCCTTGCGGTCACCGCTGTCGGGCTCGGTTACCACGACGTGCGTTTCGCAACGGTCATCGCTGGCGGGCAGCAACGTGGCACCGGGTGACCACCGGTCGCACAGCGCGGTCGTCACCTGCGAAAGCGGGTAGCCCGCTCGCAGCATCTGGCTGCGCACCAGGTGGGTCGCGAGGTCCCGATCGCCCAGGCCGAACCAGTCCGGCTGCACGCCGTAGGCCGCCAATTCCTCTTTGGCATGCCAGGTTTCGTCGCGATGCCCCCAGCCCCGCTCCGGGTCGATACCACCGCCGAGGGTGTACATGCAGGTGTCCAGATCAGGACAGATGCGCAGTCCGTGGATCCACGCGTCGTCACCGATATTGACGATCGCGGTCAGTTCGTGGGCCGCGGCGGGACCGCCGGATGTGGCCGGCGCGGCAAACTGGCCCAGGCCGAGCAAACGTTGCACGCCCAGCAGGAATCGTGCCCCGCCGATACCCCCGACCAGCACGGTGATCTTCACAACAACCGACACTAAAGGCTCGGCGAGTGATCGGGGACGGTCCAGGCAGAGCGCGGTGCGCTCGTTACGATCGCGTCAACGCTGAGACACGCCGCGGCATCGACACGCTGCTTTCGGGGCAGAAAGTGGTAAAAAAATCGGTTCAACTGCTTGACCGGGGCACTATCGGCGTGTCTAATCACACCAGTGTCATTTCCCGGTCTACCTGCCGGTTCCGGTGTCGCAGACCGCGATTCGACCACATGTTCGACTGAGTTGTGACTGAGGAGGCGGCATGACATTTGAGCATCTGCTTGGCGCACTGGGGGCGCCGCACACCGTCGGTTCGGGCGAGGCGGGTCTGAAGCGCGTTCATCTGAGCGTGGTTCCAGACCCCATCGAGATCGCACCGATGATCACTCCGGCCGACGAGGAATGGCAGGAGCGGGCGTTGTGCGCGCAGACCGATCCCGAAGCCTTCTTCCCGGAGAAGGGCGGCTCCACGCGCGAGGCCAAGCGGATCTGCCTGGGCTGCGAGGTGCGTGATGCCTGCCTCGAGTACGCCCTCGCCAATGACGAGCGCTTCGGGATCTGGGGCGGCCTGTCCGAGCGCGAGCGCCGGCGGCTCAAGCGCGGCATCATCTAAACCCCCGCGCGTACAGCACTAATGCCGGTACTAATCTCCCTGTACTAATCCTCTTCCATCGTCGGATCGATAACCGACGGTTCAACTCCCAGATAGGTGGCCACCTGGGCCACCAGAATCTCGTGCAGCAGATCGGTCAGATCGACCGAATCCTTGGCTCGGCGCTCAATCGGCTTACGGAACAGGACCAGCCTGGCGCGCGTGGCATCACCCCGAACATCGACACCGGCGGGAATCAGGCGGGCCAGCGCGACCGGCCCATCAGCCACCACCTCCGGTGGCCATTGCACGCTCTCGGGGTCCTTGGCGGCGATCCGCGGCACCTCGTCGACGGCGATATCCAACCCGGACAGCCGCTGCTGCCAACGCCTTTCGATCGGTTCGTACGCCTCCAGCACCGCCATGTCGAATCGCTCGGCGCGGCTTCGCCATCCCGGGACGGTGGTCGGCAACAGCGGGCCCCGCATCTCCCGGCCGCGGCGCGACCCGCCGCCCGAGCCGCGCCCGCGCCGGGTGCTGCGAGAATCGGCCACGGACGCAGATCGTAACGGTTGGACATCGGCACCGCGGCGGCCGCGCGTGTCCGAGCGTAGCGGGGATGCCACCGCGATAGCCTCTGCGGCGTGAATGTTGCCCGACGCTGCAGCCGGCCCGGATGTCCGCACTGCGCGGTGGCGACGCTGACCTTCGTCTATTCCGACTCCACCGCCGTCGTGGGCCCGCTGGCCACGGTGCGCGAACCGCACGCCTGGGATCTGTGCGTCGGGCATGCCAGCCGGATCACCGCGCCGCGCGGCTGGGAGCTGGTGCGCCACGCAGCGCCGCTGCCGATCAATCCCGATGAGGACGATCTCGTCGCGCTGGCGGAGGCCGTCCGCGAGGGCCGGGCCGTCGCCGGTCCGCCGGTCGCGGGCTTCGCCGCGCCGCCGGCCGCCGGCCGCGCGGTGTCCCAGGGAAGGCGTCGCGGGCACCTTCGGGTTTTGCCCGATCCCGACGGCTAGGCTGGCGGCCATGTCCAGGCCGGCCGCGGCGGTGCGCCGTGTGATCAAGGCCTACGACGTGCGCGGCCTGGTCGGCACCGAGATCGACGAGGGTTTCGCCGCCGACGTCGGTGCGTCGTTCGCCCGATTGATGCGTGCCGAGGGCGCGCGGGCCGGGTCTGATGTTTCTCACGTCGTCGTCGGTCACGACATGCGGGAGAGCTCTCCCGTGCTGGCCGCCGCGTTCGCCGGCGGCGTCACCGCACAGGGTCTCAACGTCGTGCGTATCGGACTGTGCTCCACCGACCAGTTGTATTTCGCCTCCGGGCGGATGAACTGCCCGGGCGCGATGTTCACCGCCAGTCACAACCCGGCGGCCTACAACGGCATCAAGCTGTGCCGGGCCGGCGCCAAGCCGGTCGGTGACGAGACCGGACTGGCGGTCATCCGCGAGCATCTTATCGACGGGGTACCGGCCTACGACGGTCCGTCCGGTCACGTGACCGACCGCGATGTCCTCGCCGAATATGGGGAATTTCTGCGGTCACTGGTCGACGTGCACACGCTGCGGCCGTTGCGGGTGGCCGTTGACGCCGGCAACGGAATGGCCGGACTCACCGCGCCTGCCGTGCTGGACCCGATCCCCGCGGTCACGCTGCTGCCGCTGTACTTCGAGCTCGACGGCTCGTTCCCCCACCACGAGCCCAACCCGCTCGAACCCGCCAACCTGGTGGATCTGCAGCGGTTCGTGACCGAAAACGATGCCGATATCGGGCTGGCCTTCGACGGGGACGCCGACCGCTGTTTCGTCGTCGACGAACGCGGCCGGGGTGTTCCGGCGTCGGCGGTGACCGCGCTGGTCGCCGGGCGCGCACTGGCCCGCGAACCCGGTGCGACGGTGATCTACAACCTGATCACCTCGCGTGCGGTTCCCGAGCTGGTCGCCGAACACGGCGGCAACCCCGTGCGCTCCCGCGTCGGGCACTCCTACATCAAGTCGCTGATGGCCGAAACCGGAGCGGTGTTCGGGGGTGAGCACTCCGCGCACTACTACTTCCGCGACTTCTGGGGCGCGGACTCCGGAATGCTGGCCGCGCTGCACCTGCTCGCGGCACTCGGCGGCCAGGACCGTCCGTTGTCGGAGCTGATGAATGCCTACCAGCGCTACGCCGCCTCCGGCGAGATCAACTTTCGCGTCACCGACGCTCCGGCGTGCGCCGATGCCGTCATCAAATCCTTCGACGGCGAGGTGATCTCGCTCGATCACCTCGACGGCGTCACCGCGGAGTTGGGCGGGGGAGCATGGTTCAACCTGCGGTCGTCCAACACCGAACCGCTGCTGCGCTTGAACGTCGAGGCGGGCAGCGCGGAGGAGGTCGACACGATCGTTCATCGGGTTGCCGGCACGATTGCGACGGTCGGTTCGTGAGTTCGCCCAACGCCGTCATCGACCTCGACGACACCGGGGCGCTGCTGGAAGCCGACCGGCAGGGTCTGCTGCGCGCCTCGGCGATGGCCGGGGCCCAGGTGCGCGCAGTCGCCGGCGCCGTGGCGGAGGGCCTGCTGGCGTCGGTGGCCGACGGCCAGCGGCCGCGCAGCGTGATCTGGGTTTCCGGACGGGGCGCGGCCGGGGCCGCGGGGGAGATCCTCACCGCCGCACTGGCCGGGATCACCGGCGAACCACTGGTGCTCGCCGCGCAGTCGCCGTCGTGGATCGGCCCCCTGGATCTGCTGGTGGTCGCCGGCGAGGACCCGGCTGATCCGGTGCTGGTGTCCGCGGCGGCCACGGCGGTCAAGCGCGGTGCCCGCGTGGTGGTGGCCGCGCCCTACGAGGGTCCGCTGCGCGAGGCGACCGCCGACCGTGCGGCGGTCCTCGCACCCCGGCTGCCGGTGCCTGCGGAGTTCGGTCTGTGTCGCTACCTGGCGGCGGGCCTGGCCGCCGTGTCGGCGGTGGACCCGGCGCTGCGCGTCGACCTCGATCTGCTGGCCGACGAACTGGACGCCGAGGCGTTGCGCAACAGCACCTCCCGTGAGGTGTTCACCAACCCGGCCAAGGCGTTGGCCGTCCGCATGACCGACAGGCAGGTGGTGCTGGCCGCCGACAGCGCGGCCGTGCTCGGCCTGGCACGTCACGGTGCCGCGGTGCTGCTCCGGCTCGCCGCGCGGTCCGCCGCGGCGGTAGGCATCGACGACGCCGTCGCTGCGCTGGCCGCCGGCCCGGCGGGCGGATTCACCGATCCGGTGGATGCGCTGTTCCACGACGAGCAGATCGACGGCCCGCTTCCGAGCAGGCTGCGCGTGATCGCTCTGGCGTTGAGCACCGAGCGCCCGCTGCTGGCCGCGCGTCTGGCCGGCATGGCCGCCGAGCCGGTCGATCTGCTGGTCGCCGAGGACGTCGGTGACGCGGCATCTGCGCTCGCCGCCGGTTCGCCGATCGAGGTGCAGCTGGCCACCCTGGCCGTGCGGCTGGAGATGGCGGCGGTCTACCTGCGCTTGGCGGGGGGATGACCTGCAGCTGATCCAGGGCGCGATCCGAACCTACGCCTGGGGTTCGCGCACCGCCATCGCCGACTTCACCGGGCGCAAGGCCCCCACGCCGCATCCGGAGGCGGAGCTGTGGCTGGGCGCGCATCCCGGCGACCCGGCACGCCTGCAGGGGCCGGACGGCGACCAGTCCCTGCTCGACGTCATCGCGGCCGATCCGGCCGGACAGCTGGGATCGGCGGTGCGGGAACGTTTCGGCGACGCGCTGCCGTTCCTGGTGAAGGTGCTGGCCGCCGACGAGCCGCTATCGCTGCAGGCTCACCCCAGTGCCGCCCAGGCGGTGGAGGGCTACCAGCGGGAGGATCGGCAGGGCGTGCCGGTGAACGACCCGGTGCGCAACTACCGCGACCGCAACCACAAGCCCGAACTGCTCGTGGCGCTGGCCGAGTTCGAGGCGCTCGCCGGATTTCGTCCCGCGGAGCGCTCGGTGGCGCTGATGCGGGAGTTGGGCGTGCCCGCGTTGTCGCCCTTCATCGCGCTGCTGTCCGGACAGGCCGACGCCGACGGACTGCGCGCCCTGTTCACCACCTGGATCACCGCGCCGCAGCCCGACCTTGACGCACTGATCCCCGCCGTGCTCGACGGTGCGGTCGGCTACGTGCGTTCGGGCGCAACGGAATTCGCCGCCGAGGCACGATCGGTGCTCGAACTCGGCGAGCGTTATCCCGGCGACGCCGGCGTGCTGGCGGCGCTGCTCCTCAACCGCGTCAGCCTCAAACCCGGCGAGGGGATTTTCCTGCCCGCCGGCAACCTGCACAGCTACCTCTACGGGGTGGGCTTGGAAGTGATGGCCAACTCCGACAACGTCCTGCGCGGCGGGTTGACACCCAAACACGTCGACGTCCCCGAACTACTGCGCGTTCTTGACTTCCTGCCGGTCGCCGACGTGCGCGTGGCGACCGAGCGTGAGGGCATCGAGCTGGCCTACCGCACGCCGACCGAGGAGTTCGCCACCGCGATGCTGACCCTCGACGCCGCCGATCTCGGCCGTGAGGTGCCCGCTCCGGCGCACCACCCCGGCCCGCAGATCCTGATCTGCACGCAGGGTTCGGTGATCGTGCGCAGCGATTCGGCCGCGGTGGAAATCGATCGCGGGGCTGCGCTGTGGGTGCCCGCCGCCGACGGTCCGATTCGGTTGGAATCCCACCGCCCCGCCGCGGTGTTCCGCGCTACGGTGGGCATCTGACGGCAGACGGGAGGCCTCCCATTCCGATCTTCGGAAGCCGAACGAAGTCGGTCGAGCAATCCATTCTCGACACCGACGAGGTGGCCACCAGGCTGCGCAAGGACCTCAGCTGGTGGGACCTGACGGTCTTCGGCGTGGCCGTCGTGATCGGCGCCGGCATCTTCACCGTCACCGCGAGTACCTTCGCCAACGTCACCGGTCCCGCGCTGTCGGTGTCGTTCGTGATCGCCGCGGTCACCTGTGGGCTGGCCGCGCTGTGCTACGCCGAGTTCGCCTCGACGCTGCCGGTCGCCGGTAGCGCCTACACCTTCTCCTATGCGACCTTCGGTGAGTTCGTCGCGTGGATCATCGGCTGGGATCTGATCCTGGAGTTCGCCGTCGGGGCGGCGGTCGTCGCCAAGGGCTGGTCGAGCTACCTGGGAACGGTCTTCGGCTTCGGGGGCGGCGTGGTGCAACTCGGGCCGATCACGCTGGACTGGGGTGCGCTGCTGATCGTCGCCGTGGTTTCCACGTTGCTGACGCTGGGCACCAAGCTGTCGTCGAACTTCTCCGCCGCCGTGACCGCCATCAAGGTCGCCGTCGTCGTTCTGGTGGTGGTCGTCGGCGCGTTCTACATCACCTCGGCCAACTTCTCGCCCTTCATCCCGCCGACCGAGACGCGCGCGGGCGCCGCCGGAACCGGTGTCGACCAGTCCGTCTTCTCGCTGCTCACCGGCGCGGGCGGCAGCCACTACGGGTGGTACGGGGTGCTGGCCGGGGCGTCCATCGTGTTCTTCGCCTTCATCGGGTTCGACATCGTGGCCACCACCGCCGAGGAGACCCGCAATCCGCAACGCGACGTGCCGCGCGGCATCATCGGCTCGCTGGCGATCGTGACCGTGCTCTACGTGGCGGTGTCGGTGGTGCTGGCCGGCATGGTGCGCTACACCGACCTGCGCGACGCCAAGGGCGGGCACCCCAACCTGGCCACCGCGTTCGCACTCAACGGCGTGGACTGGGCGGCGAAGGTCATCTCGATCGGCGCGCTGGCCGGACTGACGACGGTCGTGATGGTCATCATGCTCGGGCTGTCGCGGGTGTTCTTCGCGATGTCCCGCGACGGTCTGCTGCCGCGGGGTCTGGCCCGGACCGGCAAGCACGGCACCCCGGTTCGGGTCATGGTCCTGGTGACGGTGCTCATTGCGCTCGCGGCGTCGGTGTTCCCGATGGCCAAGCTCGAGGAGATGGTCAACATCGGCACCCTGTTCGCGTTCATTCTGGTCTCCGGGGGCGTCATCGTGCTGCGCCGCACCCGACCCGACCTCGAGCGGGGCTTCCGGGCGCCGTTCGTGCCGGTGTTGCCGCTGCTGTCGATCGCCGCCTGCCTGTGGCTCATGCTCAACCTGACCGCGCTGACCTGGGTCCGGTTCGTGGTGTGGATGGCGCTGGGTGTCGCGATCTATGCCCTCTACGGCCGGAGGCACTCGGTGCTGGCACAACGGCTCGGGGTTGGACAAAAATAGTCTGTTTGTCTAGACAAACGACAAAAATGGGCTATAGTCAAGCTCATGACAGTCAAGCCCATGACGTCTCAGCTCGATCTGACTGCCCCGACGCCCGCGGACCCGTCGGCGGGCCTGCAGTGGCGGGACCGCAAGCGGCACCTCTGGCTGCTGGGGCTGGTCGCCCCGACGGCGGTGTTCGTGGTCCTGCCGATCGTGTGGGGCCTCAACCAGCTCGGCTGGTCGACGGTCTCCCAGGTGCCGTTCTGGATCGGCCCGCTGCTGATCTACGTGCTGCTGCCGGCGCTGGACATCCGCTTCGGTCGCGACGGGCAGAACCCGCCCGCTGAGGTGATGCAGTATCTGGAGAACGACCGCTATTACCGGTTCTGCACCTACATCTTCATCCCGTTCCAGTACGCCTCGGTGATCTTCGGGGCCTACGCCTTCACCGCCACCGACCTGAGCTGGCTGGGCTTCGACGGTGGGCTGGGCTGGCTGGGCAAGATCGGCCTGGCGCTCACGGTCGGGGTGCTGGGCGGCACCGGCATCAACACCGCCCACGAACTGGGGCACAAGCGCGACGCGCTGGAGCGCTGGCTGTCCAAGATCACCCTCGCCCAGACCTGCTACGGACACTTCTATATCGAGCACAACCGCGGCCACCACGTCCGGGTGGCCACTCCCGAGGACCCGGCGTCGGCCCGGTTCGGCGAGAGCTTCTGGGCATTCCTGCCGCGCAGCGTCTGGGGCGGGCTGCGCTCAGCGCTGCACCTGGAGGCCGCCCGGATCCGCCGGACCGGCCGCAGCCCGTGGGATCCCCGCACCTGGCTCGGCAACGACGTGCTCAACGCGTGGCTGATGTCAGTTCTGCTGTGGGGCGGGCTGATCGCCGTCTTCGGCCCCGGGCTGGTGCCCTACCTGATCATCCAGGCGGTGTTCGGCTTCAGCATGCTCGAAGCGGTCAACTATCTCGAGCACTACGGTCTGCTGCGGCAGAAGACCGCCGGCGGGCGCTACGAGCGCTGCCGGCCCGAGCACAGCTGGAACTCCGACCACCTGGTGACCAACCTGTTCCTCTACCACCTGCAGCGGCACAGCGACCACCACGCCAACCCGACCCGGCGCTATCAGGTGCTGCGCAGCATGAGTGAGGCGCCCGAGTTGCCCAGCGGCTACGCCACCCTGATCGGCCTGACCTACTTCCCGCCGCTGTGGCGCCGGCTGATGGACCATCGGGTGCTCGAGCACTACGGCGGCGACCTCTCGCGGGTGAACATCGACCCCCGCCGACGCGAGAAGATCCTGGCCCGCTACCAGTGAGCGCCTACCGCTGTCCGGTCTGCGGCTACGTCTACGACGAAGCCAAAGGGGCTGCCCGAGAGGGTTTTCCGGCCGGCACGCCCTGGGCTGAGGTCCCTGACGACTGGTGCTGCCCGGACTGCGGGGTGCGCGAGAAGGTCGACTTCGAGTCGGTAGCCGGTCCGTGACGGCTAGTGTCGCGCGTGTGAGCCGCCCGCGCGACCGCCGCGTCCCCTACGCCGAGGCCTCCCGAGCGTTGCTGCGCGACTCGGTGCTCGACGCCATGCGGGAGGAACTGCTCACCAAGGACTGGTCGGCGGTCACCCTCTCCGACGTCGCCCGGACCGCCGGGATCAGCCGGCAGACCATCTACAACGAGTTCGGCTCCCGGCAGGGCCTCGCCCAGGGCTACGCGCTGCGACTGGCCGACCGGATGGTCGACCACATCGACGACGCGATCGCCGGCAACCGCGAGGACGTGCACGCGGCGTTCCTGGCCGGGTTCCGGATCTTCCTGACCGAATCGGCGTCGGACCCCTTGGTGATCTCGCTGCTGACCGGGGTGGCCAAACCCGACCTGCTGCAGATCATCACCACCCACAGTGCGCCGATCATCACCCGCGCCGCGCAGCGGCTTGCCGAGGCGCTGCGGCACAACTGGCCCAACGCCCGCGAGGAGGACGCCGGCGTGCTGGCCCGTGCCATCGTGCGCCTGGCCCTGAGCTACGTGTCGATGCCGATCGATCCCGGTTCGGCGGCCGACCACGACATCGCCGCGGACCTCGCCCGGCTGCTGACCCCCTTCGCCGAGCGGTACGCCGCGGGATAACGTGTTAGCCATGCTTACCGCGGATTCACGAAACGGAATCGACTTCAAGGTCGCCGACCTGTCGGAGGCCGAATACGGCCGCAAGGAGATCAGGCTCGCCGAACACGAGATGCCCGGGCTGATGGCGCTGCGCCGCGAGTACGCCGACGTGGAGCCGCTCAAGGGCGCCCGGGTGTCGGGCTCGCTGCACATGACCGTGCAGACCGCCGTGCTCATCGAGACCCTGGTGGAGCTGGGCGCCCAGGTGCGCTGGGCCTCCTGCAACATCTTCTCCACCCAGGACCACGCGGCCGCCGCGGTGGTCGTCGGCCCCAACGGCACGCCCGAGGAGCCCCTCGGCGTGCCGGTGTTCGCCTGGAAGGGCGAGACCCTGGAGGAGTACTGGTGGGCCACCGAGCAGATGCTCACCTGGCCCGGCGAGCCGGTGAACATGATCCTCGACGACGGCGGCGACGCCACCATGATGGTGCTGCGCGGCGCGGAGTTCGAGAAGAACGGTGTGGTGCCCCCCGCCGAGGAGGACGACCCGACCGAGTGGAAGGTGTTCCTGGCCCGGCTGCGCGAGCGGTTCGAGACCGACCGCTACAAGTGGACCAAGATCGCCGAGTCGATCAAGGGCGTCACCGAGGAGACCACCACCGGCGTGCTGCGTCTGTACCAGTTCGCGGCGGCCGGCGAACTCGCCTTCCCGGCGATCAACGTCAACGACTCGGTGACCAAGAGCAAGTTCGACAACAAGTACGGCACCCGCCACTCGCTCATCGACGGCATCAACCGCGGCACCGATGTGCTCATCGGCGGCAAGAGCGTGCTGGTGTGCGGATTCGGCGACGTCGGCAAGGGTTGCGCGGAGTCACTCAAGGGCCAGGGCGCCCGGGTCAGCGTCACCGAGATCGATCCGATCAACGCGCTGCAGGCCCTGATGGAGGGCTACAACGTCGTCACCGTGGAGGACGCCATCGGTGACGCCGACATCGTCATCACCTCCACCGGCAACAAGGACATCATCACGATCGACCACATGCGCAAGATGAAGGACAAGGCGATCCTGGGCAACATCGGCCACTTCGACAACGAGATCGACATGGCCTCCCTGGAGCGCGATCCGAAGATCCGCCGCATCAACATCAAGCCCCAGGTCGACGAGTTCGTCTTCCCCGACGGGCACTCCATCATCGTGCTCAGCGAGGGCCGGCTGCTCAACCTCGGCAACGCCACCGGCCACCCGTCGTTCGTGATGAGCAACAGCTTCTCCAACCAGGTCATCGCCCAGATCGAGCTGTGGACCAAGAACGACGAGTACGACAACGAGGTCTACCGGCTGCCCAAGCACCTCGACGAGAAGGTGGCCCGCATCCACGTCGAGGCGCTCGGCGGCACGCTGACCAAACTCACCAAGGAGCAGGCCGAGTACATCGGTGTTGACGTCGAGGGCCCCTACAAGCCGGAGCACTATCGCTATTAAGCGCCGAGAGTGCGCACAGATCGTGTTTGAGCCGAAATTCACGCGCTGGACGCACATTCGATGACGCTCATCGTCATCGAGGGCCTCGACGGGTCCGGCAAACGCACCCTCACCGAGGGCCTGCGCGCCGCACTCGCTGCCCGGGGCCGGTCGGTGGCCACCCTGGCCTTCCCGCGCTACGGCGAGTCGGTCACCGCCGACCTGGCCCGCGAGGCGCTGCACGGCGGTCACGGCGACCTGGCCGAGTCGGTGTACGCGATGGCGGTGCTCTTCGCCCTCGACCGGGCCGCCGCCAGGGGGCGGATCGCCGAGCTGCGCGCCGGGAACGACGTGGTGATCCTGGACCGCTATGTGGGGTCCAACGCGGCCTACTGCGCGGCCCGGCTGCACCAGGACGCCGCCGGGGAGATGGTCGGCTGGATCGGCGACCTCGAGTACGGGCGGTTGGGCCTGCCCGAGCCCGACCACCAGATCCTGCTCGACGTACCCGTCGAGCTGGCTGCCGAGCGGGCCCGGCGCCGGGCCGGCGAGGAGACCGACCGTGTCCGCGACGCCTACGAACGCGACGAGGGCCTGCAGCAGCGCACCGCGGCCGTCTACGCCGGACTGGCCGCCGCCGGGTGGCACGGGCCCTGGTCGGTGGTGGCCCCCGACGTGAATCCGGTGCAACTCGCCAGCGTGTGGTAGCAGCGAAAAGTCAGGATTCGGTGACACCATGGAGTCCATGAGGCAAAGAATCCTCGTCGTTGACGACGACCCCTCGCTGGCCGAGATGCTCACCATCGTGCTGCGGAACGAAGGTTTCGAGACCGCGGTGATCGGTGACGGCTCCCAGGCCCTGACCGCGGTACGCGAGCTGCGGCCCGACCTGGTGCTCCTCGATCTCATGCTGCCCGGCATGAACGGCATCGACGTCTGCCGGGTGCTGCGCTCGGACTCCGGGGTCCCGATCGTGATGCTGACGGCCAAGACCGACACGGTCGACGTCGTGCTGGGGCTGGAGTCCGGCGCCGACGACTACATCATGAAGCCGTTCAAGCCCAAGGAGCTGGTGGCCCGGGTGCGCGCGCGGCTGCGCCGCAACGACGACGAACCCGCCGAGATGCTCTCCATCGCCGACATCGACATCGACGTGCCCGCCCACAAGGTCACCCGCGACGGCGAGCAGATCCAGCTGACGCCGCTGGAGTTCGACCTGCTGGTGGCGTTGGCACGCAAACCCCGACAGGTGTTTACTCGAGATGTGCTGCTCGAACAGGTGTGGGGGTATCGGCACCCCGCTGACACCCGTTTGGTGAACGTGCATGTCCAGCGGTTGCGGGCGAAGGTCGAGAAGGATCCGGAGAACCCGCAGGTGGTGCTGACCGTTCGAGGAGTGGGATACAAGGCCGGACCTCCGTGACCCGCGCATGACGACCCGCGCCGGCGACGGGCGCCATGGCGGCTAGGGCACGGGTCCGCGGGCCGTGGGGCCGCTCCGGCCCGCTGCTGCGGGGCACCAGCACGGTCGGCCGCAAGTTCGGTCGGATCTGGCGTCGCTCCCTGCAGTTGCGGGTGGTGGTGCTGACCCTGGGTCTGTCGGCGGCAGTGATCCTGGTCCTCGGGTTCGTGCTGACCAGTCAGATCACCAACCGGGTTCTGGAGGACAAGGTCCGGGCCGCCACCCAGGAGGTGGACCGGGCGCGCAGCACGGTCAGCGGCATCGTCAGCGGGGAAGAGGCCCGCTCGGTGGAGTCCAGCCTGCAACTGGCGCGCAACACCCTGATCTCCAAGACCGGGCAGACCTCGGGATCCGGGCTGGCCGGTACCTTCGACGCGGTGCTGATCGTTCCCGGCGACGGGCCGCGCGAGGCCGCCTCGGCCGGCCCGGTCGACCAGATCCCGCGCTCGCTGCGGGACTTCGTCGAAGCCGGCCAGGTCAGCTACCAGTACGCGACCGTGCGCACCGAGGCGTTCTCCGGGCCGGCGCTGCTGATCGGCACGCCCGCGCCGTCGCGGGTGGAGAACCTCGAGCTCTACCTGGTCTTCCCGCTCACCAGCGAGAACAACACCATCACCCTGGTCCGCGGAACCATCGCCACCGGCGGGTTGGTGCTGCTGGTGCTGCTGGCCGGGATCTCCATGCTGGTCTCCCGGCAGGTGGTGCTGCCGGTGAGGTCGGCGTCGCGCATCGCCGAGCGGTTCGCCGAGGGCTACCTCTCCGAGCGGATGCCGGTGCGCGGCGAGGACGACATGGCCAGGCTGGCGGTCTCCTTCAACGACATGGCCGAGAGCCTGCAGCGGCAGATCACCCAGCTCGAGGAGTTCGGCAACCTGCAACGCCGGTTCACCTCCGACGTCAGCCACGAGCTGCGCACCCCGCTGACCACGGTGCGGATGGCGGCCGACCTGATCTACGACCACAGCGCGGAGTTGGCCGAACTCGACCCGGCGCTGCGCCGCTCCACCGAACTGCTGGTCAGCGAGCTGGACCGGTTCGAGGTTCTGCTCAACGACCTGCTGGAGATCTCCCGCCACGACGCGGGCGTGGCCGAGTTGTCGGTGGAGGCCGTCGACCTTCGCGCCACGGTCACCGACGCGCTGAGCAAGGTCGGGCACCTGGCCGCCGAGACCGGGATCGACCTGCGCGTCGCGCTGCCCGAGGAGCCGGTGGTCGCCGAGGTCGACCCGCGGCGGGTGGAGCGCATCCTGCGCAACCTGATCGCCAACGCGATCGACCACGCCGAGCACAAGCCGGTGGACATCCTGATGGCCGCCGACGAGGACTCGGTCGCGGTCAGCGTGCGCGACTACGGCGTCGGGCTGCGCCCCGGTGAGGAGAAGCTGGTGTTCAGCCGGTTCTGGCGCTCGGACCCGTCGCGGGTGCGCCGCTCCGGCGGCACCGGTCTGGGCCTGGCGATCAGCATCGAGGACGCCCGGCTGCACCAGGGCCGGCTGGAGGCGTGGGGCGAGCCCGGCGAGGGCGCCTGCTTCCGGCTGACCCTGCCGCTGGTGCGCGGGCACAAGGTGACCACCAGCCCGCTGCCGCTCAAGCCGGTCAAGTCGGCCAAGCCCGCCCTCGCCGAATCCGACGAGCAGGTCCTGCAGCATGAGACCGCGGGGGATCGCGGGTGAGCCGCCGGCTGCTCAGCGCCGCCCTGGTCGTCGCGGTCGCGCTGCTTCCCGGATGCGCCGGCGTGCCCGATTCGTCGGCTCCGCAGGCGATCGGCACGGTCGAACGCCCCGAACCCGAACGGCTGCCCGAGCCGAACACCGGCATGAATCCCGACCAGCTGCTGCGCGAGTTCCTCAAGGCCACCGCCGATCCGGCCGACCGGCACCGGGCCGCCCGGCAGTTCCTCACCGAGTCGGCCTCCAAGGACTGGGACGACGGCGGCAGCGCGCTGCTGATCGACAAGGTCGTCTTCACCGAGACCCGCTCATCGGACACCGTGTCGGTGACCATGAAGGCCCAGATCCTCGGTTCGCTCTCCGACATCGGGGTGTTCGAGACCGGCGAGGGCGAACTGCCCGACCCGGGCCCCATCGAGCTGGTGCAGACCTCCTCGGGCTGGCGCATCAACCGCCTGCCCAACGGAGTCTTCCTGGACTGGCAGGAGTTCCAGGCCAGCTACAAACGCAACACGCTCTACTTCATCGACCCCACCGGCACGACGGTCGTTCCCGACCCGCGCTACGTCGCGGTGTCCGACCCCGACCTGCTGGCCACCGAGTTGGTCACCAAGCTCATCGCCGGCCCGCGTCCGGAGATGGCCAAGGCGGTGCGCAACCTGCTCGGGCCGCCGCTCAACCTGCGCGGCCCGGTCACCCGGGCCGACGGCGGCAAGACCGGTGTGGGCCGCGGCTACGGCGGCGCGCGCATCGAACTGGAGAGCCTGACCACCACCGACCCCAGCAGCCGGCAGCTGCTGGCCGCCCAGCTGATCTGGACGTTGGCCCGCGCCGACATCAAGGGGCCCTATCTGATCGACGTCGACGGCGCGGCGCTCGACGACAGGTTCGTCGACGGCTGGAAGACCACCGACGTCGCCGCCACCGACCCGGGTGCGGTGGACGGCGCCGCCGCCGGCGTGCACGCCCTGCTCGGCGGCACCCTGGTCAAGCTGGAGGGACAGCAGTACACCCTGGTGCCGGGGTCCTTCGGCGCGCTGGCCGGTCAGCGGGCGGCCTCGCTGTCGCGGACCGGCGCCGACGTGGCCTCGGTCGTGGCCCCCGCACCGGACGGGCCCGAGCCCGGGTCGTCGCTGTGGATCGGGCCCCTCGGCGGGCAGGCGACGCGGGCGACCGACGGCCGCACCCTGTCCCGGCCGTCGTGGGCGCTGGACAACGCGGTCTGGGTCGTGGTGGACGGCAACAGCGTCGTGCGGGTGATCCGCGAGGAGGCCTCCGGCGAGCCGGCCCGCATCCCGGTCGACACCGCCGCGATCTCCTCGGGTTTTCCCGGCGTGATCACCGACCTGCAGCTGTCCCGCGACAGCACCCGCGCGGCCATGGTCATCGACGGCCAGGTCGTCCTGACCGGGGTCGAGCAGACTCCCGGCGGCGAGTTCGCGCTGACCTACCCGCGCCGCATCGGGTTCGGCCTCGGCACCAGCGTGGTGTCGCTGGCCTGGCGCACCGGTGACGACATCGTGGTGACCCGGACCGACCCCGCCCACCCGGTCTCCTACGTCAACCTCGACGGGGTGAACTCCGACGGTCCGAACACCAATCTGGTGATGCCGGTGTCGGCGGTGGCGGCGAACCCCTCGGCGGTCTACGTGGCCGACGCCCGCGGCGTGCTGCAGCTGCTGGGCACCAGCGCCGAGAACGCGGAAACCTGGTCGGAGGTCCGTCCGCTGATGACACCCGGCACGGTTCCGGTGCTGCCGGGCTGACCTGTCGGTCCGCCCCCGCATACTGCGCCCTGCAATGACCGACCTGCTCGACCTGGTGCTGCCGCTGGAGTGCGGGGGCTGCGGCGCGTGGTCGGTGCGGTGGTGCCGGGTCTGTGCGACCGCGCTGCGGGTCGGGCCGGACGACCCGCACGTCATCACCCCGCGCATCGACCCGGGTGTGCCGGTGTTCGCCCTCGGTCGCTACGCCGGGGTCCGGCGCCAGGCCATCGTCGCGCTCAAGGAGCGCGGCCGCCGCGACCTGGCCGCACCGCTGGCCCGCGCCCTGGCGCTGGGCGTCGACCGGCTGATCGGGTGGGGTGTGCTGCGCTACCCGGTCACGCTGGTTCCGGCACCGACCCGTCGTTCGGCCGCGCGCCGCCGCGGCGGTGACCCGGTCACCCGCATCGCGCGTGCGGCCACCGCCGCCACCCCGCTGATCACCGTCGCCGCCGTGCTGAGAACCGCCGGGCCGGCCCGCGACTCGGTCGGGTTGTCCGGCACCGACCGGGAGCGCAACATCGCCGGCCGGGTGCGGGTCGGTGCGCCCTGCACGGCGGGGGAGGTGCTGCTGGTCGACGACGTGGTGACCACCGGTGCGACGGCGCGGGAGGCGGTGCGCGCACTGGACGGGGCCGGCGCGAGGGTGGCGGCGGTGCTGGCGCTCGCCCGCGCGTGAAGCTCAGCGAAAACTGGCACCACCACACGGACTGCGACTACCGTCGGGTAAACCCCCGGAAGGCCGAGAGCGGAGGAGGTGGATTCTTCGATCCCAGCGTTGGCTCCGGGCGGCGGAGTGGGAATACCCCCGTTGTCCGCCCGAGCCGGTGCAGCCCCTCGACAGCCCTGGACAGAAACGAGTTGCCAAGCATGTCAAGCCATTCCGCGAACGCCGCTTCCTTCAGTGCCGATAGTGCCGATAGTGCCGATGACGAGTCCGAAGACGCCCCCAACGCCGACATCCAGGTGACGGGTCGCAACGTCGAGATTCCCGACCACTACCGGGTTTACGTGGGCCAGAAGCTGTCCCGCGTCGAGCGGCTCGACCGGCGGATCCGGCGCTTCGACGTGGAGCTCGAGCACGAGCCCAATCGCCGGCAACGGAAGAGCTGCCAGCACGTCGAGATCACCGCGCACGGCCGCGGACCGGTTGTGCGTGGCGAGGCCTGCGCGGACAGCTTCTACGGGGCGTTCGAGGCGGCCGTGCACAAACTCGAGAACCGGCTGCGTCGCAGCAAGGACCGCCGCCGCGTGCACTACGGCGACAAGACCCCGGTGTCGCTGCACCAGGCCACCGCCTCCACCCCCGAGATCGCCGACGCATTCACACCCGAACCCGCCCCGCCACCCCCGGCCGAGACGCACGAGGAGCACGAGCCGGGCCGGATCGTGCGGGTCAAGGAACATCCGGCCACGCCGATGACCGTCGACGACGCGCTCTACGAGATGGAACTGGTCGGTCATGACTTCTTCCTGTTCCACGACCGCGAGACCGACCGTCCGGCGGTGGTCTACCGCCGCCATGCCTACGACTACGGATTGATCAGGCTGGCCTGATCAGGGCCGTTGGGCGCGTCACCTAGGATGGAGGGCGCTTCAGACCCCGAACCGTAGGGAAGAGTCCGTGCTTTCTAAGTTGCTGCGCCTCGGCGAAGGCCGCATGGTCAAGCGCCTCAAGGGGGTCGCTGACTACGTCAATACCCTGTCCGACGACGTGGAGAAGCTCACCGACGGCGAGTTGCGGGCCAAGACCGACGAGTTCCGCAAGCGGGCCACCGACGGGGAGGACCTCGACGACCTGCTGCCCGAGACCTTCGCGGTGGCCCGCGAGGCGGCGTGGCGGGTGCTCTCGCAGCGGCCGTTCGACGTGCAGGTCATGGGTGCGGCCGCCCTGCACTTCGGCAACGTCGCGGAGATGAAGACCGGCGAGGGAAAGACGCTGACCTGCGTGCTGCCGGCCTATCTGAACTCGCTGACCGGCAAGGGCGTGCACGTCGTGACGGTGAACGACTACCTGGCCAAGCGCGACAGCGAGTGGATGGGCCGTGTGCACCGGTTCCTCGGACTCGACGTCGGTGTCATCCTCTCCGGGCAGAGCCCCGACGAGAAGCGCGTCGCCTACGGCGCCGACATCACCTACGGCACCAACAACGAGTTCGGTTTCGACTACCTGCGCGACAACATGGCGCACTCCCTGGATGACCTGGTCCAGCGCGGCCACCACTACGCCATCGTCGACGAGGTCGACTCCATCCTCATCGACGAGGCCCGCACCCCGCTGATCATCTCCGGGCAGGCCGACGGTTCCTCGCACTGGTACTCCGAGTTCGCGCGGCTGGCTCCGATGCTCAAGAAGGACGAACACTACGAAGTCGACCTGCGCAAGCGCACCGTCGGCGTGCACGAAGCCGGTGTGGAGTTCGTCGAGGACCAGCTCGGCATCGAGAACCTCTACGAGGCGGCCAACT
>VEQY01000045.1 GCA_018882965.1 Mycobacterium sp. | reverse complement strand
GCCTGGGCCTTGTCGTCCCAGTAGAGCAGCCAGCCGCCGTTGGGGTCCTGCACCTGGCGCAGCAGATCCTTGTAGTCGTAGACGCCGGCCTCGAAGGTGCCCGGTGCCGCGCCGCTGGTGCCCTCCAGGTATCCGCCGTCACCGCCGTCGGCGACACCGCTCCAGCCGCGGGTGTACAGCGGCGCCCCGAGCACGATCTTGTTGGGGCTCACCCCGGAGGCCAGGTAGAGATCGACCGCGGTCTTGATGTCGTAGCCGTTGGCGTCCCCGGTGAAGGCCGACTGGTGGCCGGTGGTCTTCTCCCAGGTGCCGTGGAAGTCGTAGGACATCAGGTTGAAGAAGTCCACGCTGGGCGCCAGCCCGGCGGCGTTGAACTTGGCGATCTTGTCGTACCCGGCCGGCGAGGCCACCGAGATCTCATACCGGCGGCCGAGTTGCTGGCCCAGGGTGGTGAGCTTGCCGCGCAACACCTTGAGCAGTTCGGCGTAGTTCGCGCCGTCATTGGGGCTGACCGAGTTGCTCTCCAGCCCGCCCCCGCCGGGGTACTCCCAGTCGAAGTCGACACCGTCGAACATCCGGTAGGTGTTGAGGAAGTTCACGATCGAGTTCGCCATCGTCTCCCGGCCCGCCGCGGTGGAGGCGACGGTGCTGAAGTTGCCCGACAGCGTCCAGCCGCCGATCGCGATGCTCACCCGCAGGTGCGGGTACTTCGCCTTGAGTTGCGCGAGCTGGTTGAAGTTGCCCCACACGGTCTGCTGCGAACGCGGGTCCGACGGCGGGTAGTACCACGCGTCGGCCTCACCGGTGACCGTCTCGTTGGCGGCGAAGCGCTTGTCGACGGCGGCGAAGCTGTCGTACAGCGCCACCTCCCCGGTGGGCTTGACGTCCAGGAACGCGTAGATGACGTGGGTCAACTCCTCGGCCGGGATGTCGGCGACCTGGAAGTTGCGGCCGTAAATCCCCCACTCGGGGAAGTACGCCGCCAGCACCTTGTCGGAATTGGCGATCGGCAGCGACGTCACCGGAGTGGTGGTGGTGTCGTCGTTGGTGATGGTGCCCGTCGCGCTCGCCGTCGCGAGTGTGGCGCCGGTGGGGTTGGTCAGGGTGACGGTGAACGTCTCGTCGGGTTCCACGGTGGTGTCGCCGGTGACGTTGACGCTGACCTGCTGGGAGGTCACGCCGGGGGCGAAGCTCAGGGTGCCGCTGGCGGCGGTGTAGTCCTGTCCGGCGGTGGCGGTCCCGTTGGCCGTCGCGTACCCGACGGTGACCGTGGTGCTGGCCGCCTTGGACAGCGACACCGTGAAGCGCGCGGTGGCGCTGCCCGTGTTGCCCTCGGTCACGCTCACGCCGGCGATCGACACCGTCGGCGGGGTGACCACCGGAGGCGGGGTGACCGTGCCGGCGTTGGCGATCGCGCTCTGCCACTTCGCGGTGGTGTTGGAATCCAGCGCGACGATGTTGCCGATGCTCATCTGCTTGAGCCCCACCCCGGTCAGGGTGTAGGTCTGGTTGCCGTTGACGATCGAGATCCGGGTCGACCCGGCGTTCTCGGTGATGTCGAACTCATCGGGCCGGAACCAGCCGAAGTCCAGCTTGTCGGTGGCGGTGTTGAAGTTCAGCGCGGTGTTGGTGCCCCACGACCAGGTGATCTTGGTGGTGGTGCCGCCTGTCACCGGCGGAGTGGTCGGCGTGGTCGTCCCGCCGCCGGTCTGACCGTAGTTGAGGGTGTTGATGGTGCCGTAGTCGTTGAGGATCTTGGCGAAGCTGCCGGCCGGCACGCTCAACCCGGAGTGGGTGTAGGTGGAGACGCCGAGGGGTCCGGGTGTGTCGCGGGTGACCGACCACAGCGCGAGCATGCCCACACCCTTGCTGCGCGCGTAGTCCTCGAGCACCTGCGCGTCGGCGAGGGTGAACACCTCGGAGAGCACGTCGTTCACGCCGAGCATCGGCGTCACCCCCAGCTGGCTGTAGCTGAAGGTCCGCCCGTAGCCGGAATACAGCGACGACAACTGGGCGTAGGTGGACTCCGCGGAGTCGATCGCGTAGGCGCCCATGGTCTTGGCGTTGGGGCCCGACGTGGGTGCGGCGGACTCGCCGTAGTCCATGGCCATCACGTTGACGCCGGCCAGGTTCACCCCGGCGGCCAGCGCGGACTTGACGACGTTGAGGCCGTCGGCGGTCAGCCCGGCGGGCAGCACCGGCAGCGTGTACCAGATCTTGACGTCCGGCTTGGTCTGCTGCAGCACCTTGAGCGCCTGGCTGTGCAGCGCAATCGAGACCGGGTCGGCGACCGCGGCTCCCTCGATGTCGAAGTCGAGGTGGGTGATGCCGTAGGTGTCGATCACCCCGGCGTAGGCGTTGGCCAACTGTGCCGCCGTCATTCCGCGGGTCGCCCCCCACTGTGCGAGCGAGGTGCCGGCCGCGCCGCCCAGGGAGACCATCACGTCCCCGCCGGCGTCCTGCAACGCCTTGATCGACTGGTTGATGGACCGGGCCTGATCGTTGGCGGCATCGGGGGTGAGCGCATTGAGGCCCGCCCAGGCCAGCTTGCCGTCGGGAGTGGCCTGCATGAACGCCGCGGTGAACAGCGACCCGCCGCCGTTGGTCTTGCTGATCGCCAGGAGATCGGGCACCGGCCAGCCGCCCATGTCGACATACGGCGCGTAGAACGTGCTGCCCCAGCGATCACCGGCCACCGGCGGGGTGACCGGAGCGGTGTCGTCGTTGGTGATGGTGCCCGTCGCCGTGGCGGCCGCTAGCGTGGCGCCGGTCGGATTGCTCAATGTGACGGTGAAGGTCTCGTTGGGTTCCACGGTCGCGTCGCCGATGACGGCGACGCTGACCTGCTGGGAGGTGACTCCCGGGGCGAAGGTCAGGGTGCCGCTGGCGGCGGTGTAGTCCTGCCCGGCGGTCGCGGTGCCGTTGGCTGTCGCGTACCCGACGGTGACGGTGGATGTCGATGCCTTGGACAGCGACACGGTGAAGCGCGCGGTGCTGGTGCCCGAGTTGCCCTCGGCCACCGACACGTTGGAGATCGACACGGTCGGTGCACTCACCACCGGTGCGGTGTCGTCGTTGGTGATGGTGCCCGTGGCCGTCGCGGCCGCTAGCGTCGCGCCGGTCGGATTGCTCAAGGTGACGGTGAACGTCTCATCAGGCTCCACGGTCGCATCGCCGGTGACGCTGACACTGACCTGCTGGGAGAGCACGCCCGGGGCGAAGGTCAGGGTGCCGCTGGCGGCGGTGTAGTCCTGCCCGGCGGTCGCGGTGCCGTTGGCCGTCGCGTAGCCGACGGTGACGGTGGACGTCGACGCCTTGGACAGCGACACGGTGAACCGCGCGGCGCTGGTGCTCGAGTTGCCCTCGGCCATCGACACGTTGGCGATCGACACCGTCGGCGGTGTCACCACCGGCGGGGTGACCGTGCCGGCGTTGGCGATCGCACTCTGCCACTTCGCGGTCGTGGTCGGGTCCAGCGCG
This sequence comes from Mycobacterium sp., assembly GCA_018882965.1. Taxonomy (GTDB): domain Bacteria; phylum Actinomycetota; class Actinomycetes; order Mycobacteriales; family Mycobacteriaceae; genus Mycobacterium. The sequence continues at coordinate 25,184 of VEQY01000045.1, read as the reverse complement.
ACGATGTTGGTGGCGGCGTTCAGCTGCTTCAGCCCGACCCCGGTCAGGGTGTAGGTCTGGTTGTTGTTGGTGATCGCGATCCGGGTGGATCCGCCGGTCTCGCTGACGGAGAACTCGGCGGGCTGGAACCAGCCGAAGTCCAGCTTGTCGGTGGCGGGGTTGAAGTTCAGGGCGGTGTTGGTGCCCCACGCCCAGGTGATCTTGGTGGTGGTGCCGGTGCTGGCCGTGGCGGCCGGCAGCGGCTGGGCTGTGGTCGACGCCGCGGCGGTCCGGCTCGCGCGGCGGGCGACCGCCAGCACGGCCCACGACAGCACCGACTCGGCCGGAGCGCCGGGGCCGGTTCCCAGCAGCGGGTTGAGCACGGCCTCCACGGCGACCCCCGCGGGTGCCGCTGCGGGGGCGGCCGCGGGGGCAGGCGCGACGGCGGGCAGGCTGACAGCCGCCACCGGCGCCGCCGGGGCAGGGGCCCCGACCGTGGCCGCGCGGCTCACGTCGGGCAGCCGCGGCAGATCGGCGGCCGGAGCGGGCGCCACATCCGGGGTCCGGTCGGTCGCAGGCGCGCTGGTCGGAGAGTTGGAGCGCGAGTCGGTGGACGGCGGAGAGTTCTTCGAGGGCGTCCGAGCGGCGGGCACCGACCGCTCGGCCGGGACGGTGGCCGCGGGCGCGGCCGATTCCGGCGCGGCAGCGCGACGGTCGCCGCGGCCGGACGCCTGCGCTCCGGAGCGCGGATCGGCGCTCGCGCTCGACGGTGCGGCGGTATCACCCGCGGAGGTGGTGTCGGCGGCGGCAATGCCCAGACCGCTGATCAGGGTGCCCACGCCCAGGGCGGCGGCCAGAGCCCCGACCCGGCCGATGAACCTGGCGTAGTTGGTCGTGCGCGGGACGCGTTCGTCGTGGGCGGGGAACATGGGGAACTCCTCGGTAGGTCAGCTCAATACGTCAATAAATGCTTAGAAACACTCACGGTTCTATCAATCGGGAACAGCGTTAACGGACCGACAGTCAGTGTCTGACCCACTGTCAGCCGCATAAACAGCGGCGAGGTGGTCCGGGGATTTCTCTGGTGTTATCAGCCCCCACTCAGGAAACGCGTGTCTGAGGTATATCACAGCGGGCCGCCGGGTTCCACCCGAAAACGCAATTTTTAGGTTTCTGCAGGGGGTTTTCTCCCCGCAAATGAACGTTTGCCCCAATCAACGTGCTGTCCTCGGATCCCGGGACAGCGGTTAGGGTGTCACGAGCATGAGGAAGCACTCGCACCCGTGACGGGTTCGCAGACGACCGTGGGCGTCGTCGCCGAGGCGGCGCCCGACGAGCGGCGGGTTGCGCTGGTGCCCAAGGCGGTTTCGGCCCTGGTCGCCAGTGGTGTGGCGGTGGTGGTCGAATCCGGCGCCGGTCAGCGCGCGCTGCTTCCCGACGAGCTGTTCACCGCGGCCGGGGCGAGCATCGGTGACGCCTGGTCGGCTGACATCGTCGTCAAGGTCGACCCCCCGTCGCCCGCCGAGGTCGCACGGTTGCGGGCCGGCCAGACGCTGGTCGGTTTCCTGCACCCGCGCAACGCCGACAACCAGATCGCCGCGCTCAAGGCCGCCGGTGTCCAGGCGTTCGCCGTCGAGGCGATCCCGCGGATCTCGCGCGCCCAGGCGATGGACGCGCTGTCCTCCCAGGCGAACGTCGCCGGATACAAGGCCGTCCTGCTGGCCGCCAGCGAGTCGACCCGCTTCTTCCCGATGCTCACCACCGCCGCGGGCACGGTCAAACCCGCTAGCGTGCTGGTGCTCGGCGTCGGCGTGGCGGGCCTGCAGGCGCTGGCGACCGCGAAAAGACTGGGCGCCAAGACGACCGGATACGACGTGCGCCCCGAGGTCGCCGACCAGGTGCGCTCGGTGGGGGCGCAGTGGCTCGACGTCGGGATCGACGCGGCCGGTGAGGGCGGCTACGCCCGCGAACTCACCGACGCCGAACGCGCCCGCCAGTTGGAGGGATTGGAGAAGGCCATCGGCGGTTTCGACGTGGTGATCACCACCGCCCTGGTGCCCGGCCGGCCCGCACCGCGGCTGGTCACCGCGACAGCGGTGCAGGGGATGAAACCCGGCAGCGTGATCGTCGACCTCGCCGGTGAGACCGGCGGAAACTGTGAACTGACCGAGCCGGGGGAGACCGTGGTGCGTCACGGCGTGACGATCGCGTCGCCGCTCAACCTCCCCGCGACCATGCCGGAGCACGCCAGCGAGCTCTACGCCAAGAACATCACCGCGCTGCTGGAACTGCTCATCACAGACGGCGCGCTGGCCCCCGACTTCGATGACGAGGTCGTCGCCGCGGCCTGCGTGACCCGGGAGGTGTGAGCGCCGTGTACACCCAACTGCTGGCCAACCTGGCGATCCTGGTGCTGGCCGGGTTCGTCGGGTTCGCGGTGATCTCCAAGGTGCCCAACACCCTGCACACCCCGTTGATGTCGGGCACCAACGCCATCCACGGCATCGTGGTGCTCGGCGCGCTGCTGGTGCTGGGCAACCTGCCCGCGGACGCGCACTGGGGCGTTCGCATCATCGGGTTCGTCGCGCTGGTGTTCGGCACGCTCAACGTGATCGGCGGGTTCCTGGTCACCGACCGGATGCTGGGCATGTTCAAGAGCAAGAAGAAAGAACTCCCCGCGGCCAACACCGGGACGAAGGAGATCATGGCGAAGGAGATCACGGCGAAGGAGATCACTCCGTGACCTACCTCGTCGACGTCCTCTACATCTTCGCTTTCTCGCTGTTCATCTACGGCCTGATGGGGCTGACCGGTCCCAAGACCGCGGTGCGGGGCAACTGGATCGCCGCGGTCGGTATGGGCATCGCGGTGATCGCCACGCTGATCAAGGTCCGCGACACCGCGGCGATCAACTGGATCCTGATCGTCTCCGGACTGGCGATCGGTGTGATCCTGGGTGTACCGCCGGCGAAGAAGACCAAGATGACCGCGATGCCGCAGTTGGTGGCGCTGTTCAACGGTGTCGGCGGTGGCACGGTCGCGCTGATCGCGTGGGCGGAATTCATTGAGACCGATGGCTTTTCGACATTCAAGCCGGAGCAGTCCCCGACGGTCGCCCTGGTGGTCGGATCGCTGTTCGCCGCGATCATCGGCTCGGTGTCGTTCTGGGGTTCGCTGGTCGCCTTCGCCAAGCTGCAGGAAAACATCATCCCCAAGAACGTCGAGAAGGCGTTCGTCAAGGGCGCGAAGATCTTCCAGGCCGCCAACATCGCGCTGCTGCTCGCCGCCGTCGCAATAGCGGTGTTCATCGGCCTGAACGAGGGTCTGTCGGTCTGGTGGGTCGTGCTGCTGCTGATCCTGGCCGGCATCATGGGCCTGTTCGTCGTGTTCCCGATCGGCGGCGCCGACATGCCGGTGGTGATCTCGCTACTGAACGCGATGACCGGGTTGTCGGCGGCGGCAGCAGGTTTGGCGCTCAACAACACCGCGATGATCGTGGCGGGCATGATCGTGGGCGCGTCGGGCTCGATCCTGACCAACCTGATGGCCGTCGCGATGAACCGTTCCATCCCGGCGATCGTCTTCGGCTCGTTCGGCGGCACCGACGCCGCCGGCGGGCCGGGCGGAGCCGAGCAGGGCGCGGTGAAAGCGACCTCGGCGTCGGACGCGGCCATTCAGATGGCCTACGCCAACCAGGTGATCGTCGTCCCCGGCTACGGTTTGGCCGTCGCCCAGGCCCAGCACGCGGTCAAGGAGATGGCGGACCTCCTGGAGCAGAAGGGCGTGGAGGTCAAGTTCGCCATCCACCCGGTGGCCGGCCGCATGCCCGGCCACATGAACGTGCTGCTGGCCGAAGCCGACGTGGACTACGACGCGATGAAGGAAATGGACGACATCAACGGCGAGTTCCCGCGCACCGACGTGACCTTGGTGATCGGCGCCAACGACGTCACCAACCCGGCGGCGCGCACGGATCCCTCGAGCCCGATCTACGGCATGCCGATCCTCAACGTCGACCAGTCCCGATCGGTGATCGTGCTCAAGCGGTCGATGTCCTCGGGCTACGCCGGTATCGACAACCCGCTGTTCTCCGGCGCGACCACCTCGATGCTGTTCGGCGACGCCAAGAAATCGGTGGGCGAGGTCATCGAGGAACTCAAGGCGCTGTAGCGGTGAGCTTCCCCGCTCGTCTGCACGTGCTGCTTGCCGGGCACAGCAGCGCGGCGGTGGTGATCCGACGCGGGCCCTCGGACCGGGTGTGCACCATCGGCTGGGATCGTAAGACCGACACCTTCGAACTCGGCCAGTGGCTGCACGGCCGGATCTACGAGCGCCGCAGCGACCTTTCCCCCGACGGCAAGCACCTGATCTACTTCGCACTGAACGCACAGTGGGACTCCGACACCGGCGGCTCGTGGACGGCGATATCCCGGGCGCCGTGGCTGCGTCCGGTGGTGCTGCTGGGCAAGGGTGACGGCTGGAACGGCGGTGGGCTGTTCACCGGCAACCGGCACTACTGGCTCAACGACGGCAGTGGACATCGCGTCATGCAGGATTCCAGCGAGATCGGCCGCAACCGTGAATACGCACCGGAGCGCAGCTTCGGCGGCGAGTGCCCCGGCGTCTACTACCCACGGCTGATCCGCGACGGCTGGACCCTGACCGAGCGTGCACAGGTCGCGAAGATGCAGTCCCACACAGTCTTCGAGAAGCCACTCAAGCACGGCTGGCTGCTGCGCAAGTTGGCCCACGAGCAACTCGACCCCCCCGAGGGCAAGGGCTGCTACTGGGACGAGCACGTCCTGGTCCACTCCGAACGCGGGGTGAGCATCGCCGAACCCGACTGGGAATGGGCGGAGCGTGACGACGCCCGGCTGTTGTTCGCGACCAAGGGGTGTCTGTACGCGGTAGCGCTACCGGGGCCGTCTTCGGAGGCGCTGTCCGAGGCGGTGTTGTTGCGCGACTTCAATTCGATGACGTTCGAGGCGCGCGAGGCGCCGTACCGTTGAGGGCGGCCGAGAACTCAGCGGCGGCGCACGTGCCTGCGTTCCTCCTCGACCCAGTCCTTCTCGATACGCCCGATCTCGAGCGACAGCGCAACGAGAGTCGGATTGTCGCAATGGACCTCACAGGCGGTCCGGTACTGCGCGGCGTCGCCGCTGTCAGACAGGTAGGGCCGAAGGCTCTCGAACCACTCCGCGCCGACGACGTTGGGCGCCTCGGTCTTCGGTGATCCGGTGGCCCACTGACGGTGGGCATCCCGCGCACCGGCCAGGCCGGCTCGCCACTCGCGCAAGACGTCGTGCCGGCGTGAGTGCAGGTCCATGTGTGCCTGACGCTTCTGGTCGGCGCTGGCCACCGCCCCGGGCAGCCATGTCTCTGCCACCGATTTGACCAGTACTACGCCGCCGGCGACGGCCGCCCCGACGACAGTTCCGGCCAAGCCCATCATCGCAGCGTCCACGGAGGTGATCTTTGCATCGGCGCCCCGAGGCAATCGGGAAATTCCTCAGGTCGATCTTGGCGCGGGGAGCAGCACGGCCTGCAGCGCCGCCCGGAAATCGTCGGGCAGCGGGGTGGGGCCGCGCCCGTCGAGCAGGACGATGACGGCGTCGCACAGGCTGATGCACTCCCCGTCGCGGAACAACCCGGTCGACGCGATGTACGACGTCCGACCGATGCGCCCGGCGCCGGCGCCGGTGTGGATCATCACCGGCCAGTGCGCCTCGGCCAGGAAGTGGGTGGTCCGCTGCGCGGTCACCAGTCGCAGCCCGCGGTCGAACAGGCTGGTGTCCGTCGTGCGCAACAACCGGCCGAACGAGGCCCGGACGGTCTCGTGCAGGGAGTCCAGGGCGACGTTGTTCAGATGGCCGTTGGCGTCCATGTCGCCGTAGCGCGCGGCGATCTGGTCGTGCAGCGGGTAGCAGTCCATCCGCAACCGCAGCGGGTCCGGGCGTGCGGCGATGGTCGTCAGGTCGGTCACAAGGTGGCCCAGCCTACAAGGGCGACGGAGGGACAGGCCGCTACAGTGACGCGCCATGCGGACAGCGGCGGCACTCCTGGCGATCACCGTGCTGGCGGCGGCCTGTTCGGGTCCGGCCGGCCAGCAGCCGTCCGGGCCGGCGCTGGTCTACGCCCGGGGCGGCGCGCTCTACCTCAGCGACCCGGCCGGCGCACCGGGCCGCAAGATCACCGACGGGCCCGGCGACTCCCAACCGGCGCCCTCTCCCGACGGCGGCCGGATCGCCTTCGTGCGGGCCGACTCGACCGAGCCCGGCCCGGGGATGGGCGGCGAACTGTGGGTGCTCGACCTGTCGCGGGACCGCACCCCCGCGGGCACCCCGCGGCGACTGGTCGACCCGGCCGCGCTGGTGCCGACGTTCGACGGCGAGGGCCCCGGCCGTGCGGTGACTCCGCGATGGTCACCCACCGGCGAGCGGATCGCGTTCCTCAAGAGCGCCGGCGGCGGGGGATTCCTGCTCACCGCCGACGCCCGCACCGGCGCGGTCACCGCTCCCCCGCAGCCGCTGTTCGCCGACGACAGCTACGCGTGGTCGCCCAGCGGTACGCAGATCGCGTGGGCCGGCGGACGCAGCGACGTCAGCCCGGTCGACGTCAACGTGCTCACCGTCGGAGGTTCGTCAACGGTGGTCGCGAAAGACACCAACGCGTTTGCGGTCGGCTACGACGCGGACGGCCGGTCCGTCCTGTTCGCCAACGGTGACGCGACCGGAAGTCTTTTCAGCGCAATACCTTTCGCGCTGCGCGAGGGCGGCATCTACGCCGTCGATGCACCCAACGGTGCCGCACCTCTGGTGACCGGGACAGCGTCCTACGACGACGTCACGGCACTGCCCGCCGGCGCGGTGGGCTTCACCGAGTGGAGCGCAGACCAGAAGACCAAAACGATCCGGGTGCTGGACAAGCCGCAGCAGGACCGAATCGTCGCCCAGACCCCGGCGGACGCGCCGCCACCGGTGTGGACGGATTCGGGGGGTAAAACTCGGGTCGCCTACGTCGGTACCGACCCGGACAGACCGCTACTCGTCAGTGATCCCGACGGGAAAGTCACGCCGGTCACCGCCGGCGTCGATGCGTTCGCCTGGATGCCCTAGACCGGCGGGTAGGCGGGAGTTCCGGTCCAGTCCACGCCGCGCAGCGCCCACGGCAGCCAACTGAAGAAGTACTCGATCTCGTCGGTGCCGTCGTAATCCGGGCTCGGGTCCATGCCCGCAGTCTAGACCGCCACGCCCCGTCACGCGTCCGATCAGGCCGGTTACCCCGTCTCCTAGACTGTCCAACCAGTTGATTGACCAGCGTTTTGATTGACCGACGTTCACGACCGAACCGAGCCCGAGGACACATGCCACCGGAGAACGGGACCACCCGCCGCGAGGAGCTCCTGGCCGTCGCGACCAGGCTGTTCGCCGCCCGCGGCTACCACGGCACCCGGATGGACGACGTCGCCGACGTGATCGGCCTGAACAAGGCGACGGTCTACCACTACTACGCGAGCAAGTCGCTGATCCTGTTCGACATCTACCGCCGCGCGGCGGAGAACACCCTGGCCGCCGTGCACGACGACCCGTCCTGGACCGCCCGCGAGGCGCTCTACCAGTACACGGTGCGGCTGCTCACCAACATCGCCGAGAACCCCGAGGGGGCGGCGGTGTACTTCCAGGAGCAGCCCTACATCACCGAGTGGTTCACCGAGGAGCAGGTCGCCGAGGTCCGCGAGAAGGAAACACAGGTCTACGAGCACGTCCACGGGCTCATCGACCGCGGGATCGCCAGCGGCGAGTTCTACGACTGCGACTCCCACGTGGTGGCGCTGGGCTACATCGGCATGACCATGGGCGCCTACCGCTGGCTGCGCCCGGACGGCCGGCGCACCGCCGCGGAGATCGCCGCCGAGTTCTCCACCGCCCTGCTGCGCGGGCTGATCCGCGACGAGAAGATCCGCACCGAGAGCCCGCTGGGCACCCCGGCCGAGGCGGCCCGCTGATGCCGCTGGTCAGCAAGACCCTCGAGGTCAGCGCCGACGCGGAGTCGATCCTGCGGATCGTGGCCGACTTCGAGTCCTATCCGCAGTGGAACGACGAGGTCAAGGGCGTGTGGGTGCTGGCCCGCTACGACGACGGCCGCCCCAGCCAGCTGCGTGTCGACACCGAGGTACAGGGACACCGGGGCACCTATATACAAGCCGTCTACTACCCCGGGCCGACGCAGATCCAGACCGTCATGCAGCAGGGTGAGCTGTTCACCAAGCAGAACCAGGTGTTCTCGGTGGTCGAGATGGGGCCGTCGAGCCTGCTCACCGTGGATCTGGACGTGGAGACCTCGCTGGCGGTGCCGGCGATGATGGTCAAGAAGCTCATCGGCGACGCTCTGGAGCACCTGGCCGGCAATCTCAAGACCCGCGCCGAGCAACTCAACGGCGGCTGAACGACCCCCTTAGCGGCACTAGCTAAGCCCCCGACCACGCCGGGGAGCCCGCTGCGGCAAGACACGACTTATGAGTCAGAAGTAATCCCCCGTGAATAAAGCCGTTGCGCCACACATCGGGCGAAACGTCGGGTACATTCCTGACGCGTCGTCTGACCGGCCATGCCGGTGAGACGTCCGGTCAACTGGATCACCCGTCGGGCGGGGCACGAGGAGGGAGTGTCAGTGGCGATTGCTACGGCGCCCAGCAGCCTCGACGCCCTGCGGAACAGGCTCAACAAGCCGTTGCAGTCGGTCGGCGGATTCTTCCGGATGTGTGTGCTGACCGCCAAGGCGCTCACCCGCCCGTTCGAGTGGAAAGAGTTCGTCCTCCAGAGCTGGTTTTTGGTCCGGGTCACGTTCCTGCCGACGGTCGCGGTGGCCGTGCCCAACACCGTCCTCATCATCTTCACCCTCAACCTGCTGCTCCAGGAGATCGGCGCGGCCGACGTCTCCGGGGCCGGCGCCGCACTGGGCGCGGTGACCCAGCTCGGGCCGCTGGTGACCGTGCTCGTGGTCGCCGGTGCGGGGTCGACGGCGATCTGCGCCGACCTCGGCGCGCGCACCGTTCGTGAAGAGATCGACGCCCTCGAGGTTCTCGGCATCGACCCGATCCACCGCCTGGTCGTCCCGCGCGTCGTCGCCTCGACGTTCGTGGCGTTCCTGCTCAACGGCGCGGTCATCACCATCGGCCTGGTGGGCGGCTTCATCTTCGGCGTGTACGTCCAGAACATCTCCCCGGGCGCCTACGTGCAAACCCTGACCCTGGTCACCGGTCTGCCCGAGGTGGCCATATCGCTGACGAAGGCGCTGGTGTTCGGTCTGATCGCCGGACTGGTCGGGTGCTATCGCGGCCTGACCGTCAGCGGTGGGTCCAAGGGCGTGGGTCAGGGCGTCAACGAGACGCTGGTGCTCTGCGTGATCGCGCTGTTCGCGGTCAACGTCATCCTGACCACGATCGGCGTCCGGTTCGGGACGGGGCGGTAATGGCCACGTCGACCGAGGCGGTGCTGCGGAGTCGCTTCCCCCGCGGGTATGCCGGACTGAACAAGCTGTTCGGCGCGCCGGCCCGGTTCCTCGACGGTGTCGGCAAGCTGGCCTGGTTCACCGCCCAGGCGCTCGCCGAGATCCCGCACGCCCTGCGCTACTACCGCAAGGAAGTGCTGCGGCTGATCGCCGAGATCGGGATGGGCACCGGCGCGATGGCCGTGATCGGCGGCACGGTGGCCATCGTCTGCTTCGTGACCCTCTCGGCCGGCACCCTCATCGCGATCCAGGGTTACGCGTCGCTGGGCAACATCGGCGTCGAGGCGGTCACCGCCGGGCTGGCCGCCCTGGTCAACATCCGCATCGTCGCGCCGATCACCACCGGCCACGCCCTGGCCTCCACCGTGGGTGCGGGCGCCACCGCACAGCTGGGCGCCATGCGCATCGCCGAGGAAGTCGACGCACTCGAGGTGATGGGCATCAAGTCGGTGTCCTACCTCGTCTCGACCCGGATCCTGGCCGGCATGGTGGTCATCGTCCCGCTCTACGCGATGGCCATCATCGCGAATTTCCTGTCGGCGCAACTGATGACGACGGTGTTCTACGGACAGTCGGCCGGCACCTACGAGCATTACTTCCGGACGCTGCTGCGCCTCGATGACGTCGGCTGGTCGTTCGTGCAGGGCATCATCATCGCGATCGTGGTGATGATCAACCACTGCTACTTCGGCTACAACGCCAGCGGCGGCCCGGTGGGCGTCGGCGAGGCGGTGGGCCGCTCGATGCGGGCCTCACTGGTCTACATCGTGTTGATCGTTCTGCTGGCTTCGTTGGCCCTCTACGGGACCAACCCGAACTTCAACCTGACGCTCTGATGGCCGGGCGCACAAACGACACGCGCACACCGCCGCTGAAGCTGGCGGGTCTGGTTCTGCTGCTGATCCTCGCGGTCATCTTCACCTTCGTGGTGATGCAGTACCGGGGCACCCTGACCCCCAAGACCGATGTCACGCTGATCTCCAGCCGGGCCGGCCTGGTGATGGACCCGGGCGGCAAGGTGACCTACAACGGCCTGCCGGTCGGCCGGGTGCTCAGTGTCGAGCCGCTCAACCAGAACGGCAAGCAGGTGGCCCAGCTCAAGCTGGAGATCAACAACCGCTACGTGCCGCTGATCCCGTCCAACGTCGGCGCGACGATCGACGCCACCACCATTTTCGGCAACAAGTACGTCTCGCTGAAGAGCCCGTCCAATCCGACCACGACCCGCATCGCCAACGCGGACGTGATCGACGCGACCAACGTGACGACGGAGTTCAACACCCTGTTCGAGACCATCACCTCGCTGGCGGAGAAGGTCGACCCGGTCAAACTCAACCTCACGCTGTCGGCGACCGCCGAGGCATTGACCGGGCTGGGCGGCAAGCTGGGTGTGGCGATCAACAACGCCAACGAGGCACTCGACGATCTCAACCCTCAGCTGCCGACGCTGCGCTACGACCTCCAGCAGCTCGTCGGCTTCGCCGATGTCTACACCAACGCCGCTCCGGACCTGCTCGACGCCCTCGACAGCATCTCCATCACCTCCCGGACCATCTACGCCCAGCGCGGTGACCTCGACGCCGCGCTGCTCGCCGCGGTCGGGTTCGGCAACAACGGCGCCGACGTCTTCGAGCGCGGCGCGCCGTACCTGGTGCGCGCGGTGGAGGACCTGGTGCCCACGTCGCAGGTGCTCGACACCTACAGCCCGGCGATCCACTGCACGCTGCGCGGCGCCGCCGAGGCGCTGCCGCTGGCCAACGCCACCCTGGGCGGCAACGGCTACTCGCTGAAGGTGCTCGCCCCTGTGCTGGGCTCACCGAACCCCTACGTCTACCCGGACAACATGCCCCGGACCAACGCGCGCGGCGGACCGGGTGGGGCTCCGGGCTGCTTCCAGGACGTGAACAACAACTTCTGGCCGGCCCCGACCGTGGTCGCTGACACCGGCTTCTCGATCGCGCCCTACAACCACTTCGAGCTCGGTCAGCCGCTCATCTCGGAATACGTCTGGGGACGTCAGTTCGGGGAGAACACGATCAACCCATGAGCATCCGCGGCACGGCACTCAAACTCGGCATCGTCTCGGCGGTGCTGCTCATCTTCACCGCGATCATCGTCATCGTGTTCGGCCAGTTCCGGTTCGAGAGCACCACCAAGTACACCGCGATGTTCAGCAACGCCAGCGGTCTGAAGAGCGGTCAGTTCGTCCGGGCCGGCGGTGTGGAGGTCGGCAAGGTCGCCGACGTCAAACTCACCGACGACGGCCGCCGGGCCCTGGTCACCATGCAGGTCGACAAGTCGCTGCCGCTCTACCAGTCGACGACGGCGACCATCCGCTACCTCGACCTGATCGGCAACCGCTACGTCAACCTCGAGCGCGGCACCGGCGACGGCGCCGATCAGATCCTGCCGCCCGGTGGCCTCATCCCGCTGGCCCGCACCCAACCGGCCCTCGACCTCGACGCGCTCATCGGCGGGTTCCGTCCGCTGTTCCGCGCGCTCGACGCGGAGAAGGTCAACAACATCGCGACCTCACTGCTGGCCGCCTTCCAGGGCCAGGGCGGCACGATCAACAACATCCTCCAGCAGACCGCCGAGCTGACCTCGACACTGGCCGACCGCGACCAGGCCATCGGCGAGGTCATCACCAACCTCAACACCACCCTCAACACCGTGGTCAAGCACCAGAAGGAGTTCGACCAGACGGTCGACAAGCTCGAGGTGCTCATCACCGGCCTGAAGTCGCGCGCCGACCCGCTGGCCGACTCCATCCAGGCCATCGGTGACGGCACCGGCACGCTGGCCGGCCTGCTGGCCGACAACCGGCCCGAGCTGCAGACCAACATCGCCGAACTCGAGCAGGTCCAGCAGGCCCTGATCGACAACCTGCCCAATGTGGAGGACACCCTGGTCAAGTTGCCGCAGGCGGCCAACCTGATCGGTCGCATCGGCGGCATCTACGGCGACTTCATCAACTTCTATCTCTGCGACGTCTCGCTGCGGCTCAACGGCCTGCAGCCCGGCGGGCCGGTGCGCACCGTCAAGGTCTGGCAGCAGCCGACGGGGAGGTGCACGCCGAAGTGAGGACCCTCCAGACGTCGAACCGCGCCCGCAACGGCCTGATCGGCATCCTGATCGTGTTCCTGGTCGTGCTGGTCGGGCAGAGCTTCGCCAGCGTGCCCCAGGTCTTCGCCACCCCGGACTACTACGCGGAGTTCTCCGACGCCGCCGGCATCAACCCGGGCGACAAGGTGCGCGTCTCCGGCCTGGACGTCGGCAACGTCAAGTCGCTGGCGATCAACGGCGACCGGGTCAACGTCGGCTTCACCCTGGGCGATCACCGGATCGGCACCGACAGCCGGCTGTCCATCCGCACCGACACCATCCTGGGCAAGCGGGTCATCGAGATCGAGCCCCGCGGCAACAAGATGTTGCGCGCCGACGAGGTGCTGCCGCTGACCCAGAGCACCACGCCCTATCAGCTCTACGACGCGTTCTCCGACCTCACCAAGTCCACGTCGCAGTGGGACCTCGACACGCTCAAGCGGTCCCTGAACACGCTGTCGGAGACCGTCGACCAGACCTCGCCGAACCTCAGCGCCGCGCTGGACGGCATCGCCCGCTTCTCCGACACCCTCGGTAAGCGCGACCAGCAGGTCCGGGATCTGCTGTCCCAGGCCAACAAGGTGGCCGGCGTGCTGGGCAACCGCAGTGAGCAGGTCAACCGCCTGCTGGTCAACGCCCAGGTGCTGTTGCGGGCGATCAACCAGCGCGGGCAGGCCATCGACTACCTGCTGTCCAACATCTCCGAGCTGTCCCAGCAGTTCGCCGGGTTCGTCGACGACAACCCCAACCTCAACAACGCCCTCGAGCAGTTGCGCACGGTCAGCGCCCTGCTGGTCAAGCGGAAGGGCGAACTGGCCGAGGCGCTGACCCTCAGCGGCCGGATCGCCACCCAGCTCAACGAGGCCGTCGCGTCGGGGCCCTTCTTCAAGGTGGCGATCTCCAACATCGTGCCCTACTGGATCCTGCAGCCCTTCGTCGACGCGGCGTTCAAGGAGCGGGGCATCGACCCCGAGGAGTTCTGGCGCAACGCCGGGCTGCCGGCCTTCCGGTTCCCCGATCCGACCAAGCCCGGATTCTCCAACGGCGCGCCGCCGCCGCCGATGCAGATCCTGGAGGGCACACCGGAGTTCCCCGGCCCGGCCATCCCACCGGGATCGCCGTGCTCCTACACGCCCGCCGGCGGGCCCGGCCTGCCGTCGGCCAGCAACCCGATGCCGTGCGCCGGCGCCACCGACGGCCCCTACGGTCCGGTCCCGGGCGCGTACGGGCCGCCCGGACTGGCGCTGTCGGCGCCGATCCCCGAGGGCCCGATCAACCACGGCGTGCCCGCCGCGGCGATCCCCGGTCTGCCCGGGCCGCCCGTCGCCGGGCAACCCAGCCCGGACCTGGCGCCCGGCCCGCCCGGTGCGCGCACCGTCCCGGTGCCGCCGGGGCCGCCCAGCCCCGAGACCATCGCGCCCTTCGAGTCGGGAGGGGGTAACTGATGACGAGTCCGCGCAACTGGCGCCTCGGGCAGCTTTTCCGTGGTTCGGTCGGCATCGGCGTGCTCGCCGTGCTGCTGGCGGTCATCGCCGCGTTCGTGGGGTGGAACCTCTACCAGAGGGCGACCACCAAGACCGTCGTCGCGTACTTCTCCGATGCGCTGGCGCTCTATCCCGGCGACAAGGTCCAGATCATGGGCGTCAAGGTCGGCAGCGTGGACAGCATCGAACCGGCCGGCAACAAGATGAAGGTCACTTTCAACTACCCCAGCAAGTACAACGTGCCCGCCAACGCGACCGCCACGATCGTCAACCCGACCGTGGTGGCCTCCCGCGTGATCCAACTGGACCCGCCCTACACCGGCGGCCCGGTGCTGGCCGACAACGCTGTCATCCCACTCGAGCGCACCCAGACGCCGGTGGAATGGGACGACATCCGCAACAACCTGGACAAGCTGATCACCGACCTCGGTCCCACACCCGAGCAGCCTGAGGGCCCGATCGGTTCGTTCGTGGCCTCGCTGTCCGACGGTCTCAACGGCAAGGGCAAGCAACTCAACGCCGCGTTCAAGGGTCTGTCCGAGGCGGTCACCGCGCTCAACGCCGGCCGCACCGACCTGTTCGGCGTGACCAAGAGCCTGGCCCTGTTCGTCAACGCGTTGCGCCAGAGCGACCAGCAGTTCGTGGCGCTCAACAACGACCTGGCCACCTTCACCAACTCGCTGACCAACTCCGATCAGGAAGTCGCCCGCGCGGTGCGCGACATCGACACCTTGCTCACGACGGCGCGCAGCTTCCTCGACCAGAACGCCGAGGTGCTGACCGCCGACATCAAGAACCTGGAGGAAGTCACCACCGCGATCCTGCAGCCGGAGACCCGCGAGGGACTCGAGCAGTTCCTGCACGTGTACCCGACGGCGTCGGCCAACGCCACCCAGATCTACCACCCGGCGCACGGCGCGATCGTGGCCATCCCGGCGATTCCCGCCATGGCCAACCCGCTGCAGTTCATCTGCAGCGCGATCCAGGCCGGCAGCCGGCTGGGTTACCAGGACTCCGCGGAGTTGTGCGCGCAGTACCTGACCCCGATCCTCGACGCGATCAAGTTCAACTTCTTCCCGTTCGGCCTGAACCAGTTCTCCACGGCCGAAACGCTGCCCAAGTATGTGGCCTACTCCGAGGAGCGGTTGCGTCCGCCGTACGGGTACAAGGACACCACCGTGCCCGGCATCTGGTCGCGCGACACGTTGTTCTCGCACGGCAACCATGAAGCCGGCTGGGTGGTCGCCCCCGGCATGCAGGGTGTCGACGTCAACCCGTTCACCGCGGCCATGCTCACCCCCGACTCGCTGGGCGCACTGATGGGCGGCCCGGATCCGGTGTCGATCCCGCCGGCCGGACCGCGCGGTGGGGCTGCGCCGAACTCCTACGACGGCTTCGGCAACCAGAACAACCCGCTGCCGCCGCCGTGGTATCCGCAGCCGGCGCCTCCGCCGCCGCCCGCCCCGGACGTGATCCCCGGGCCGCTGCCTCCGTCGCAGCAACTCAGTGCCCCGGCACCCGCGGCGGCCGCGCCGCCGCCGCCCGGTCCAGCGCTACCGGCCGAGATGGGAACGGGACAGTGACCACAAAACTCTCTATGCGGAAGCTCTCTGGGCTGCGCACCTTCGGACGGCGCGGACTTGCTCTGGCCGTCACCGCCGTCACGCTGACGTCGTGCGGGTGGAAGGGCATCGCGTCGGTTCCGCTGCCGGTCGGCTCGGGCACGGGTTCGGACCGCACCACGATCTACGTGCAGGTGCCCGACACCCTGGCGCTCAACGTGAACAGCCGGGTGCGCGTCGCCGATGTCACCGTCGGCACGGTGCGGGCGATCGAGTTGAAGAACTGGATTCCGACGCTGACCGTCGGGATCGAACCGGGCATCAAGCTGCCGGCCAACGCGACGGCGCGGATCGGTCAGTCCAGCATCCTGGGCACCCAGCACCTGGAACTGGCCGCCCCGCCCAACCCGTCGCCGCAGCTCCTGCAGAGCGGAGCGACGATCCCGCTGAAGAACTCGTCGTCGTTCCCGACGGTCGAGCGCACCCTGGCCAGCCTGGCCATCGTGCTGCGCGGCGGCGGGATCGCCAACCTCGAGGTGATCGCCGCCGAGGCCAACGATCTGCTCAACGGCAACGGTCCGGCCATCCGGGCGTTCCTGGGCAAGCTCGACACCTTCACCGACGGGCTCAACCAGCAGCGCAACGACATCGCCCAGGCGATCGACTCGACCAACGCGCTGCTGAAGATCGTGGCCGGCCGCGACGCTACTGTCGACCGGCTGCTGACCGACCTGCCGCCGCTGGTGGACTATCTGGCCGGCGCCCGGACCAACCTGACCAACGCCATCGAGGCGGTCGGCCGGTTCAGCCGGGTGTCCGGCGACGCGCTGGCGGCCTCGCGGGCCAACCTGGAGACCAACCTGCAACTGCTGCAGCGCCCGCTCAAGCAACTGGCCCGCGGCGCGCCCTTCCTGCCCGACGCCCTCAAACTGCTCATCACCAACCCGTTCCCGGTGGACAACCTGGACAAGGCGATGCGCGGTGACTACTTCAACCTGTCACTGACCGTCGACCTGACGCTGAGCGCGCTGGACAACGGGCTGCTGACCGGTACCGGGTTCTCCGGCATGCTGCGTGCTCTCGAGCAGTCGTGGGGCCGGGATCCGAGCACCATGATCCCGGACGTGCGCTACACACCGCATCCCAACATGTCCGACGGCGGTCCGTACGTCGAGCGTGGCGAGTGAGCCAGTGAGGACGTGACGAGACCATGCTGACACGGTTCACCAAGATCCAGCTGCTGATCTTCAGCCTGCTCACCATCGCGGCCCTGCTGGTGATCAGCCTGTACTACCTGCGTCTGCCCACCGTGCTGGGCGTGGGTCAGTACACCCTGACCGCCGAACTGCCGGCCTCGGGTGGCCTCTACCGCACGGCGGTGGTGGCCTATCGCGGCACCACCATCGGCCGGGTCACCGACGTGCAGCCGACCGAGAACGGCGTGCGGGCGACGATGAGCATCGGCAACAGGTTCAAGATCCCCGTCGATGCGACCGCCAACGTGCACTCGGTGACCGCGATCGGCGAGCAGTACATCGACCTGGTGTCCGAGGGCCAGCCCGATCAGTACTTCAAGAACGGGCAGACCATCACCAAGGGCACGGTGCCGACGCCGATCGGGCCCGCCCTCGACGCGGCCAACCGGGGCCTGGCGGCCATCCCCGCGGACAAGATCCCGACGCTGCTGACCGAAACCGCTTTGGCGGTAGGCGATTTGGGACCGTCGCTGCAGCGTCTCGTCGACGGCACCCAGGCCATCGTCGGTGATCTCAAGACGAACATCCAGGACGTCAACGACATCGTCCAGAAGACCGGACCGATCCTCAACAGCCAGGTCGTCTCCGGTGACGCGATCGCGCAGTGGGCGGCCAACCTGAACTCGATCTCCTCGCAGGTGGTGTCGGAGGACGCCGCCCTGCGCAGCGGCCTGCGTCAATTCGCGCCCGCCGCCGAGCAACTCAACGCGGTGTTCAGCGACGTGCAGGACGCCCTGCCGCAGACCCTGGCCAACCTCGCGATCCTGCTCGACATGCTCAAGCGCAATAACAAGGGCCTCGAGCAGGTGTTCGTGATGTGGCCCCAGATCGGTGGCGTCGCCAAGAGCACGACGTGGCCGGCGGGCGGCTACGCCTATCAGGGGCTGGCGCTGTCGATCAACCAGCCGCCGCCCTGTCTGACCGGGTTCCTGCCGGCGACCGAGTGGCGCGCACCTGCCGACACCAGCCCGCGGCCGGTGCCCAAGGGGCTGTACTGCAAGATCCCGATGGAGACCCAGAACAACTCGGTGCGCGGATCGCGCAACATGCCGTGCGAGTCGGTGCCGGGCAAGCGCCGCGCCCTGCAGGTCGACTGCTTGAGCGACGAGCCCTACACCGCGCTGGGCACCAACCCGTGGTACGGCGACCCGAACCAGATCCTGAACTGCCCGGCAGCCGGTGCGCGCTGCGACCAGCCGGTGAACCCCGGCACGGTGATTCCGGCCCCGTCGGTGAACAACGGGATGAACCCGCTGCCGGCCGAGCTGCTGCCGCCCCCGGCTGCGCCGACCAGCGACCCGCTGACCGCACCGGGAAGCGGTTCGGTGCAGTGCGCCGGGCCGTGGCAACCGGGTTGGCCGCAGCCGGGTGCCTGCACGTACACTCCGGCGGGGGGCGACGCGGCGACGTACAACCCCACCAGCGGCGAGTTGACCGGTCCGGACGGAACCACCTACAACGTCACGACCTCGAACACCACAGGAGACGACGGATGGAAGGAGATGCTGGCTCCGGTCAGCTGAACCCGACCCCGCCGCCCCCCGGCGAGACGGACGTCTCCGCCGAGGTCGCAGAGCAGGATGCGCCCCAGGATCCGGGGCCGGTCAGTGGTCTACGCCTGGGTCGGGTCGCGATCGCGGTGATCCTGGCCGGCCTGCTGGTCGCCGCCGGCGGCGGAGTGGCGTTGTGGTTCGGCACGCGCAGTGCCGCTGCGACCCGGTCGGAGGCCGCGGCGCTGGCCGCGGCCAAGGAGTGCGTGGCCGCCACCCAGGCCCCGGACACCAAGGCGATGACGGTCAGCGCCACCAAGATCATCGACTGCACCACCGGTGACTTCGGCACCCAGGCCAAGATCTTCAGCAGCATGCTGGTCGACGCGTACAAGACGGCGAACGCGCAGTTGGAGGTCACCGACATCCGCGCCGCGGTCGAGCGCCACAACACCGACGGGTCGATGGACATTCTGGTCGCGATGCGGGTGAAGCTGTCCAATATCGAGCAGCAGGGCCAGGAGCACGGCTATCGGCTGCGCGCCCGGATGCAGTACGAGGACGGCAGCTACAAGATCTCCCGCCTCGACCAGGTGTCGCGGTGACCGAGGTGCTCGAGCAGGCCCTGGCACCGGTCGAACTGACCGCCGAGGCCCCACCGGTGGCCCCGTGGTCCTGGCGGGCCGGGGCCTTCGCGATCGACGTGCTCCCCGGGGCGGGCGCGCTGGCGGCCGTCGCGCTGACCGGCTGGTCGGCACCGCTGCGGGGCTGGCTATGGTGGGTCTGCGCGATCACCGCCGGGCTGGTGTTGCTGGCCGTGGCCGCCAACCGTTTGCTGCTTCCGGTGATCACCGGCTGGAGTCTGGGCCGCGCGGTGTTCGGCATCCGGGTCGTCGGCGCCGACGGTTCCGCGCCCGGACCGCTGCGACTGCTGGGGCGGGACGTCGCCCACCTCATCGACACCCTGCCGCTGCTGCTGGGGTGGTTCTGGCCGCTGCTGGATTCGCGCGGGCGGACCTTCGCCGATCTGGTGGCCCGCACCGAGGTGCACCCGGTGGACGGGCCGCGCCCGGACCGGCGGCGGCTGGCCGCGGCGGTGGTGGCCGGCGCGACCGCGGTCGCGGTGCTCGTCGCCGGACTCGGCTACCTCACGGTGTACCGCGTGGAGCGCGCGGCCGATCAGGCCAAGGCCGAGATCGCGCTGCAGGGACCCAAGATCCTCGCCGACGTGCTCAGCTATCGCGCGGTCAGCGCTCGCGATGACTTCGAGCGCGCCCGCGGCCTGGTGACCGAGGCCTACCGCCCGGAACTCGTCGCCCAGCAGGATGCCGTGCAGAAGGCGGGTCCGGTCGACAACGACTACTGGGTCACCAACAGCGCGGTCCTCTCGGCGTCCGGCGACCGGGCGCAGATGCTGCTGCTGATGCAGGGCCAGCGCGGCAGCGGAGAGAAGCAGCGTCTGATCACCGCCACGGTGCGGGCCGGATTCGAGAAGTCCGCCGCCGGGCAGTGGCAGGTTTCCTCGATCACCGTGCTGGCTCGGCCCAACGCCACCGGGCGGGGATCGTGAGCCCGCGCCGCCGGATCGACCCGGGTACTCCCGAGCATCTCCGGGTGCCCGAGGAGCCGCCGCGCCGTCGCGCGCTGGCGGCGGTGTCGGCGGTGGCGGGCGTGCTGATCGCCGGCGCGGTGGCGGCGGCGACCGTCGTGCTGATCAACCACGAGTCCCACCGTCGCGCCGAGGTGCGCGACGCGGCGGTGCTCAGCTTCGTCAGTGCCTTCGTCACCCAGTTCACCTCGCTGGACCCGGCCAACGCCAACGACTACACCGACAGGCTGCTGTCCCAGGGCACCGGCGAATTCGCCCGGATCTATCGGGAGAACATCAACGAGGTGCTCATCCAGATCGCCCGTGGCGAGCCCACCCGCGGTGCGGTGGAGGACTTGGGCATTGAGCGCTGGAACGATGACGGCAGTGCCGATGTGGTGGTGGCGGCGAAGACCACCAGCAAGACCCCGGAGGGCAAGACCATCGAGAGTGGCAGCCGCTGGGTAGTGACCGCGACCAAGGAGGGCCAGCTGTGGAAAATCAGCCGGATGACTCAGGTGATCTGAGCGACGCGACCGACGAGAGCACCGAGAGCGACGCGACCGACGAACAGGCCGAGCCCGAGGTCCCCCCGGGCCGGCCGCGCAATCGGACGGCGCTCGCCGTCGGCGCCGCCGCGGTCCTGTTCGTCGCCTCCGGGGCGTTCGCCGGCGTCGCACTGCACACCTATCTGCTCGACCGCGCCACCATCGCCACCAAGCAGAAGATCGCCCGCACCGCGGCCGACACGATCAGCACGCTGTGGACCTACACGCCCGAGGACATGGATCAGCTGCCGAACCGCTCGGCCAAATACCTCTCCGGTGACTTCCAGGACCAGTACCGCAAGTTCGTCGACGCGATCGTGACGACCAACAAGCAGGCGCAGGTCAGCAACAGCACGCAGGTGGTGGCCGCGGCGGTGGAGTCGCTGTCCGGTCCGGATGCCAGCGCGCTGGTCTACACCAACACCACCTCGACCTCCCCCGCCAGCAAGGTCCCCGCCATGCAGTACGTGTCCTACCGCCTGCAGCTCAAGCAGAAGGGCACCGACTGGCTGGTCACCAAGATGACCACCATCACCTCCCTGGACCTCACGCCCAAAGCCTGACGCAGCGCTAGTTGAAGGCCAGCCAGCTGGGCAGCGCGCGCTCGCGCGCGTCGCACAGCACCTGGGTGGTATCGCACGATCCGCGCGGCGAGCCGGCACCGGCCCACATCCCGCCGGTGTCACGGCGCAGCACGATCGCCGAGGAGCCGCCGCCGTCGAGCATCACCGCGGTGTCGCTGCCGAGCCCGCGGAACAGGTCCTGCAGTTGGTCAGGGGTGTAGCTGCCGCCCTGAAACACGTACATCTCGTCCTTGTCGCGGGCGTAGGCGATCGCGGTGCGCGCCGCGCTGCCGCCGGGGTCGTTGAGCTGACCGGTGTCCCCGGGCGCCAGCAGCCCGACGCCGCTGACGGCGACGAATCGGGTGCCGGCGTTCACCAGCCGGCCGATCTCCGGTGAGGCGTAGTCGTAGTCGTCGGGTGCCGACGGCGTGACCACGTACGGCGCGCCGCGGACCGGAAGGATGAGCGTGCTCAGCGCGGTCCACACCTCATTGCCCCCGGAGAGCGCCTGCTTGCCGGCGTAGGCCAGGGTGCCGGTCACGGCCAGGTTGGTCCGGCCCAGCGACCCGGTGTTGTCGATGTAGGCGCCCAGTGGCGAACTGCACCCGGTGGACTTCCACGAGCCGCCCTGCTGCGGGCGCACGTCGAAGAAGTTGGCGTTGATCGCGATCGTCGGCTGTCCGAGCACCTGCCAGGCCTGCAGCGGGTCGTAGACCTCCGACGCCTGCGCCAGGCCCTCGCGGGTGCGCGCACCGGGGGTCCGCTCGCAGCGGGCCTGGATTCCCTGATGGGAATCGACCAGCAGTCGCGGCGCGAGCCGCTGCGAGGCGCCCTTGACGATCATCAGGTGTCCGCCGCTGTTCAGCTCGTACCAGTTTCCGGCGCCATTCAGCATCGGTGCGGGATGCCCGGACCCGAAGTTGTAGACCAGATAACTGCCGCGCGTCGTCGCGATCGCCTGGGCCAGCTTGTCGCGGCCCTCGGCGGCGGATGCCCGCGGGGCGGCGTTGGTGGTCAGCGCCAGGCACACGGCGACCGCGGCCGCCACCAGTCGCCTCGACACGGTCCCACTGTCCAATACCGCGATAACGTGTGCGTCACCGTTGGACGGCGGCCGGATCACGAACCGGCACAGGCGCTTTAGAACAGCAGCTCAGACTTGGCGACCTTCGGCATCTCGCTGGTGATGCGCTGCATGGTCCCCAGGAAGCAGTAGAACTCCGGATAGACCACCGGCTTGCCGCTGTTGAGCACCGCGACGGAGATCGCGCGCTCGGGATCGGCCCAGGCGAGGATGTTGGTGAAGCCCATGTGCCCGAACGCGTGCTGGGTGTCCAGACCGTAGAGGCTGACCACCCGCGCACCGAGCATCAGCCCGTAGGAGAACCGGGTCGGGTAGCCCATAGTGAAGTCGACCTCGAGGTGGGAGCGTTCGACCAGGGCGTTGCGGATGGTGTCGGCACTGATCACCCGTACGCCGTCGATCTCACCGCCGCGGCGCATCACCTCGAAGAACCGGGACAGCTCGTAGGCGGTGGTGACCGTGTTGGCGGCCGGCACGATGCCGGTCAGGAAACGCGGGTCGTTGGTCAGTTTCACCAGGTTGTCCAACCCGACGCCGAGCGCGCGGCTGAGCAGGTTGGACAGCGGCGGCGCGGTCGGCGGACCGGTCACGTAGTTGTGGGCGACCCGGTCCAGGTCTGCGGGATCGACGCCGTAGTTGGTCCACCGGAAGTCCAGTGGGTCGAGGAACTCCTCGGCGAGCACCTGCCGGATGTCCTTTCCGGTGACGGCGTGCACGACCTCGCCCAGAATAAAGCCGCCGGAGACCGCATGGTAGGCCAGATACCGGCCGGCTTTCGCGAACGGCGATGCGTCGCAGAGGATTTCGTTCATGTACTGACGGTCGCCGAGGTTGTCCAGATCCAGTGCACTGCGCGGCAGGTTGGGAACGGCGGCGCGGTGCGCCAGCACGTGGCCGATGGTGATCCGGTGTTTGCGGTTCTTCTCGTATCCGGGGATGTAGTCGGCGACCGGGTCGTCGGTGTGCAGCAGTCCGCGCTCGCAGAGTTTGTGCACGACGAATGCGGTGATCGCCTTGGACGTCGAGTAGACGCAGAACGGGGTGTCGACCGTCGCGGGAACGCGCTGGGATTCCCGACCGTCGCGCGGGCCGTTGCCGTTGGCGTGCCCGATCGCCCGGTTGAGGATCACCGCCCCGTTGCGGCGCACGCACACCTGCATGGCGGGGTGCACACCGGCGCGATACCAGTCGACGGCGGCGTTCCACATGGTGTCGACGGCCTTGCGCTCGACTCCCCCGCTTTCCGGCGAATCCTCCGGACCGAAGTCGGTGACGGCGTCCAGGTCGCGCGGCACCCGGATCCGCCGCAGCGGATCGAGCCCGCGGGGCAGCCTCGGTAGCGACGGAATCCCGACCATTGCGCGAATGGTAGACGCGGGAGGGCCTGCCCGGGCCCATCCAGGCAAGGCTTAGTGTTCCAGCCATGACAACCGTCTCCGCCTACGCCGCCACGTCGGCCACCGGTCCGCTGACCAAGACCACCATCACCCGCCGCGACGTCGGCCCGCACGATGTGCGCTTCGACATCCACTTCGCCGGGATCTGCCATTCCGACATCCACACCGTGCGCGCCGAGTGGGGCCAGCCGAACTATCCGGTGGTGCCCGGCCACGAGATCGCCGGCGTGGTCACCGAGGTCGGCCCGAAGGTCACCAGGTTCAAGGTCGGCGACAGGGTCGGCGTCGGCTGCTTCGTCGACTCGTGCCGCGAGTGCGACAACTGCAAGGCCGGCGTGGAGCAGTACTGCACCGGCGGCGGCAACATCGGCACCTACAACGCGGTCGGCCGCGACGGCCAGCCCACCCAGGGCGGCTACAGCGGCAGCATCGTCGTCGACGAGAACTACGTGCTGCGGATCCCCGACGGGCTGGGACTCGACGTCGCCGCGCCGCTGCTGTGCGCCGGCATCACCACCTACTCGCCGCTGCGGCACTGGAAGGTCGGCCCGGGCAGCCGGGTCGCCGTCATCGGGTTGGGCGGACTCGGACATATGGCGGTCAAGATCGCCGTCGCGATGGGCGCCGAGGTGACGGTGCTGTCCCAGTCGCTGAAGAAGATGGAGGACGGTCTGCGGCTGGGCGCCAAGGCCTACTACGCCACCAGCGACCGCGACACATTCAAGAAGCTGCGCAACTCCTTCGACATCATCCTCAACACCGTGTCGGCCAACCTCGACCTCGGCCGCTATCTGAGCATGGTCGACCTCGACGGCGTCTTCGTCGAACTCGGCGCCCCGGAGAACCCGCTCGTGGTTCCGCCGTTCTCGATCATCGGCATGCGCCGCAGCATCGCCGGATCGGTCATCGGAGGCATCGCCGAGACCCAGGAGATGCTCGACTTCTGCGCCGAGCACGGAATCGCTTCGGAAATCGAGGTGATCCAGCCGGACTACATCAACGAGGCCTACGAGCGGGTGATCGCCAGCGACGTGCGGTACCGCTTCGTGATCGACTGCGCGGCACTGCGCGATGCGTAGCGACGCGCCATTGTCAGAGCGCGACTAGTCGCCTTCCAGCCCCTCGAGGGAGTAACCGGCCGCGGCGAGTTTGTCGGCGACCCGCTGGATGTTCTCCGGGCCGGCGTCGTGATGGGCGACGCCCTCGATGAAGTGCTGGATCTCGTCGTGATCGATGGCGTGCCCCGTCGGGGCGTCCTTCTCCGCGGCGATGATCTCGCGGACCACCTCTTTGACCTGTTCCTCGGTCAGCGGGGAGTTACGCAGCAGCGCCAGTAACGGGACGCGGTCCGGCCCCGGGACTCCGCCCGGGTAGCCGGCCCGCAACCAGTTCAGCAGCTTCTGCACACGTGCCGGCATGCGACTAGAAGTCCCAGTCCTCGTCTTCGGTGACGACGGCCTTGCCGATCACGTACGACGAACCCGATCCGGAGAAGAAGTCGTGGTTCTCGTCGGCGTTGGGTGACAGCGCCGACAGGATCGCCGGGTTGACCTCGGTCTCGTCCTTCGGGAACAGCGCCTCGAAGCCCAGGTTCATCAGCGCCTTGTTGGCGTTATAG
>VEQY01000044.1 GCA_018882965.1 Mycobacterium sp. | reverse complement strand
GCTGTTGACGGTGCGGCCGCCGTCGGCCGGATCGAACACCAGCAGCGACAGGCCACCCGCCGGCTCGGCGACGACGGAGTACGCGGCCCGAGGGCCGGCCTGGCTGGCGGTGGTCAGCGGGATGATGTCGTCGCGCCGCCACACCTGTTCGGCTCTGTCGCCGGAGTCGCGCAGAGCGACGAGGCGCGTATCCGGTCCGCCGCCGACGATGATCACGCCGTCGGGTGTGACGGTCGGCGGGGTCTGGGGCTGAAAGCCCAGGGCGACAGACCATTTCGGCTTACCCTCGGCGGTGTCGAGAGCCCACAGCCGGCGATCCCGGCCGGTGAGGTAGACGGTCCGGCCATCGTGGGCGAGAACGGGACTGCCCACGACGCCCGCCGCGACGGAGTTAGCGGTCCACATCCGGGTCAGCAGCGGGGATCGGCCGGGCTGGTAGCTCAGGGCGACCAGCTCCGACGCCGGGGCGCCCGGTTGCCAGACGGTGACCACCAGGATCCGGCTGGCCGGCGAATAGGCGGGCGCCGCAGCGACCGGGCAACCGGGCAGAGACTGCGCGCAGTCGGCCAGGCCGCGGGTGGGGTCAGTGGGGTCGACGCCGGCGACCAGGTCGAGTGGGGTGTCGACCACGTCCCCGCGATGGGAGTCGAAGACCAGCACCTGACCCAGATGCGTGACGACCAGCAGCTGTCCTCCGCCGAGGAATCTCGCCGTCGTCGGCATCCCGATCACATTGGTGCGCCAGCGGACCCACTGGGTGGGTGGGTAGGACAGCATCAGCCCGGGTTGGCCGATGTAGAGGTTGTCGAAACCGTCGAAGAGTGGCCCGGTGAAGCCGCCGCCGAGAACCATCCGGGTGCACCAGCGCTGGCGGCCGCTGTTGTCGTTCTCCCAGACCATCAGGGAGCACCCGGCCTCGGTCTGGCCGTTGACCGCCAGATACCCCTCACCCCCGAGCGCGGCAGCCGCACCCAACTCGCCTTTGACCGAGCGGTTCCACCGCAGGGTCAGTGTCGTGGCGCCGGCGGTGTCGGTGTAACTGGTGTTGGCGGCGTCGGCATACGGGGCCGGCCAGCCCCGCGCGGGTGAGGCGTCGACCCACGAGTCGGTGGTGCCGCAGCCGCCGAGGGCGGCAGTGAGCAGAGCCGTCGATGCCAGCGCCGACAGTCGCCACAGCACCGGTGTCCCTGCCATCCAGGCGAGACTAAACCCACCCCCGAGGCCACCGCCACGTCGGCCCGCGGACGGCCCGTTAGGCTTGCGGGTCATGACGACGATGTGGGGCGCGCCGATCCACAAGCGCTGGCGGGGTTCGCGGTTGCGGGACCCGCGCCAGGCCCGGTTCCTCACCCTGGCGTCACTGCGATGGGTCATCGCCAATCGGGCGGTGACGCCCTGGTACCTGGTGCGGTACTGGCGGCTGTTGAAGTTCAAGCTGGCCAACCCGCACATCATCACCCGCGGCATGGTTTTCCTGGGCAAAGGAGTGGAAATCCACGCCACCCCGGAACTGGCCCAGATGGAGATCGGCCGGTGGGTGCACATCGGCGACAAGAACACCATTCGGGCGCACGAAGGCACGCTGCGATTCGGCGACAAGGTGGTGTTCGGCCGCGACAACGTCGTCAACTGCTACCTCGACATCGAGTTCGGTGATTCGGCGCTGATGGCCGACTGGTGCTACGTCTGCGACTTCGACCACAAAATGGACGACATCGAGGTGCCGATCAAGGATCAGGGCATCGTCAAGAGCCCGGTCCGCATCGGCCCGGACACCTGGATCGCGGCCAAGGTGACCATTCTGCGCGGCACGCGGATCGGGCGAGGCTGCGTGCTGGGTGCGCACGCCGTGGTCAAGGGCGACATCCCGGATTACTCGATCGCTGTCGGGTCGCCGGCCAAGGTGGTCAAGAACCGCAAGCTGGCGTGGGAGACATCGGCCGCGGAGCGCGCCGAACTGGCGGCAGCGCTGGCCGACATCGAGCGTAAGAAGGCCGCGCGCTAGGTCGCGGTCCTCAGCGATCCGGCAGGGCGTGCTCGACGACGGGCCGCAGCGCGTGCGGCTCCCGGTCACGGCGCTTGGCGGCCAGGTACACCCCGGCGGTCTCGGCCGCGACGGTACGCCAGTCGAACTCCGCCGTCAGCCGCTCGCGCGCGGTCTGCGCCCGCCGCTGCGCCGCCGGAGGATCGGCAAGTGCCGCGCACACCGCGGCCGCGAGCGCATCGACGTCGCGCGGCGGGCAGGACAGGCCGGTACTGCCGTCGATCACCGCTTCGCCGAGACCGCCGACGTCGGAGGTCACCAGCGGCGCACCCGCCGCCGCGGCCTCCAGGGCCACGATGCCGAACGGTTCGTAGTGACTGGGCAGTAGGGCGACGTCGCAGCGATGCAGCAGTCGCAGCAGCTGCTCGTGCTCGACCCGCCCGGCGAAGCGGACCGCCTTGCGAACCTTGTGCTTGCGGGCGACCTCGACAAGCCAGTCCTGTTGGGTACCGTCACCGGCGATGGTCAGCGTGGTCCCGGGATGGACACGGCGGATTTCAGGCAGGGCTGCGATGGCGTCGTGCACGCCCTTCTCGTACTCGAGGCGCCCGAAGAACAGCAGCTCCTTTGGACCGGGGTGGGCTGCGCGGAGCGCGAATGGCCAACGGCTGAAATCGATTCCATTTCGGATGACGCTGATTTGGGCGAGGCCGGGGCCGAACAGTTCGGTGATCTCCTCGGCCATCGACGCCGAGCAGGCGATGATCGAGTCGGAATCCCGGGCCAGCCAGGACTCGGCGGCGTGCACCTGGCGGCTGACCCGCCCCGAGACCCAGCCGGAGTGCCGGCCCGCTTCGGTGGCGTGGATGGTGGAAACCAGTGGCACATCGAAGAATTCGGCCAGTGCGATCGCGGGATGGGCGACCAGCCAATCGTGCGCGTGGACGACGTCGGGAACCCACCCCTGGGCGTGGAGGGCGAGCCCGGCTCGCGTCATGGCGTGGCCCATGGCCAGGGTCCAGGCCATCATCTCCGAGCCGAAGTCCAGCGCGTGCGGATCCTGCGCGGCAGCGATGACCCGCACGCCATCGACCACCTCGTCGGTGGTGGGGTGACTGCTGGGGTCGGTTCCGGCCTGGCGGCGGGACAGCACCACGACCTCATGGCGTTGCGCGGCCAGCGCGGTGGCCAGGTGATGGACGTGGCGACCCAGGCCGCCGATCACCACGGGCGGGTACTCCCACGAGACCATGAGGATTTTCATGTGCTCACCGCGGCAGTCGCCGGGCGTCGAGCGCGCCGAACAATCCGTCTGCCGCGTTCCATCCCCGAGCCAGGCGAACGGCGGTATCGCGCCGCCCGGAGGCGAGCGCGTCGGCGATCTCGCGGGTGGCGTGTGCGTGCAACTGGGCGCGGTAGCGGGCGTAGTCGGCGGCGGAGTCCTTGCTGACCATGAAGGGCCAGTCGCTGGACACCGTCAGCAGCGTCTCGCGCAGAATCTGATCGGCCACCGGGTCGCGGGTCGGGGCGGTATCGGTCTGGGCCAGCGCCTTGTCGACCGTGCTCAGCGCGGTCTCCACCACCTCGGCGTTGAGCTGCACCAGATCGGCGACCTTCGGGCCGGACCACACCTGCCAGTCCTTGCCCGACCCCCATGAGCTGGCGGGCAGGTCGACTGCGGTGCCGACCAACCCGGACGACAGCGCGTCGCCGAGCGTGCCGATCCGCACGCCGGCCTCCGGGAGCGCCGTCAGCACCCGCTCCAGCCAGGAGGGGCCCTCGTACCACCAGTGCCCGAACAGTTCGGTGTCGAAGGCGGCAATGACGTGCGCGGGCCGTCCGATGCGCTCGGACTCCTCGATGAGGCGCCGGCGCACCAGGTCGACGAAGTCCGCGACGTGTCCGTCGACCGCGCGGTCCGCACGCTGCGGGTCGTAGGGCGCCTTGACGTCGGGGGCCACGTTGCGGCCGGTGACCCGTGCGGGCTTGAGCCCGGTCAGATGGTCGTAGCTGTGGAAGTCGCGATAGCAGGCATGGCCGGGGTAGCCCGAGCGCGGGGACCACACCCGGTAGCTGACCTGGAGGTCGCGGCCGAAGGCCACCACGTCGCTCTCGGCGACCGGGCGGCCCAGTGCGGTGTCGCCGTGCAGGGCGGGTCCGTCGACCATGAAATGAGTCACGCCCGCTGCGGCGTAGTCCTGTTCCATGCCCGGTGCATAGGCGCACTCCGGAGCCCAGATCCCCGTCGGCGTCCGCGCGAATCGCTGTTCGGCGTCCGCGAGGCCCTCGCGCAGCGCGAATTCGCGAAGGCGCGGATGCAGCAGCGGCTGGAACGGGTGGGCCAGCGGGCCGCCGAGCAGTTCGACGGTGCCCGCGTCGACCAGCTCGCGCAGCAGCGGGCTCGCCCCGTGGCGCCACAGCACGGTGAAGTCCTCCAGCGCACGGGTCGCCTCCCCGTACTCGCGAATACCGAAGCGCCGCAGGGCATCCGGGGCAGATGCCGTTCCCGGCTTGGCACCGGTACCGGTCCGCACAGTGGCGGCTTCCAGCGCGCGCAGTTGCCAGTTGGCCAGCCAGCGGTACATCCCGTCGAGACAGTAGGGGTCATCGAGTTGCGCGGCGACTACCGGAGTCAGGCCCAGGGTGACCAGTCCGGCGCGGCCCTGTTCGGCCAGCCGGCGCAGCACCCGCAGGAGCGGCAGGTACGCCCCGGCCCAGGACTGGTAGAGCCATTCCTCGCCGACCGGCCAGCGGCCGTGGTGGGCCAGCCAGGGCAGGTGGGTGTGCAGGACGAGGCTGAACTGCCCGGGCACTCCGGGGGACCGGGTCATGGGCGTACCGCGATCGCCAGCAGATCCAGGCTCGCATCGATGTCGCACCGGTCGGCGTCGAGGATGTCGAAGTCCGAACAGCGCACGGCCGCGACATCGGCCAGCAGCTCGGCCGGCCACGGTGCATCCGCCAGAGCGCGGGCGATCTGCGCGTCGACGATAGAACCGCCGTGGCGGGCATCCATCTCGGTCAGCGTCCTCCCGTGAAAAACGCCGTGCACGCCGTCGATCGCGAAACCTCCGTCGCTGAGCAGTTCGGCGAGTTCGGCGGCATTGAGTTCGCGGGTGTGGAAGGGGTTGACCGGGGTGTCGCTGCCCGGGGTGAAGGTGATGCGGTTGGGCGTGGACATCAGCAGCACCCCGCCCGGCCGCAGCACCCGCAAGCATTCGGCGACGAAGTGTGGCTGATCCCACAGGTGTTCGATGACCTGGAAGTTCACCACAGCATCGACGCAGTTGTCCGGCAGCGGCAGCGGCGTCAGGTTCGCCTCGAGGACCTCCACCCGGGGATAGCGGGCGCGCACGTGGGCCACGGTCGCGGCGTCGTAATCCACAGCCACCACCCGGGCTGCCACCGTGGCGATCAGATCGGCGCCGTAGCCCTCCCCGCAACCGGCCTCGAGTACCTCCCGACCAGCGCAGATATCCAGACAGTGGCGGTAAGCGACCTCATGGCGGCGGAACCAGTAGTTCTCCTCGGGCAGGCCGGGAACGGTCCGCTCGCCGGTCAGCGGCAGGCCGGCCTCGGCGTCGGTCGGATGTGCGCTCATCGAGTGGCAGGCTAACCCGCCCGGCGGGGATCGCGAACTCCTATGTCCGGACGGGCCTGCGGGAATGCCCGCCGGTGGGGTTATCGTGGTGATGCACGCCGGAGAAGTTACCGGCCGGTAACATAGTGATATCCCGCATTTCCGCTGTCAGAACGACGGAGCACGAAGGAACACGAAGGAGCCGCGGCCATGACGAACATCGTGGTACTCATCAAGCAGGTCCCGGACACGTGGTCGGAGCGCAAGCTCTCCGACGGTGACTACACCCTCGACCGCGAGGCTGCCGACGCCGTGCTGGACGAGATCAACGAGCGCGCCGTCGAAGAAGCGCTGCTGATCAAGGAGAGGGGTGCGGCTGACGGCCGGGAGGTCAAGGTCATCGTCCTGACCCTGGGCCCCGAGCGTGCCGGCGAGGCGATCCGCAAGGCCCTGTCCATGGGCGCCGATGAGGCGGTGCACGTCCTCGACGATCGCGTGGCCGGTTCGGACATGGTGCAGACCGGATGGATCCTGGCCCACGCCCTCGGTCAGATCGAGCCTCCCGCCGACCTGGTGATCGCCGGGAACCAGGCCACCGACGGCACCGGGGGTGCGGTGCCCGCGATCATCGCCCACTACCTGGGTCTGCCGCAGCTGACCCACATGCGCACCGTCTCGGTCGAGGGGGAGAAGATCACCGGCCAGCGGGAGACCGACGAGGGTGTGCTCACCCTGGAGGCGACGCTGCCCGCGGTGGTGAGCGTGCACGAGAAGATCAACGAGCCGCGCTTCCCGTCCTTCAAGGGAATCATGGCGGCCAAGAAGAAGCAGGTGCAGACCCTGACCCTCGACGAGATCGGGGTCGGCGCCGAAGAGGCGGGCCTGGGCAACGCCGGTTCCAAGGTGCTGTCCGCGGCACCCCGGCCGGCGAAGAGCGCCGGTGAGAAAGTTTCCGACGAGGGCGAGGGCGGCAAGAAGATCGCCGACTACCTGGTCGCCCAGAAGATCATCTAGGAAAGAGGCACACAATGTCTGAAGTACTTGTGCTCGTCGAGCACTCCGACGGTGCGGTCAAGAAGGTCACCGACGAACTCATCACCGCCGCGCGTGCGCTCGGCGATCCGTGCGCGGTGGTCATCGGTGCCCCCGGTACCGCGGCACCCCTCGCCGACCACCTCAAGGCGGCCGGCGCGGCCAAGATCTACGTCGCCGAATCGGCTGATGCGGAGAACTACCTCATCACCCCGTTCGTCGACGTGCTGGCCGCTCTGGTGGAGTCGGCCAGTCCGGCTGCCGTGCTGCTGCCGGCCACCGCGGACGGCAAGGAGATCGCGGGCAGGCTCGCCGCGGCGATCGGTTCCGGTGTGCTCTCCGACGTCGTCGAGGTCAAGAGTGACGGTACGGGCGTGCACTCCATCTTCGGCGGTGCCTTCACCGTCGAGGCCAAGGTCACCGCCGAGGTCCCGGTGATCACCGTGCGTCCGGGCGCCGTCGAGGCGCAGCCGGCCGCGGGAGCGGGCGAGCAGGTGGCCGTCGAGGTTCCCGCCCCGGCCGCCAACGCCACCCGGATCGTCGCCCGGCAACCCGCAGTCGCCGGCGACCGTCCCGAACTGACCGAGGCCAGCATCGTGGTCGCCGGCGGGCGCGGTGTCGGCAGCGCGGAGAAGTTCACCGTCGTCGAGGACCTGGCGGACTCGATGGGCGGCGCGGTCGGCGCGTCGCGCGCGGCCGTCGACTCCGGCTACTACCCGGGCCAGTTCCAGGTCGGGCAGACCGGCAAGACGGTGTCGCCACAGCTGTACATCGCACTGGGGATCTCCGGGGCGATTCAGCACCGGGCCGGAATGCAGACGTCGAAGACGATCGTCGCGGTCAACAAGGACGAGGACGCACCGATCTTCGAGATCTCCGACTACGGAGTCGTCGGTGACCTGTTCAGCGTGGCTCCGCAGCTGACCGAGGCGGTCAAAGCCCGCAGGGGCTAGCCCCCCCGCGGGGCGTTTCGTCACCGAGCGTTGTCCGACACGTAACGGACACGTCGTCGGCGCGTTTACCAGCTCAGTAGCGTGCGGTTCGTGAGCGCCGCCTCTGTCCTCATCGCCCCCGAGCAGACCGACACCAGTGGGCCCGAAAGCCCGCGCTACACACTGCTGCTGACCTCCGACGCCGACCTCATCGAAGCCGCCCAGCGGTTGCGCTGCCGGGTCTTCTCCACCGAACCCGGCTTCAGCCTGGACCCCGCGGGCACCGGCGGCGGACTGGACGCGGACCGTTTCGACGAGTACTGCGATCACCTGCTGGTCCGGGAAGACCGTTCGGGGGAGGTGGTCGGCTGCTACCGGATGCTGCCGCCGCCGGGCGCCATCGCGGCCGGCGGTCTCTACACCGCAACCGAATTCGACGTGACGGCCCTTGACCGGCTTAGGCCGTCGATGGTCGAGATGGGCCGGGCCGTGGTCCGCGCCGACCACCGCAACGGTGCGGTGGTGCTGATGATGTGGGCCGGGATCCTCGCCTACCTGGACCGGTGCGGCTACGACCATGTTGTCGGGTGCGTATCGGTCCCTACCCACGGTGAGGGCGAACCCGGCAGTCAGATACGCGGGGTGCGCGACGTCGTGCGCGCGCGCCACGCCGCCGACCCCGGGCTCACCGTCACGCCGTATCGGCCGGTGGTGATCGAGGGACGAGGTCTCGACGCCATCCCGCCGCCGGACCGCCCCGCCGTCCCGCCGCTGATGCGCGGTTATCTGCGACTGGGCGCGCGTATCTGCGGCGAACCCGCACACGATCCCGAGTTCGGTGTCGGTGACTTCCCGGCGCTGCTGGACAAGCGCCGCGCCGACACCCGCTACCTCAATCGGCTGCGGTCAGCCGCGAGGGCATGACCGAGCACGCGTGGTTTCCGCGCACGGCATGCAACGCACGGTGCGTGGCGGCGGGTTTGGGGTTGGCGGTCGAGCCGATCCGCAGTTCGCTCCGAGCGGTGCTGCGACTGGCCGTCGCCCTGCCGCTGCTGGCGGTGCTCCCGCTCATGACGCTGCCGCTGCCAGGCCGGGATGGGATGCTGCGCTTGTACTGCCGACTGATGCTGCTCTGCCTCGGCGTGCGTGTCGCGGTGTCGGGTGATCCGATCCGCAACCTGAACGGCGTGCTGGTTGTCAGCAATCACGTCTCGTGGGCCGACATCTTCGCCGTCGGTGCGCTGTTTCCGGGGGCGTTCGTCGCACGCGCGGACGTGGTCAACTGGCCGGCCATCGGCCTGCTCGCCCGCATGAGCGACGTGATCCCCATCGACCGCACCAGCCTGCGCCGCCTGCCCGAGGTGGTGCGCACTGTCACCGAGCGACTGACAGCGGGTAGCACGGTCGTCGCCTTTCCGGAGGGCACCACGTGGTGCGGACGTGCCAGCGGACCGTTTCGCCCGGCGCTGTTCCAGGCCGCCGTCGACGCCCGCCGGCCCGTGCAGCCGCTGCTGCTGCGCTACGAACACAGCGACGGGCGGCCCTCCACCGTGCCGGCGTTCCTCGGCGAGGAGTCCCTGTGGGTGTCGCTGTTCCGGACTGCGCGGGAGCGGCGCACCGTGGCCCGGGTCGAGGTCGGGCCGCTGCAGCTGCCCGGTGCCGACCGTCGCGACCTGTCCAGCCGGTGCGCGTCGGCACTCAGGGGGCTCCAGGTCCAGCACGTCTGAGCGGCGGTCGCTGCCGGTATCCTGAACGGGCCATGAGCGAGACCCGATCGGTGTATCTCGACCACGCGGCCACCACCCCGATGCATCCCGCCGCCGTCGAGGCGATGTCGGCCGCGTTGGGCGAGGTCGGCAATGCGTCGTCGCTGCACACTGCCGGCCGTGCTGCCCGGCGGCGCCTGGAGGAGTCCAGGGAGAGCATCGCCGCCCGACTGGGTGCGCGGCCCTCCGAGGTGATCTTCACCGCCGGCGGCACCGACAGCGACAATCTCGCCGTCAAGGGGATCTACTGGGCCCGCCGCGACGCGGACCCACGCCGTCGCCGCATCGTCACCACCGCTGTCGAACATCACGCGGTCCTCGACGCCGTCACCTGGCTGGCCGAACACGAGCAGGCCGAACTGACCTTCCTGCCGACCGAGGCCGACGGATCGGTGACCCCCTCGGCGCTCCGCGAGGCGCTGGCCGAGCCTGAGGATGTCGCCCTGGTGACGGTGATGTGGGCCAACAACGAGGTCGGCACGATCCTGCCGATCGCCGAGCTCGCGGCGATCGCGGCCGAGGCCGGCGTACCGATGCACAGCGATGCGGTACAGACGGTCGGCCAGATCCCGGTCGACTTCGCCGCCGCCGGTCTGTCGGCGATGAGCATCACCGCCCACAAGTTCGGCGGCCCCACCGGAGTTGGTGCGCTGATGCTGCGGCGCGACACCGGCTGCGTGCCCCTGCTGCACGGCGGCGGCCAGGAGCGTGACGTGCGTTCCGGCACACCCGACGTCGCGGGCGCGGTGGCGATGGCGGTCGCGGCGGACATCGCCGTCGGTGCCGTCGATGCCACCGCGGCACGGCTGCGCGGCCTGCGTGACCGGCTGGTGGACGGAGTGCTGGGGGCGATACCCGACACTCTGCTCAACGGGCCCCGCGGCGAACGCCGGCTGCCCGGCAACACCCACTTCACCTTCCGCGGCTGCGAGGGCGATTCGTTGCTGATGCTGCTCGACGCCAACGGCGTCGAGTGCTCCACCGGTTCGGCGTGCACCGCCGGGGTGGCCCAGCCGTCGCATGTGCTGCTGGCGATGGGCGTCGATGCCGAGCGGGCGCGCGGTTCGCTGCGGCTCTCGCTGGGCCACACCACGACCGAGTCCGACATCGACGCGGCCCTGCGGGTGCTGCCCGCGGCGGTCGAGCGGGCCCGACAGGCCGCGCTGGCCGCGTCGACCCCCGGGGTGCTGCGATGAGAGTGCTGGCCGCGATGAGCGGAGGCGTGGACTCCGCCGTCGCCGCCGCCCGCATGGTCGAGGCCGGCCACGATGTGGTGGGGGTGCATCTGGCGCTGTCCGCGTCGCCGGATGCGCTGCGGACCGGCTCGCGCGGATGCTGCTCGCGCGAAGACGCCGACGACGCCCGCAGGGTGGCGGACGTCCTGCGCATTCCCTTCTATGTGTGGGACTTCGCCGATCGGTTCCGTGATGACGTCGTGGAGGACTTCGTCGCCTCCTATGCGCGCGGCGAGACCCCCAACCCGTGTGTGCGGTGCAACGAGCGGATCAAGTTCTCGGCCTTGGCGGCGCGTGCGCTCGCCCTGGGCTTCGACGCGGTGGCCACCGGGCACTACGCGCGACTAGAACAGGGCCGGCTGCGTCGCGCGGTTGACCGCGACAAGGACCAGTCCTACGTTCTCGGTGTGCTGACCGCAGAACAGTTGCGGCACGCGGTCTTTCCGGTCGGGGACACCCCGAAGCCTGCGATCCGCGCCGAGGCATCCCGGCGCGGATTAGCGGTGGCCGACAAACCCGACAGTCACGACATCTGCTTCATCCCGTCCGGGGACACCCGCGCGTTCCTCGGCGAGCGCATCGGCCTGCGGCCTGGCCGGGTGGTCGACGCCGACGGAGCGGTGCTGGCACGCCACGACGGTGTGCACGGCTTCACCATCGGGCAGCGTCGCGGCCTGGGCATTGCCGGGCCGGGCCCGGATGGCAGCCCGCGCTACGTCACCGGGATCGATGCCGAGTCGGCCACGGTGCGGGTGGGGTCGGCCGCCGAGTTGGACACCTGGCGCCTGGGCGGGCGGCAGGCGGTGTTCACCTCCGGCAGCGCGCCGACGGGACCGATCGAGTGCGAAGTCCAGGTGCGCGCGCACGGCGGGATCGCGGCGGGACGGGTTGCCACGGTGGTGGGTGACGAGCTGAGCATGGAGTTGCGTGAACCGCTGCGCGGCGTGGCGCCGGGGCAGACCATGGTGCTCTACCGGCCGGATCCGGACGGCGACGAGGTGATCGGCAGCGCGACGATCCGCTAGCCCGGAATGCGGTCGAGGATGTTCGCCATCACGGTTTCGGATACCGAGAGGGGAAACGCGCAGTAGGTGACCTCGACCAGCACCGCGGATTTGAGCCGATACTGCCGTCCGCATGTTCCGGGGCGCGTGCTCGCCAATTCCGCACCCGCCTGCCAGTCGCCGATCAGCATCTCGCCCAGCGAGTCCTCAGCGCAGAGCTTGATCGCTGTTTTGAGTTCCTCGAACGCGCGCTGGGCCGCCGTGGCGTCGAGGTAGGACGCCGCACCCTGCGAGATCAGCGCGCCGTTGGCCGGACTCTGATAGCTGGTCTTGTGGAAGTCCTCCAGTTCGGGTCCGAACGTCACAGTCTCGGCGAAGACGAAGCGACACGGCTGCGGCACCGCGTCGGCCATGGCCTCGATGTCGACGGGAGACTTCCCGTCCATGCTGGGAATGATCGTGAGGTCCTCGCCGGCCCCGGTGATCGCCTGCATCTGTTCCGGGCTCAGCAGCACCTCGTCGGCATCGGCCACCCCCGGCGGCGGCTCAGTGAAGTTCGGCACCGCCAGCCCGTCGACCCAGCGGCTGCAGCCGGGCACGAGCACCGCCGCGGCCACCGCGCAGCAGGCCAGTATCCGGACCGTCACTCCTCCACGGTAGGCCCCGCGTCGGGGGACCCGGCGGACGGTCCAATACCTTTGGCCGGTGAGTGTTTTCGCGGTCGCGACCGGAATCGGCTCCTGGCCGGGTGTCACGCCGCGGCAGGCATCCGAAATCGTGGTCGGGGAATTGCACCGGCTGCCGCATCTGGTCGAACTGCCTGAGCGCGGTGTGGGCGCTGACCTGATCGGGCGCGCCGGTGCGCTGCTGGTCGACGTGGCGATCGACACCACGGCGCGCGGCTACCGCATCGCTGCGCGCGGGGGATCGGTGATGCGACGGGCGCTGAGCCTGCTCAACGAGGACGTCGATGCGCTGGAGGAGGCCTGGGAGAGGGCCGGCGGGTCGAGAGACGGCCGCGCGGTGAAGGTGCAGGCGCCGGGGCCGATCACGCTGGCCGCCTCGCTGGAACTGGCCAACGGCCACCGGGCGATCACCGACGCGGGGGCGGTGCGCGACCTTGCGGCCTCACTGGCCGAGGGTGTCGCCCGGCACCGCGCCGAGGTCGCCAGGCGCCTGTCGGCGACGGTGGTCGTCCAGTTCGATGAGCCGCTGCTGCCCGCCGCGCTGGCCGGACGGCTCTCCGGCGTCACCGCCCTGAACCCGGTGCATCCGGTCGATGAGGCCGTCGCCAGTGGTCTGCTCGACGAGTGCGCCGCCGTGGTCGGCGGCGAGGTGCTGCTGCACTGCTGTGCCGCGGAGTTCCCGTGGAATGTCCTTGCGCGCAGCACTATCGGCGCGATCTCACTGGACCCGTCACTGCTGGGCGCGGGCACCCTGAACGGGCTGGGGGAGTTCTTGGACGCGGGGCGCACCGTGGTGCTGGGTGTCGTGCCGTCGACCGAGCCGACGGGCCCGCTGTCGGCGGAGGAGGTCACCGCAGCCGCAGCCGCGATCACCGACCGGCTGGGCTTCCCCCGGTCGGTATTCGACGCGCAGGTCGGCATCAGCCCAGCGTGCGGCCTGGCCGGTGCCGGTCAGAAGTGGGCGCGGACCGCGATCGGACTGGCTCAACGCGCGGCCGACTAGACCGACTAGAAGGGTGGGGGGTCGGCGTCCCATCGTCGTTGGTTGCGGTTGTGTTGGATGGTGATGCGGGTATTGCGTTGGTGGGTGCGGGCGGGGCTGCGGCCGGTGGGGGCGGCCCAGGTGATGGTGCCGTCGGGGTGTTGGGTGTCCTGCCAGCCGCCGGGTTCGGTCCAGAAGGTTTTCAGAAGGTGGCGGCAACGGCTATCTGAAGAACACGCTGGTGTCCTCCGCTGCGGGTGTCAGGTCCGGCCGCCCCGCCCGCACCGCTGGGGGCACACGGTGCCCGAGTAGGTGATGACCGACGTGATGTCCATTAGGCCGAAGTTCACGTCGCCAACCGCTTGGACAGTCGCAACGAACAAGTAGGGGCCGGCTTTGATCGGCTTTCCCGAAAGTACCCCCGAGGAACTCAAGGTCAGCCCCTCCGGCAGGCCTGTGGACCCTGACCACTGCAGGGAGTAGTCGGTCGGGAGGCCCGAGGTGGCAGCCACAAGCTGTTGTTTGGTGGTCACCCCCGCCCGGAGCGGCCTCAAGGCCGGGGTGAGGATGTCCACCCAATTCAGAAACAAGATGCCGTCAATCGGATTGTTGGGGTCCTCAATCACCGGCGGACCGGCAACGGCGCCGGTGGTGTAGTTGGGTTTGGCGTAGGACGATCCGCCGCCCCCGCCTCCCCCGGCCCCAGATACGGAGAACGGGGATGCTGAGGCCTGTCCGGGGTCACCGCCAGAACCGCCCAGCCAGCCGCCACCACCGCCGCCCCCGCCGGCGTTATCACTTAAGGTCTCGGCGTCACCGCCGTTGGTCCCGATTCCGCCGGATTGTGTGCCCCCAGCACCGCCAGCACCGGGGTTATCTGGACTCCCGCCGGCTGAGCCGGCATTTCCCGGCCACACCCCATCCGGCGTCGGTGACGGCCCCGCTGTTTGCACCCCACCACCAGCACCGCCGGCACCGCCGGACCCGTTGCGCAAACCGCCGGAACCACCGCCGCCGCCCGCCACGAGGACGGTGACACCAGTAGACGAGTCACCGGTGACGGTTGCGACCGTTGTGGCGCCGCCACCCCCGCCGCCACCGCCGCCGACTACGCTTCCCGACCCGCCGGATCCACCGCCCCCGTAACCCCCGGAACCACCTGTGCCTCCCGACGAAGCCTGGCCGGCCGACGCCACGTTGATGGACAGCGATGTCGTCGGCGCGGAGCGCCCCGCCCCGCTGGTCAGTTGCAGATTGGCACCCAGGTACGCGGGTAGGGCCTCGGCGCCGTAGGCGCCTTGTAACTGCACGTAGACGGACTGCACTCCTGCCGGCACCGTCCATGACTGGGGGGTACCGGTAAACCCGAAAGTCGCCCTTCCGCACGTCTGCGACAGCTGGCAGGGCGCCGGTTGGGGCGTTGCTGTTGTCCGGGTTGCCTGCTGCGCGGTCGTCAACGACGAGGGAGCAGGCGTCGCCCCACCCTGATCGTCTGAGGAACTGCCCGCCGACACCGCTACGGTGGCCGATGACGCGCCGCGAACACGCTGACCAGAATCCCGGGCCGACGAGCTCGCGGCCGCGCCCGCTGAGCGGGCACCGCCGGAGGCCGACGCAACGCCGTCAGCGTCAGCGTGCGCCGTGCCCGTGCCCAGCGCCAACGCCGTCCCCGCACCCAGGGCCAACGCCCCCGCGGCGAGCCACACGCGAGATGGATCTCGCTCCTTGGTTTTCCGACCACACGCTGCCATCAGGTTCCCCTCCGAACCGCCCCGAAAACCGTCCCAGGCGAGGAAACTAACACGACTCAGAGTTCGGCGGTCAGCGGCTGGGCTACCGGACCTCAGTCTCGGACAGAGAGAAGCCTGATTAAAGGCGCGGGATCAGGTGCCCCCCGCCGCCAGCACCCGCCGCGCGATCGCCACCCGCTCGGCGCGCTGGGCATCACGCATCACCGCCAGCAGACCCGCCTCACCACAAGAATCCGACTCTACGGCGCGGGTCCGACAATATCGGCAGGCCGAGTTCGGGCTAGCCTGCGACAGTGCCTCCCGCCGAGCCGGACCCGATCGACCCGGGCGTGCGTCGCCGCTGGCAGGACCTCGCCGACGAGGTGCGCGAGCACCAGTTCCGCTACTACATCAAGGACGCGCCGGTCGTCTCCGACGCCGACTTCGACACGCTCTACAACGAACTGGTCGCGCTGGAGGAGCGCTACCCCGAACTGAGGGTGCCCGACTCGCCCACCCAGCTGGTCGGCGGCGCAGGCTTCGCCACCGAGTTCACCGCGGCCGAGCATCTGGAGCGCATGCTCAGTCTCGACGACGTGTTCGACACCGAGGAGCTCCTCGCGTGGTCGGTTCGGGTGGAAAACGAGATCGGCCCCGACCCGCATTACCTGTGCGAGCTGAAAGTCGACGGGGTGGCGCTGGCCCTGGTCTACCGCGACGGACGGTTGGAGCGGGCGGCGACCCGTGGCGACGGCCGGGTCGGTGAGGACGTCACCCTCAATGCCCGCACCATCGGCGACATCCCCGAAACCCTCACCAAGGCAAAGGGATTTCCCATCCCCGCATTGCTCGAGGTGCGCGGCGAGGTGTTCTTCATGCTCGCCGACTTCGAGAACCTCAACGCCAGCCTGGTCGAGGAGGGCAAGTCGCCCTTTGCGAACCCGCGCAACAGCGCGGCGGGCTCACTGCGGCAGAAGAACCCGGCAGTCACCGCGCGCCGGCCGCTGCGGATGATCTGTCACGGCCTGGGCCGCGCGGACGGATTCGCCCCCAAGACGCTGCACGAGGCGTACACCGCGCTGAAGGCGTGGGGTCTGCCGGTCTCCGATCACACCACCCGGGTGCAGGGTCTGGCATCGGTTCAGGAGCGCATCGAGTACTGGGGGGAGCGCCGACACGCCATCGAGCACGAAATCGACGGCGTAGTCGTCAAAGTCGACGAGTTCGCCCAGCAGCGCCGCCTCGGCGCCACCTCGCGGGCTCCCCGCTGGGCGGTCGCCTACAAGTACCCGCCCGAGGAGGCCCAGACCACACTCAACGACATCCGGGTCAACGTCGGCCGGACCGGCCGGGTGACACCGTTTGCATTCATGACCCCGGTGCGTATCGCCGGCTCGACGGTGAGCCTGGCCACGCTGCACAACGCCCGGGAGGTCAAGCGCAAGGGCGTGCTGATCGGCGACACCGTGGTGATCCGCAAGGCCGGTGACGTCATCCCCGA
Organism: Mycobacterium sp.; assembly: GCA_018882965.1. GTDB lineage: Bacteria > Actinomycetota > Actinomycetes > Mycobacteriales > Mycobacteriaceae > Mycobacterium. The sequence continues at coordinate 13,516 of VEQY01000044.1, read as the reverse complement.
GGTGCTCGGCCCGGTCGTCGATCTGCGCGACGGGACCGAGCGCGAATTCGTCATGCCCACCCACTGTCCGGAGTGCGGCACCCCGCTCGCCCCGGCGAAAGAGGGCGATGTCGACATCCGTTGCCCCAATGCGCGCTCCTGCCCGGCGCAGTTGCGGGAGAGGGTGTTTCACATCGCCGGACGCGGTGCCCTGGACATCGAAGGCCTGGGTTACGAGGCGGCGACCGCGCTGCTCGAGTCGAAGATCATCGCTGACGAAGGTGACCTGTTCGCGCTCACCGACGACGACCTGATGCGCTCGGAGTTCTTCACCACCAAGGACGGCACGCTGTCGGCCAACGGGGCGCGTCTGTTGAAGAATCTTGAGCAGGCCAAGGAAAGACCGCTGTGGCGCATCCTGGTCGCGCTGTCCATCCGCCACGTCGGACCAACCGCGGCGCGTGCACTGGCGAGCGCATTCGGCACCGTCGACGCGATCATCGATGCCGGCGAGGAGCAGCTGGCCGAGGTCGAAGGCGTCGGCCCGACCATCGCCGCCGCGCTAAGGGAGTGGTTCGACGAGGACTGGCACCGCGCGATCGTCGACAAGTGGCGCGCCGCCGGGGTGCGGATGGCCGATGAGCGCGACACCGGCATCGAGGCGACGCTGAAGGGTCTGACCGTGGTGGTGACCGGTTCGCTGACCCGGTTCTCCCGCGACGAGGCCAAGGAGGCCATCATCGCCCGGGGCGGCAAAGCGGCCGGATCGGTGTCGAAGAAGACGTCGTTCGTGGTGGCCGGCGACGCGCCCGGATCGAAGTACGACAAAGCCGTCGAGCTGGGCATCCCGATCCTCGACGAGGACGGGTTCGCCAGGCTGCTGGCCGAAGGCCCGCCCGCCTAACCCAGGATGGTCGCGACGATGCCGGCCAGGTGACCGAGCCGGGCCACCTCCGAGGGCCGGAATTCCGGTCCGCCGGGACGGCCCAACACCATCGCGGTGTGCGCCTCGCCCAGGGGTGCGGCGGCCAGCGTGGTGTCCATGTCGCGCCATACCGGCGGCACCCAGTCGGCGGTGCCGTCGAGTGCGACGGCGCGGCTGATCGGCAGCCACGGTGTGGCGGCCGCCTGGGTCTCCGGGGCGGCCGCGCTGCCGACCACCCGCTGGGGGCCGGAATCGGTCAGGGTGACCACCGTGCACCAGCCCACCCGCAGCACCCGCGGGGCCTCCTCGACCAGCATCGCCAGCTTCGAGTGCCGGTCACCGGCGGCGGCGACGTGGTCGATCAACTCCAGTTCCCGGTGCGCCTCCAGCAGACCGGTGTGCGGCCGGATCGCGTCCACCCGCACACCCTTGATCGCCTCGGCGGCGGTGATGAGAGCGTCGGGCATCACTCCGGCGGGCAGGTCCACCACCAGATCGTCGACGGCGAACCCGGCCCCGCGCTCGACGACGTCCAGGGAGAGGATGTCCGCGCCGGCGGTGCCGAGAGCCACGGCGAGCGAGCCGAGGCTGCCGGGGCGGTCTTCGAGTTGGACCCGCAACAGGTAGGACGGCACGCGCCCACTGTTCCACAGGGTCAGCGGTTGGACCTGACGAGGCCATCGCCCTGATCTCCGGCGATGAGCGCCGATACGGGCGGGCTTCAGCGGGAAGCTAGGCTCAGGCCCCGTGTCCATGATCTCGCGGATCTCCCGTGACGACGTCGCCAAGCTCGCCAAGCTGGCCCGGCTGGCCCTCACCGACGACGAACTCGACGGCTTCGCCGGGCAACTCGACGCGATCCTGGCCTATGTCGGTCAGATCCAGGCCGTCGACGTCACCGGGGTGAAGCCCACCGGCAACCCGCTCATGGGTGAGAACGTCACCCGCGCCGACATCGTTCAGTTCAGCCTCACCCAGCAGCAGGCGCTCGCCGAGGCGCCGGCCGCCGAGGACGGCCGCTTCGCCGTCCCGCAGATCCTCGGCGAGCCGGAGTGAGCAGCCGGTGACCGAGGACATCGTGCGCCTGGACGCGGCCACGCTGGGCAGCAAGATCGCCGCCGGGGAACTCAGCTCGGTGGAGGTCACCCGGGCCTGCCTGGATCGGATCGCCGCCACCGACGAGCGCTACCACGCCTTCCTGCACGTGGCTCCGGATGCCGCTCTGGCGACTGCGGCGGAGATCGACGCGAAGGTCGCCAAGGGGGAACCACTTCCCTCGCCGCTGGCCGGTGTCCCGCTGGCGCTCAAGGACGTCTTCACCACCACCGACATGCCGACCACGTGCGGCTCGAAGATCCTGGAAGGCTGGACTTCGCCGTACGACGCGACGGTGACCGCCCGCATCCGGCGTTGCGGTATCCCGATCCTGGGCAAGACCAACATGGACGAGTTCGCGATGGGCTCCTCTACGGAGAACTCCGCCTACGGCCCGACCCGCAACCCGTGGGACACCGAGCGGGTGCCCGGCGGCTCCGGTGGTGGCAGTGCGGCAGCGCTGGCGGCCTTCCAGGCGCCACTGGCCGTCGGGTCCGACACCGGCGGGTCGATTCGCCAGCCCGCCGCGCTGACCGCCACCGTCGGGGTCAAGCCCACCTACGGGACCGTTTCGCGCTACGGGCTGGTGGCGTGCGCGTCGTCACTGGATCAGGGCGGGCCGTGCGCGCGGACGGTGGCCGACACCGCGTTGCTGCACGCGGTGATCGCCGGACACGACCCGCACGACTCCACGTCGCTGTTCGCGGCGATCCCCGACGTGGTGGGCGCGGCCCGGGCCGGCGCCGACGGCGACCTCAAGGGCGTGCGGGTCGGGATCGTCAGGCAGTTGCGCAGCGGCGAGGGTTACCAGCCCGGCGTGCTGCAGTCGTTCGAGGCCGCCGTGGAACAACTCGCCGCGCTCGGTGCGGAGGTCAGCGAGGTGGACTGCCCGAACCTGGACTATTCGCTGAGCGCCTACTACTTGATTCTGCCCTCGGAGGTCTCGAGCAACCTGGCCCGATTCGACGCCATGCGCTACGGCCTGCGGGTCGGCGACGACGGCAGCAGGAGTGCCGAGGAAGTGATGGCGCTGACCCGCGCAGCCGGATTCGGGCCGGAGGTCAAGCGGCGCATCATGATCGGCACCTACGCGCTGTCGGCGGGCTACTACGACGCCTACTACAACCAGGCCCAGAAGATCCGAACGCTGATCGCCGGAGATCTCAATAGGGCCTACGAGGCGGTCGACGTTCTGGTGTCGCCCGCCACCCCGACGACGGCCTTCCGGCTCGGCGAGAAGGTCGACGATCCGCTGGCGATGTACCTGTTCGATCTGTGCACGCTTCCGCTGAATCTGGCCGGGCACTGCGGCATGTCGGTGCCCTCGGGGCTCTCGCCGGACGACAACCTGCCGGTCGGGCTGCAGATCATGGCCCCCGATCTAGCCGACGACCGGCTCTACCGGGTGGGCGCGGCCTACGAGGCGGCCCGCGGCCCGCTGCCCGTTCCGGTCTGATCGGACGCCGGCAACCGGCAAGATAGGCCCATGCGCATCGGAGTCCTCACCGGCGGCGGCGACTGCCCGGGTCTCAACGCCGTCATCCGTGCCGTGGTGCGGACCTGCGACGGCCGCTACGGCTCGTCGGTGGTCGGCTTCCTGGACGGCTGGCGGGGCCTGCTGGAGAACCGGCGCATCCAGTTGCACAACGACGACCGCAACGACCGGCTGCTGGCCAAGGGCGGGACCGTGCTGGGCACCGCGCGGACCAACCCGGAGAAGCTGCGGGCCGGCTTGGCCGAGGTCAAGCAGACACTCGAGGACAACGGCATCGACGTGCTCATCCCGATCGGCGGCGAGGGCACCATGACCGCCGCGCACTGGCTGACCGAACACGGGGTTCCCGTCGTCGGCGTGCCCAAGACGATCGACAACGACATCGACTGCACCGACGCGACCTTCGGTCACGACACCGCACTGCAGATCGCCACCGAGGCGATCGACCGGCTGCACAGCACCGCGGAGTCCCACCAGCGGGTCATGCTGGTCGAGGTGATGGGCCGCCACGCGGGCTGGATCGCGCTCAACGCCGGGCTGGCCTCCGGTGCGCACATGACGCTGATCCCCGAGCAGCCCTTCGACGTCGAGGAGGTGTGCCGGCTGGTCAAGCAGCGCTTCCAGCGCGGCGCCTCGCATTTCATCTGCGTGGTGGCCGAGGGCGCCAAGCCCGCCGAGGGTTCGATGGATCTGCGCCACGGCGGTGTCGACGAGTTCGGCCACGAGCGTTTCACCGGGGTGGCCCAGCAGCTGGCCTATGAGGTCGAGAAGCGGATCCGCAAGGAGGTCCGGGTCACCGTGCTCGGTCACATCCAGCGTGGCGGCACCCCGACCGCCTACGACCGGGTGCTGGCCACCCGGTTCGGGGTCAACGCCGCCGACGCCGCGCACAGCGGCGAGTACGGGGTGATGGTGTCGCTGCGCGGGGAGGACATCGGCCGGGTGCCGCTGGCCGACGCGGTGCGCCAGCTCAAGCTGGTGCCGCAGGGCCGCTACGACGACGCGGCGGCCTTCTTCGGCTGAGACTTCCCCTGCCGAGACTTCCCCTGCCGAGCAGACGCAAAAGGTCCCTCGGCACCGGCGTGTCGGGGACATATGTGTCTGCTCGCGGGGAGATGCGTCTGCTCGCGGGGGGAACCCACCCCACTAGGATCGGGGCCGTGACGACGACGGCCGAACTGCTGGACTACGACGACGTGGTGGCGCGCTTCGACCCGGTGCTGGGGTTGGAGGTGCACGTCGAACTGTCGACCGCCACGAAGATGTTCTGCGGCTGCCCGACGGACTTCGGCGCCGAGCCCAACACGCAGGTGTGCCCGGTGTGCCTGGGTCTGCCCGGCGCGCTGCCCACGCTCAACGCGGCGGCCGTCGAGTCGGCCATTCGCATCGGTCTGGCGCTGAACTGCCAGATCGCCGACTGGTCGCGCTTCGCGCGGAAGAACTACTTCTATCCGGACATGCCGAAGAACTACCAGATCTCCCAGTACGACGAGCCGATCGCGGTCAACGGGTTCCTCGACGTGCCGCTCGAGGACGGCACCACCTTCCGGGTCGGGATCGAGCGCGCGCACATGGAGGAGGACACCGGCAAGCTGACCCACATCGGCAGCGAGACGGGCCGCATCCACGGCGCGACCACCTCGCTGCTGGACTTCAACCGCGCCGGGGTGCCGCTGATCGAGATCGTCACCAAGCCGGTCGAGGGTGTGGGCGAGCGCGCGCCGGAAGTCGCGCGCGCCTACGTCACCGCACTGCGGGACCTGCTGCGCGCCCTGGGTGTGTCCGATGTGCGGATGGACCAGGGCTCTCTGCGCTGCGACGCGAACGTGTCGCTGCGGCCGATCGGGCGACAGGAGTTCGGCACCCGCACCGAGACCAAGAACGTCAACTCGCTCAAGAGCGTCGAGGTGGCGGTGCGCTACGAGATGCGCCGCCAGGCGGCCATCCTGGCTGCCGGCGGAACGATTCACCAGGAGACCCGGCACTTCCACGAGGACGGGCACACCTCGCCCGGCCGCGACAAGGAGACCGCCGAGGACTACCGCTATTTCCCGGAACCCGACCTGGAACCGGTGGCCCCCGACGCCGGGCTGGTGGCGCGGTTGCGCGAGACCATCCCCGAGCTTCCGTGGCTGGCGCGCAGGAGGATTCAGCAGGAGTGGGCAATCTCAGACGAGGTGATGCGCGATCTGGTCAACGCCGGCGCCGTGGATCTCGTGGCCGCCACCGTGGGTCACGGCGCGTCCAGTGAGGCGGCCCGCGCGTGGTGGGGCAACTTCCTGGTGCAGAAGGCCAACGAGCGCGGTGTCGAACTCGACGCGCTGCCCATCACGCCCCGGCAGGTCGCGGCCGTCTGCGCGCTGGTCGAGGAAGGCACGCTGTCGAACAAACTGGCCCGCCAGGTGGTCGAAGGCGTGCTTGCCGGTGAGGGCGAGCCCGAGCAGGTGATGGCCACGCGCGGCCTGGCTCTGGTGCGCGACGACTCGCTGATCCAGGCCGCCGTCGACGAGGCGCTGGCCGCGAGCCCCGACATCGCGGAGAAGATCCGGGGTGGCAAGGTGGCCGCGGCGGGTGCGATCGTCGGGGCGGTGATGAAGGCCACCAAGGGTCAGGCCGACGCGGCGCGGGTGCGGGAACTGGTGCTGGCCGCGTGCGGCCAGGCGGGTTGAGTCAGGCGCTGAGCGCGTCGCGGTCGGCGCCGGCCCACCGGCGGTGCAGGTCGCGGCAGCGCCGCACCGACCACGTCGGGTCGATCGCGCCGTCGATGGTGAGCGCGGCCGCATCGGCGACGCCCAACTCCCACAGAGCACGCTCGCGGGCCTGCGGGAAGGTGTCCGCCTCGTCGCCGGTGACGAGCACCTCGACGGCCCCGTCGCCGAGCATCTCGCGCACTGCCCGGTAGACCGCCGGGCCGCACGTCTCGGTGACCACCGCCACCCTGACCCCTTCGCAGTGCAGCGACCACACCAGCTCAGCGAGGTGCCGCCCCTGCTCGCCGGAGTCGTCGGCGAGCGCCGCGTCGATCGAGATGACCACCGCCTGCAGATCGGGCCGTTCAGGGAGCCCGCAGCGGGTCTGGTCCCACCAGAAGCGCGCGGGGGATCGGGTCGGCACGGCCGGAAGTATCGGGCCGCTCGTGACGCGCGGTCATCCCCCGACCAGGGGATGTGAGGAGGCATTAGGTTGATGCGCATGTCGGTGCGGGTGGTGCTCGTCGACGACCACGAAATGGTCATCGAGGGTCTCAAGGCGATGCTCGCGCCGTTCGCCGGACGCGTCGAGGTGGTGGGCGAGGCGGTGGGCGCGGAGAGCGCACTCGCCGTCGTCGACGAGCTGCGCCCCGACATCGTGCTCTGCGACGTGCGGATGCAGGGTGCCAGCGGTCTGGACGTTTGCCGCGAGATCCGCGAGCGGGATCCGGCGCGCAAGGTGATCCTGCTCTCGGTCTACGACGACGAGCAGTATCTGTTCCAGGCGCTGCGGGTGGGCGCCTCGGGCTACCTGCTCAAGGGGGTCAGTAGCGACGAACTGGTCCGGCAGATCGAAGGCGTGCACGCCGGGGGCACCGCCCTGGATGCGGGCCTGGCCGCTCGCGCGGCCGAGACGGCGGCCCGCCTGCAGAGCAACCAGTTCTGGCCCGGTGCCCGCCACGGGCTGACCCAGCGGGAAAGCGAGATCCTCTCCCTGGTCGTCACCGGGCTGTCGAACCGCGGCATCGCCGCCAAACTGGTGATCGGGGAGGAGACCGTCAAGACCCACCTGAGCTCGATCTACCGCAAACTCGGGGTCAGTGACCGCACCAGCGCGGCAGCGACCGCGCTGCGGGAAGGGATCTTCCGGTGACCGGCGGGGTGCCCGGTGGGGTGAGCGCGCACGCGGTGCACGGTCTGGTCGGCGCCGACCGGGAGGTGGAACTGCTGCTGGAGATCATCGCCGCGACCTCCAGCGGGCCCGGGGTCGAGCCGATGGCCGCCGCGGTGGCACGCATGATCACCGCCGTCACCGCCTCCGACGTCTGTTTCGTCCACGTGCTCGACGACACCGACCGCTCGCTGACGCTGGCCGGTGCCACCCCGCCGTTCGACGAGCAGGTGGGCCGCATCCGGCTGCCGCTGGGGTCGGGGGTGTCCGGCTGGGTGGCCAGCCACCGCCAACCGGTGGTGATCGTCAGCGACAAGGAGTCCGATCCGCGCTACGTGCCGATCGCCGCGCTGCGCGGTGAGGACTTCACGTCGATGGCGTCGGTACCGATGGAGACCGAACCGGGCGGGCTGGTGGGTGTGCTCAACGTGCACACCATCGCCCGCCGCGACTTCACCACCCGCGACCTTCAGCTGCTGCTGGTGATCGGCAGGCTGATCGCCGGCGCGCTGCACCAGGCGCGTCTGCACCGGCAGCTGGGTGCGCGCGAACGGGCGCACGAGGACTTCGCCGAGCAGGTCATCGCCGCCCAGGAGAGCGAGCGCCGCCGGCTGGCGGCCGACATCCACGACGGCATCTCCCAGCGGCTGGTGAGTCTGACCTACCGTTTGGACGCCGCCGCCCGCGCCGTCGAGGACGACCAGACCACCGAGGCGGTCATCCAGCTGGAGAAGGCTCGCGACCTGGTCGATCTCACCCTCGGCGAGGCGCGGTCGGCGATCGGTGGGCTGCGCCCGCCGGTCCTCGACGACCTCGGCCTGGCCGGTGGTCTGGCCAGCCTGGCGACGTCGGTCACCGAGATCGACCTGGAGCTCGACCTGACCGACGAGCGGCTGCCCGAGCACATCGAGGTCGCGCTATACCGCATCGCCCAGGAGGCCGTCCAGAACGTGGTCAAGCACTCGCGCGCGCTGACCGCCCGGCTGAGTTTCGCCGTGCGCGACGGCGAGGCGCGGTTGGCGATCAGCGACGGCGGGGCGGGGTTCGATCCGGGAGGGACCCGCCCCGGCGGGTTCGGCATGTTGTCGATGGCCGAGCGGGCTGAACTCGTCGGTGGCCGCGTCTCGGTGCGGTCGCGGCCGGGCGGGGGCACCACCGTCGCGGTGGTAGTCCCGCTCGGTGAGACGCCCTCGGGAAGCCCCCAGATCGGTGGGTGAGTTACCACTCACAGGGTGTAAAAAGGCGCTACTCTCGACACATATTCCGTGATGCTCTCGGTTGGTTGGCTCCGTGGTGCGGGCCCGGTTCCGGGGCTCGTTCCGAGAGGAGTTATTTGTGGCTTCAGTTCTGTGGTTGCAGGGGGGTGCCTGTAGTGGCAACACGATGTCGTTCCTCAACGCCGAGGAACCCAACGTCGTCGACCTGATCGTCGACTTCGGGCTGGATCTGATCTGGCATCCCTCCCTGGGCCTGGAACTGGGCAACAACGCCCAGAAGCTGTTCTGGGACTGCGTCAAGGGCGAGCGCCCGCTGGACGTCTTCGTGTTCGAGGGCACCGTCATCCAGGCGCCGAACGGCAGCGGGCGGATGGACATGTTTGCCGACCGTCCGATGAAGGACTGGGTGACCGACCTGGCCGCACAGGCCCAGATCGTGGTTGCCATCGGCGACTGCGCATGCTGGGGCGGCATCCCCGCGATGGAGCCCAACCCCTCGGGCTCGACCGGGCTGCAGTTCCACAAGCGCAGCAAGGGCGGATTCCTGGGCCCGAACTTCACCTCCAAGATGGGTCTGCCGGTGATCAACATCCCCGGCTGCCCCGCGCACCCGGACTGGATCACCCAGATCATCGTGGCGCTGGCCACCGGCCGTGCCGGCGACATCGCACTCGACGAACTGCAGCGTCCGGAGACCTTCTTCAAGACGTTCACCCAGACCGGCTGCACCCGGGTGCAGTTCTACGAGTACAAGCAGTCGACCCTGTCGTTCGGTGAGGGCACCCGCACCGGCTGCCTGTTCTACGAGTTCGGCTGCCGCGGCCCGATGACGCACTCGCCGTGCAACCGGATCCTGTGGAACCGTCAATCCTCCAAGACCCGCGCCGGTCAGCCCTGCTACGGCTGCACCGAGCCGGAGTTCCCGCACTTCGACCTGGCACCGGGGACGCTGTTCAAGACCCAGAAGGTCGCCGGTGTCATTCCCAAGGAAACCGGTACGGGCACGAAGAAACTGACCTACATGGCCGCCGCCGCCGCGGCGAGGCTCGCCGCTCCCAAGTGGAGCAAAGAAGACATGTTCGTGGTCTGAACCGGCCCCGCGACCACCACCGACCCACGAAATCTCTGGAGGATTCATGACCGCACTTGACATCCACGTCAGCCCGCTCGGCCGAGTCGAAGGTGACCTCGACGTCCGCGTCACCGTCGACGACGGTGTCGTCACCTCGGCGTGGACCGAGGCCGCGATGTTCCGCGGCTTCGAGATCATCCTGCGGGGCAAGGACCCGCACGCCGGCCTGATCGTCACCCCCCGCATCTGCGGGATCTGCGGTGGCAGCCACCTGTACAAGTCGGCCTACGCCCTGGACACCGCCTGGCGCACCCAGGTGCCGGCCAACGCGACGCTGGTGCGCAACATCGCCCAGGCCTGCGAGACGCTGCAGTCCATCCCGCGCTACTTCTACGCGTTGTTCGCCATCGACCTGACGAACAAGAACTACGCCAAGTCCACCCTCTACGACGAGGCCGTGCGCCGTTTCGCGCCGTACGTCGGCACCGCGTACCAGAAGGGCGTGCTGCTGTCGAACAAGCCCGTCGAGGTCTACGCGATCTTCGGCGGCCAGTGGCCGCACTCGAGCTTCATGGTGCCCGGCGGCGTCATGGGTGCGCCCTCGCTGTCCGACGTCACCCGCTCGGTCGCCATCCTCGAGCACTGGAAGGACAACTGGCTCGAGGGTGAGTGGCTCGGCTGTAGCGTCGACCGCTGGCTGGAGAACAAGACCTGGGAGGACGTGCTGGCCTGGGTCGACGAGAACGAATCGCAGTACAACAGCGACTGCGGATTCTTCATCCGCTACTGCCTCGACATCGGACTGGACAAGTACGGCGCGGGTGTGGGCAACTACTTCGCCACCGGCACCTACTTCGATCCCAGCCGCTACGAGCGCCCGACCATCGAGGGCCGCAACGACGCCCTGATCGGGCGCTCCGGTGTCTACGCGGGCGGTAAGTACTACCAGTTCGATCAGGCGAACGTGCGCGAGGACGTCACGCACTCCTACTTCGAGGGCAGCCGTCCGCTGCACCCGTTCGACGGCGAGACCATCCCGGTCGACCCGGAGAAGGGCAAAGCGCAGGGTAAGTACAGCTGGGCCAAGTCGCCGCGTTACGAGATCGACGGTCTGGGTTCCATTCCGCTGGAAGCGGGCCCGCTGGCCCGGCGGATGGCCGCGGCCGGACCCAATCCGCTGCCGCATCAGGACAACGACCCGCTCTTCCTGGACATCTACAACAAGATCGGCCCGAGCGTGATGGTCCGTCAGCTGGCCCGTATGCACGAGGGCCCGAAGTACTACAAGTGGGCGATGGAGTGGCTCAGCCAACTCGACCTGAAGGGCAGCTTCTACACCAAGCCCACCGAGCACGCCTCGGGCAAGGGGTTCGGATCGACCGAGGCGGCCCGCGGCGCCCTGAGCGACTGGATCGTCATCGAGGACAACAAGATCAAGAACTACCAGGTGGTCACCCCGACCGCGTGGAACATCGGTCCGCGAGACGGCAAGGAACAGCTGGGCCCGATCGAGCAGGCCCTGGTGGGTTCGCCGATCGTCGATCCCGAGGATCCCGTCGAGCTGGGGCATGTCGCGCGCAGCTTCGACTCCTGCCTGGTCTGCACGGTGCACGCCTACGACGGCAAGACCGGTAGGGAGCTGTCGAAGTTCGTGATCAACGGAATGGTGTGACCTCGGCGGGCGACCCACGCGAGACCGTCGATATCGAACCACCCCGCTACGACGTCGTCGTCGTCGGCTGCGGCAACCTGTTGCGCGGCGACGACGGCGTCGGCCCGGTGCTGGTTCGCCATCTGTGGGACCGCGGGGTGCCGGAGAGCGCCCGCCTGGTCGACGGCGGAACCGCGGGAATGGACGTGGCGTTCGCGATGCGCGGCGCGGGACGGGTCGTGATCATCGACGCCGCCGCGACGGGGGCGACGCCCGGCACCGTCTACCGGGTGCCGGGGGAGGAACTCGCCGAACTGCCCCCCTTGCAGGGTCTGCACACCCACTCGTTCCGCTGGGATCACGCGATCGCGTTCGCCCGGTGGGCACTGGGCGAGGACTGCCCGGGTGACATCACGGTGTTCCTCATCGAGGCCGCCGACATGGACCTCGGTTCGGAGATCTCCGAGCCGGTCGGTGCGGCCATGGAACAGGTCATGGACCTGATCGAGCGGGACTACTTCGCCCCGCTGCGCCCGGTGGCCGCCGACGAAGCGGTCGTCGAACTCACCGCCGACGGATACCTGCGGCTGGAGGCCGACCTGGCGGCCAGCCGTTTCCCGTCCGACGCGGTCGCCGCGGTGCTGCGGGAGGGCGCGCTGTGGCTGATCCCGCTGCGCGGGCCCAGCAGCGGGGGACTGTTGCTCAAACAGCGCAATCCGGCCGGCGATCGTGCAGCACTGGTGCGCGAGGTGCTCGGAGACGGTTTCCCGGCCGGCGTCCATCGGGCATTCTGGGATGACACGCAGAAGGCGATGCGGATCCCGTTGGATCGGCAGTAGAGGTCGGAGGTGATCCGATGACCGACCAGCAGCGGCCCCCGACGCGGGTCCGCCAGGACAGCGCGACCGACGAGGCTCTCGGCGTCGAGACCGTGGTGGTGGAGGAGCGCGGGAGGTGGGTGGTGGAGATCGTCGTCGTCTTCGCCGACGGCGTGGTGCGCAAACGGATCAACACCCACTCCACCAGGGCGCGGGCCGAACTGTCGGCTGACCTGATCAGGCGCGCCGCCGAGCGCGACATCTCCGGGCCGGTGAACGGATGAACCGAAAGGACCGCCCAACCCCATGACCGCTGTCGACACAGACCTGGGTGACCCCACCGTGCTCGCGGTGCGGCCGCAGCCGCTGGGTGCGTTCCCGCTGCCGCTGGGCTACCTGCTGATCCCGGCATCCCCGGAGACCGAGGCGGCGCGTCTGGCCCTGCTCGCCGGTCAGGTGCCGCAGTGGCCCGCAGCGCTCAAGGCCCACGAGCTCGCCCTCGCCGGCGATCGCGAGGGTGCGCTGGCCGCCCTCAGCGGTACCGATCCGATCAGCCGGTACAACCGCTTCGTCATGGACCCCGAGTCGCAGGACCCCGACGAACTGCGCGCGGCACTCGGGGAATTCGCCGTGCTGGTCGATGTGGTGCTGTTTGCGCTGGGACTCAGCGACGCCGTGCCCGAGATCGGCTCGGCCACCGGGGAACTCGCGGCGGTCGTCGACTCGGTGAGGGCCAGCAAGGCCCTCGACGAGGGTGACCCCGACGGCGCGATCGCGCATCTGGACCAGGCGGCCGCGGCGGCCGGTGAGGTGTCCGAGCCGTTGCGCGGCGTGCTGCTGGGGGCTTCGGCCTCGATCGCGGGCGGCGACGACGCTGCGGTGCGATTCGAGCGGGCACTCAAGGCCCTCGAAGGTGCCGATGGTCTGCGCGTTGCGCGCGCCGAGATGCATCTGGGGCTGGCGGGGCTGTTGCACGAGCAGGCCGAGGACCGGCCGGACCTGATGGTGCGCGCGGTGCCGCACTACCACTCGGCACTCCAGTTGGTGTTGCGTGAGGAGGCCCCGCTGCTGTGGGCCGCAGCGCACGCCAACCTCGCAGCCGCGTATCTGACCATGCCGATGACGGAGGCGTCGGGACAGTTGCGGCTGGGGGTGGCCGCACAGTCGCTGCGCTCGGCGCTGAAGGTCTACACCCCCGAGGACTATCCCGAGCAGTGGGCCAGCGTGCAACTGAACCTGGCCAACTCGCTGGTCTACACCCCGTCGAATCACCAGGCCGACAACCTCGTCGAGGCCGTCGAACTCTACGAGGCCGTGCTGCGGGCCCGCGATCGCGACCGCGACCCGATGGGTCGGGCGAGGGTGCTGGCCAATCAGGGCAACGTGTTGGCCCACCTCGGCGA
>VEQY01000096.1 GCA_018882965.1 Mycobacterium sp. | reverse complement strand
CAAATCCGCCCGGGAAAGATCCGCACCGGAAAAATCCACCCCGTTCAACACCGCACGAGCGAAATTCAGGCCCGCCAAAATGCGCCCGGACAGATCCGCACCACTGAGATCCAGACCGCTGCAATCCCCGCTGCCCACACACGGCACCGAACCGAACAACCCCACCCCCGCACCCACCGGCCGCAGCGAACGCCGCACCAGATACAACGCACCCGAGAGAAACTCCGACACCGGGTTGGCCGGCAGACCCGACAACACAGCCCGAAGACCGTCGATCAACCCGACCGCCGCAGCGGAAAGCTCACCCACCGCCCGATCCAACCCAGCCGCTGCAGCGGGAAGCGAACCGGTCACATCAGCGGCTGGCGCAAGACTCGTCACCGACACCCTGCCGACCCGGTCCCTGGCCACCGGGCGTGCCACCACAGCACTGGACCGGATGACCCCGGTCAGCGCCGACTCCGCACCACCGCCCACCACATCCCCGAGTAACGACGCACGCTCGACCACGTCGATGCCCGGCGAACCGGAGCCGACCCCAGACAGCAACCCCTCACCGGAAGCATCCGGCTCGGCAGCAGCCGCGGAAGCCCGCCCCGGGCCAACGGCCGCGGGCTGCCGCGAACCCGCGACCCGCGCCGAGACCGAACGCTCCGACGACACCGACGCCCGCGACGACAGCCGCGACGACCGAGTCGCACCCGACTTCCCAACCGATTGGCTTCCAGCATCAGCCGGTGACGCCGTCGACTCCGCGTCCTCGGCGGAATCAGCCACCGCAACCCCACAGACCTGCGGACCGAGCAACGACAACCCCGCCACCAAAGCCGCCGCCGCCACCCGCGCACCGGTCATCCCCGCCATAGCAGGCCGCCCCTTACCTCGAATTGTGAAGATTTTTACACACTGCGGCGGGGAAAGGAACGTGGTCGCCACTCGTGCGAAGGCGACCAAGAACTCCCGCCACCACGGCGGAACGACGAGCGGCACTCAGCTGGTGGTCAGGTGCAAGCGGCAGTAGCCGGATTGCACTGACCCAGCAACGGGCGCACCGGTCCCGGAGCCCACCGTCACCTCGGTGGCGCGCGTGCTCATCACATCGAGCACATTGAAGCCCGTGTCCGAGACCGCGACGGTGAAGCTGTCCGCAACCGCCAACACTGTGGGCGGCGTGCAGCCACCTGGGCCGGGGCCAATCGGGAGGATAGGTGGCTTGGAGGGACTGATCCGGCGTGTAGCGGACTACCCGCTTGGGCGTCAGACCGCCGCGGTGCCGTACTAGCCAGAGCATGAGCATCAAGCATGCAGAAGAGGCAGCCGCTAACACTGCTCTTCCCCGGCCTGTCCCGGCCTTCTACCGACCTCAGGCTACGGCTGCGTCAGGTTCTCACGCCTACCTCGCAGGTCTCCTTAGTGGGAACGCAGCCGGGAATATAAGTGGCTCCCAGGGGGTGGAGCACTGGGCCGGGGGAGGGGAAGACTTCGGGCGTCTCCGGAAGCGTCGGTTGTACCCGAACCGTCACCTCGGTGGCGCGGTCACTGAACGGATCGAGCAGATTGAAGCCGCCATCTGATACTGCGACGGTGAAGCTGTCGTTCAGTCCGCTTACCGGGTTTTTCGGACAGCCGCCCGGGCCGGGCGGGCAGTCAGGGGGCCGGGGCGCGTACAGGAACGCCCCGTTGGCATCGACCGTGACTGTGCCGTATTGCGGAGCCTCGACGACCTGGTAAGCGAGCGGGTCGCCCTCAGGATCCGTGGCGTTGAGGTTGCCCTCCAGATCCCCGTTGACCAATTCCTGAAGGTCGGTCGGAGCCGCGGAGGGCAGCTGGTTGAAGAGCGTGCGCCGCAGCAGCAGCAGCGCCCCGGACAGCAGTTCGGAGATCGGGTTGGCCGGCATGCTCGACAACAACCGCGACACCGAGTCGAAGAAACCGGCTATCGCAGTGTTGAGCCGTCCGAACGACGCCTGGACGTCCGAAGAGGTGGCGCTTGCGCCCTGTGTGCCTGCTCCGGCGACCGGAACCGGCGAACAGGTCGGGCAGGGAGTGTCAACAGTGTCATAGGCGTACAGGACGTCGCCGCCGTCCTCGGTGGTGTCGCGCCACCAGGGCAGCGGCTGCCCGTCCTCCCAATTCCAGTCCCAGCGCGGGAGATCGACCGGGTCGACGATCACTTCGGAGTCACCACCGGGGTCCTTGACCGGATCGACCACCACCGAATCGTCGACCGGCTCCTCCACCGGATCGGTGACTGGCTCCTCCACCGGGTCGACCACCACCGAATCGTCGACCGGCTCCTCCACCGGGTCGACCACGGGGTCGGTGATCACCACCGGGTCGATGATCGGCTCGTCTGCGGGCAGTTCGATGGTCACGACCGGGATCTGCGCACCCGACGAATCCTCGGACCCCGAAGCCTCTTCCGCAGCCGCCGCGGAAGCAACCTGCCGGGCCGCGACGCCGGCGTGCGATGCTGCCGTCCGCGGGGCCGCCCGGCCCGAGCGGCCCGCGTGCGCCGCCGCTGCCCGCGGTGCACCCGCGGACACCGCGGCACTGTCGGTGTCCCCGGTATCCGCCGCCGCCACTCCGAGGGCCTGCGGCCCCGCTAGCGACAAGCCCAGCACGAAAGTCGCCGCACCAATTCGAGTCCCGCACCTGCGCGACATATCCTCACCCCTGGGTATGTGATCGCGAACACAAAGAATCCCGACGTGCAGCTTAACCCGCCAGAACCCTCCCGGGGAAGCTCAGCGCACCACGGCGCCGCCCGAGACCGCACCGTCGTGCAGCCAATCGGCGACGTCGGGAAGCGGGCGGCGCGGGGTGGCCGGCAGCGGTTCGGCGTCCACCGCCGCCCACCCCACCCGCATCAGCATCTGCGGATAGCCGCCGCTGCCGAACACGTCGGCGCGCACGGCCTCGCGGGTCTGCGGGATCTCCAGCGGCTCGGTGACCGGGCAGGTGGCCAGGCCCATCGCGGTGGCCGACAGCAGCACCAGGCTGGTGGCCTCGCCGGCCCGCAGCCGCGCCAGGTCGTCGTCGGCCTCGGTGCCCAGCGCGAGCAGCACCGCCCGATCGTCGGCTGCGGAGGTGTGCGACGGCTGGCGCAGCGCGGGCCCGGCGAACACCCGGGCCGGAACCTCGGCGGCCGGGTCGGGGTCGGGGGCGTTGCGGGCCGGGACTCCGGCGAGCGATCCGTAGCGTCCGCTCCACGCGCTGAGTTCGGCGAGGTAGTCGGGGTCGGCGGCGTGCCGGGCCACCGATTCGGTGATGGTCTCGCGCAGCCGGGGCAGCAGGTCGATCTGGCGCAACATGACCCCGGCCCGCGCGGCGCGGGCGCCCATCAGCGCGATGTCCCCCCACGGCACCGGCCAGGAGCTGTAGTGGCGGCGGTCGGTGCGCCGGCGGGTGATGGCGGCGGCCAGCATGACGTCGAGATCCTCCGGGGGCTGACGGGTGACCTCGATGGTGGCGAGCAGATCGCGGTCGGCCGGGTCGGGCAGCCGGCGCACGCTGGCCCGCCAGCCCATCGCGGCCAGCGCGACCGTGCAGTGGTGCAACGTCGCTCCGCAACTGAGCAGCAGATCACGCCGATCCGGATCGGTCTGCGGCAGGTGGCGACTGGGGTCGGCGTAGAGGTGCAAACTGCGCGGACCGACGACCCAGTGCCAGGGCTGGGTGTTGTGGACCGACGGGGCGTGGGTCGCCAGGGTGAGCACCGCGCGCATGGTCGTGGGGTCGGGAAATTCACCATCCCTATCGATCCACATCGCTGCCACCTCCGATCAGTGACAGGTTCGTCGCTGCGGGCCCGCCCCGAACAGGGTCATTAGTCCTCGCCGGTCGGGACTTCGGCGGGTCGGACCGATCAGACGGGGTTGAACTCCGAGATCAGCCAGCGGTCCTGCTGACGGATCAGGATCACCTCCACGCTGCTGGTGGACAGCGCCGGGGTGGGTCGCTCCGTGCTGGTGGTCACCTGGTTGACGAAGACCAGCACCTCCGCGGTCTGGGGCGTCATGCGTGAGACCGCGGCGCGCGCGACGTTGGCCTCGGTTTTGATCCCCTTCTGGCGGGCGGCCGGGGCGACGATCTGCTCGGTGAATTGGTTGTAATGGTCCAGGAAGTCCCCGGTCAGCCGGGACTTGGCGTTGGCGAGGTCCTTGTCGAGGGTGTCGGGTGCGTAGGTCAGGATCGCCTCGGTGCCTTCCCGCGCGGCGGTGAGCACCTGCTGCTGTGCGGCGTCGCCGGTCAGCCGGTCGGGCCGGTAGACCCACCAGTACACCCCGCCCGCGGCGGTGGCCGAGACCACCACCAGCGCCGCGGCGAGCAGCGCCGCCCACCGCCGGCGCACCCAGTCCGACGGGCGGGAGGGCTTCGGGGGCAGCGGCGGGTACTGGTCCCCGGACTCGTCTGACGCGTCGGATTCGTCGGATTCGTGCGGCTCCCCCGCGTCGTCGGTCACCGACTCGGCTGCGTCGGCTGCCTCGACGGTCTGCTCGGTCGACTCCTCGTCGACGGTCTCCTCGGTCGACTCCTCGTCGACGGTCTCCTCGGTCGACTCCTCGTCGACGGTCTCCTCGGTCGACTCCTCGTCGACGTTCTCCCGAGCGCTCACGGCACGAACTCCAGACCCGACATCTTGAACTGGCCGCCGTCGCGGGTCACGGTCACGCTCATCCGAAACGGCCGGGGATCCTCGCGTGCACCGCTGGCATTGGTCACCTGCGAGACCGCCGCCACCAGCACCACGGCGCTGTCGGGGGCCGTCGTCTCCAGCGCCGCGGCCTTGACCTCACCCCTGGTGACGGTCTGATAGCGCTCGGCGGTGGATACGAAATCGTCGGCGCTTTGGGCGAAGTCGTCGCGGAACGCCCCGGAGGTCAGCTCAAGGACACGATCGACGTCCGCGCGAGCGCGAGTGTGGTCGATGGACAGCAGCGCGATGACGGCCGTGCGGGCGGCCTCGACGCGCTGAGTCTCATCGGCACGCTGTGCCGCGACCTGGCCGTGTTTGACGAGCATGGTCGCGCTCAGCGCGACGCCTGCGACGGTGAGTACGCCGGCCGCGGCCAGCCCGAGCCGTCGCCGCCACCGTGGCCGCGACTCCGCCGAACGCAACCGCACAGCCCGGGCACGAGCCTCCTCGGCGGCCTCCTCGGCTTCGGCAGCCTCAGCCTCGGCGGCCGCGGCGAGGTCGAGCAGAGTCGCGTCGGAATCAGCCGCGTCGTCGGCGGCCTGCGGGGCGGCGACACGGGCGTCGGCGCACTCGGGGGCCATCGCACCTCCCGGACCTCGAAGTCAACCGATCCTAGACGGGGCAAACCCGCGCTCGGGTGCGAGGTGTCATGCCAGACTGCACCATGCGGTTCACCCCGGCTCTGGTCTGCGTCGCGGTGGTGAGCGCCGCCGTCGCGGTCCCGGCCCGCGCGGAGGGACCAGCGCTGCACGAGGTGACCTACACCATCTACACCGACCAGCCGTTCTTCGCCGAGATCTACTACCGCGACACCGACCCGCCCAACTTCGGCGAGTACAGCCACAACCCGTACGTGTTCACCCCGAATGTGGAGGCCAACGTCGGACCCGGCCAGCCCTGGGTACTCACGGTGCGCCTGGCCGACCCGCAATACTGGGCGATGGTGCTGGGCACCAGCGGGCAGTCGCCGAACCCGCCGACGTTCCACTGCTCGCTGGCCGTCGACGGCGAGGTGTTGGTGACAAACTCCGGCGCCAAGGGCACGCTGTGTTCGCTGCGGCTGTGGTGATCGCGCTCAGGCGTCCCCACGCACCCAGATCGACTCGTTGTTCTGCGACGCGCAGGTGAGGAACAGACCGTCGGGAGCTTGGGCGACGGCGAGCTCGTAGCCGGTGCAGTTGGTGTCGAGCTGTTTGATGCCCACCATGACCGGCGAGCGGAAGTAGCGCGGCTCGTAGCGGCGCGGCGACCCGCAGAACACCAGCCGGCCCCACGAGGTCGTGCCGAACACGAAAAACGACGTGTCCTGACACGGCGCACCCAGCACCACACCGGGGGTGATGCCGGGCGTGCAGAAGGCGTCGTTGCACTCGTCGGCGGCAGCCGGGGTGGGCAGGACCAGTCCGGCGGTCACCAGGCCGACGGCAGCGGCTACGGTCGGTCGCACAGAATTACTGTCGCATCCGCCCGGGGGCGGTTGCGGCCGAAAGCGCACATTGCCTGAGGCGGGCTTACCAGCGAGGGGTTTTGCGTGAGTCATTCCGAGGACCAGTCATCCGATGAGGTGCTCGCCGACCCGTTGGCGCAGGCCGAGGCCGAAGCCGCCGAGGCCGAGGCCCGGGCCGTCGCCGCGCGGGCGCGTGCGGCGGAACTGCGCGACCTGCTCACCGAGACCGAGACCGAGACAGAGACAGAGACAGAGACCGGCGCTGCCGTCGCCTCCGCCGCACCGCCGGCCCGGGGACGTCTGCTGCTGCAGGCGCTGGCCCTGGTGCTGGCGGGTCTGGCAACCGCCGGCCTGCTGGGCGCATCCGGCTGGATGCTGCGCCAGCATCACCTTGACTCCGAGCACCGCCGACTGTCCGCCGAGTACGCCGCCGCGGCCCGCCAGGGCGTGATCAACCTGATGTCGGTGGACTACACCTCGGCGCGCGAGACCGTGCAGCGCGTGCTCGACGGCTCGACGGGCCGGTTCAAGTCCGGATTCTCCGACGCCTCAGAGGATTTCGTCAAAGCTCTCGAGGAGGAGAAGATCATCACCAAGGCCACCGTCAACGACGCGGCGGTGGAATCGCTGACCGCCGATTCCGCGGTGGTGCTGGTGTCGGCGACCTCACGGCGGGAGGGCCCGGAGGCGCCCGAGGACCAGAAGGCACCGCGGCAGTGGCGGGTGGTGATGACCCTGGAGCGCGAGGACGGCCAGATCAAGGTCTCCGCCGTCGAGTTCACCTAGGGAGGTGAACGATCCACCCGTCCGGCGATGAACGGTGGCGCGTCTTCGCGGCCACCGCCGCGGCCCGCCACGGCGCCCCCGGCGGCGGGTACGCCGACCTGTGGCAGTGGTCGGTGGAACACCCCGCCCGATTCTGGCGTGCGGTGTGGGAGTTCTTCGACGTCCGCGCGGCCACCGGACCCGGCGAGGGGGACGCGGCGGTGCTGGCCGACCCCGCCATGCCGGGCGCGCGATGGTTCCCCGGGGTCCGGCTGAACTACGTCGATCAGGTGCTGCGCCATCGCGGTCGGTCCGGCCCGGCGGTGATCGGCGTGGACGAGGACGGCACCCGCACCGAGATCGGATGGTCGCAGCTGCCGGGCCGGGTCGGGGCGCTGGCCGCC
>VEQY01000043.1 GCA_018882965.1 Mycobacterium sp. | reverse complement strand
ACCGAACTCGCCGACCGCGCCCGTGCGGCCGGGCTGCTCAACCACGGGGAGTCCTGCGCGACCACCGACTCCGACATCCTGGGTGCGCTGCTGGCCAACGGCGCGGCGGATTCCAGCATCGAGCAGGCCGCCCTGGAGTTACTGCCCACCGTCCGCGGCGCGTTCTGTCTGGTGTTCATGGACGAGAACACCCTGTATGCCGCGCGTGATCCATTCGGGGTGCGCCCGCTGTCGCTGGGCCGTCTCGATCGCGGGTGGGTGGTCGCCTCGGAGACCGCCGCCTTGGACATCGTCGGCGCGTCGTTCGTGCGCGATATCGAACCCGGTGAACTGCTGGCCATCGATGCCGACGGGATGCGCTCGAGCCGGTTTGCGCCGCCGACCCCGAAGGGCTGCGTGTTCGAGTACGTCTACCTCGCCCGACCCGACAGCAACCTGGGCGGCCGGTCGGTGCACGCCACCCGGGTCGACATCGGCCGCCGGCTGGCCCGTGAGAAGCCCGTCGAGGCCGACCTGGTGATCGGTGTTCCCGACTCCGGCACACCGGCGGCGGTGGGCTACGCCCAGGAGTCGGGGATCCCGTTCGGTCAGGGTCTGACGAAGAACGCCTATGTCGGGCGCACGTTCATCCAGCCGTCGCAGACCATCCGCCAACTCGGCATCCGGCTCAAGCTCAACCCGCTGCGCGACGTGATCCGCGGTAAGCGGCTCGTCGTCGTCGACGACTCGATCGTGCGGGGTAATACCCAGCGCGCCCTGGTGCGCATGCTGCGCGAGGCCGGTGCTGTCGAGGTGCATGTGCGCATCGCCTCCCCGCCGGTCAAGTGGCCGTGCTTCTACGGCATCGACTTCGCCACCCCCGCCGAACTCATCGCCAACGCTCAGGGCACCCAGGCCGCTGTCGGGGAGATGCTGGAGACGGTGCGCCAGGCGATCGGCGCCGACACCCTGGGCTACATCTCCCAGCATGCGATGGTCGCGGCCACCGAGCAGCCCGCGAGCCGGCTGTGCTGCGCCTGCTTCGACGGCGAGTACCCGATCGAACTGCCGAGCGCGACGGCGCTGGGCAAGAACGTGGTGGAGAACATGCTCGCCGCCGTGCAGGCCGACAACGACAACGCCTCGGCGCTCAGCCGACCCTGAAACTCACGCCACCGTCGACGTGACCCGGCGGACCCGCCGGTCCAACGCCATCGCCTGCAGCGGACGCCCGGCGAACCAGTACAGCCGGCCCAGCAGCCCGCGCGGATAGAAGATGGCCCGCTGCTCGTAGCGGCTGCCGACGCCGTCCGGCGTCACCCGCATCTCCAGCCACCGGTCACCGGGTCCGCGGTTGGCCGCGCGCAGCTTGAGCACACGGCCGGACTCGCGCTCCTCGACCCGCCAGCCCGGCGGGACGCTGCTCTCCACCGCCCGCCACAGCTGCTCCGGGCTGGCCGAGGTGTGTTGGGAGCGGGTGTCGGTGTAGACGACCTCGCCCGCCCATTCCGGGTCGCTGGGCAGGTGTGCGGCGGTGCCGGTGTTCCAGGTGGTCTCCACCTCGCCGCGGGCGATGCGGGCCAGGGCCAGCGAGACCGACCGCCGATAGGGCGTCAGGCCGCCCTCGGGGGGCGGGATGATCGTGTCGATGTCGTGGTTGTCCATGACGGCGTCGCAGTGCAGCGACTCCACCAGGGGACGGGCCAGCCCGGGTGGGATGGGAGTCACCAGGCCGACCCACAGCGAGGCGATGCGCGGTGTGAGCACCGGCAGCACCAGGATGTGCCGCCTGCGCAGCCCCGCGACCTCGGCGTAGATCTGCATCATCTCGCCGTACTCCAGAACGTCGGGGCCGCCGATATCCCACGCCCGCGACTCAGGAACTGTGCAGGTGGCGGCAGCCACCAGGTAATAGAGCACGTCGCGGATGGCGATCGGCTGGATCTTGTTGTGCACCCACTTCGGCGTCGTCATCACCGGAAGCCGATCGGTGAGGTGGCGGACCATCTCGAAGGACGCCGAGCCCGAACCCACCACCACTCCGGCCTGGAGCACCACGGTTTCGATGCCAGAGGCGATCAGGATCTCACCGACCGTGGTCCGCGACTCCAGGTGCTTGGACAGCTCGGCGCCCTCGGGGTGCAGGCCGCTGAGGTAGACGATGCGGCGCACGCCTGCGCGGCGCGCGGCGCCGACCACGTTCTGCGCCGCACGGCGCTCCTCGGCGGCGAAATCGCGCGCCAGACCCATCGAGTGCACGAGGTAGTAGACAACGTCGACGTCCTCGAAGGCCGCCTCCAGCGACACCGGGTCACTCAGATCGCCGCGGGCCACCTCGATGCGGTCCCGCCAGGGCACGTTGGCCAGCTTCTCGGGGTTGCGGGCCAGTGCCCGCACCGCGAAGCCGCTGTCGAGCAGTCGCGGCACCAGCCGACCCCCGATGTAGCCGGTGGCACCCGTGACCAGGCACCGAAGCTTCTCCGCCACCCCGTCCTCCGATCGTTGCAATGCCCATTCAACCCGTTCTCATCTGCGCCCGCATACGGCGTCACCGCGCCGTCACTGCGCCGTCACCGCGCGGTCAGGAAACCGCGCAACCCGCTGGCACGGGCACCTCGACCGAGAGCGGAGTGCCTGCCGGGTTGATATAGGTCACCTCCATCACCAGCGGTGTGACGCCCTCATTGCGGCCGTTGTGCACGAAGCCCGCTCCAACCCCCTCCTTGACCGGGGCGCCGGCGGGGTAGATCGCGTCGATAGCGCAGCCGCCGGTGTCGGGAACATTCCAGTGCGTCAGGGTGCCGTCTCTGATGAAGCCGAACACCTCGCCGGGGTGATAGTGCCACCCGGTTTCCGCGCCTGGGGCAAGGGTGATCCTGCTGATGATGTAGTCGACCCCGTCGACGGTGTTTTGCGACTGCGTCTCGACCTCGACGCCGGGGGCGGGCGCGGCGGCCGCCGGCGCTGCGGGTACCGCGGTGGCCACCGCCGCCAAGACGACCCCGGCGACACTCGCCGCGGTCCGTAGAGTCCTCATGCCGCCAGATTTGCACAGTACTGCCTCGACCGGCGGGAAAAGAGCCGAGTTGAGGTGCGAGGTGGTGGTCGTGAGCGGGTGCCTCGACGCGCAGGTAGCCTTGTCGCCGATGCCGGGCAAGTCGAGCACCGAGAAAAGCGGCGGGGGAACCGATCGGGTTTCCTACGCCGCTGCCGGCGTTGACATCGAAGCCGGTGATCGCGCCGTGGACCTGTTCAAACCCCTCGCCGAACGGGCCAGCCGCCCCGAAGTCCGCGGCGGCCTCGGAGGATTTGCCGGGCTGTTCGCGCTGCGCGGCGGATACCGCGAGCCGCTGCTGGCCTCCTCCACCGACGGGGTGGGCACCAAGTTGGCCGTCGCCCAGGCGATGGACAAGCACGACACCGTCGGCCTGGACCTGGTCGCGATGGTGGTCGACGATCTGGTCGTCTGCGGAGCGGAACCGCTGTTCCTGCAGGACTACATCGCGGTCGGGCGTATCGTCCCGGACCGGATGGCCGCCATCGTCTCCGGCATCGCCGAGGGCTGCGTGCTCGCCGGGTGCGCCCTGCTCGGTGGGGAGACCGCCGAACACCCCGGTCTGATGGAGCCGGACCACTACGACCTGTCAGCCACCGGCGTGGGTGTGGTCGAGGCCGATGACCTGCTCGGACCCGACCGGGTGCGGCCGGGTGACGTCCTGATCGCGATGGCGTCCTCGGGCCTGCACTCCAACGGGTACTCGCTGGCCCGCAAGGTGCTGTTGGAGATCGACCGGATGAACCTGGCCGGTCAGGTCGAGGAGTTCGGCCGGACCCTCGGCGAGGAACTCCTCGAGCCCACCCGTATCTACGCCAGGGACTGCCTGGCGCTGGCCGCCGAGACCCAGGTCCGCACCTTCTGCCATGTCACCGGCGGCGGACTGGCGGGCAACCTGGAGCGGATCATTCCGCGCGGACTGGCCGCCGAGGTGGACCGCGGCACGTGGACTCCGGCCCCGATTTTCGGTCTGATCGCCCAGCGTGGCCGGGTGGAGCGTGCGGAGATGGAAAAAACGTTCAACATGGGCGTCGGCATGGTGGCCGTGGTCGCTGCCGAGGACACCGATCGCGCGCTGGCGGTGCTGACCGCACGGCATATCCGGGCGTGGACGCTGGGCGCGGTGGTGAAAGGCGCGGTGGTGAAGGGCACGGATCAGCGGGCCAAGCTGGTAGGCCGGCACCCCCGCTTCTGACGGTCAGCCCCGCTGGCTGTCGTCGTCCTCAAGGTCGCGGTCGAAGTCGTCTTCCGATCCGGAGAGCTCCCGCTGCAGCTGGGAGAAATCAGTTTGCGGAGAGCTGTATTTCAGCTCTCGGGCAACCTTCGTCTGCTTTGCCTTCGCCCGGCCGCGGCCCATGGGGGAACCCCCTCGCGCAATAACGGAGCGGCCTGAAATCAGGCGGCTCCGATCTCTCTCGTCTGTGTTCCGCGCCTACTTTACCGTGCGGGCGCTGCGAACGGGCGGCATGCCCGTTCGCTGAGCGGCGAACCTCAGCTATTGCCGCCCCGCAGCCGTTCGACGGCCACCCGGCCCGGCCCCGCCACGTCGGCCGGCGGCAGTGACTCCGGGTCGATGCGGGCCGCCACCGCATGCTCGCCGCCGGTGTGCAGTTCGACGTCGGCAGGCAGGCCGCGCTTGAGCAGCGCCAGCGCGATCGGGCCGAGGTCGACATGATCGACGACGGTGCCCACCCTGCCCACCGGACGGCCGTCAGCCAGCAGAGGATCGCCGCTCACCGGCCGCTCGGAGGCGCCGTCGAGGTGCAGCAGCACCAGCATCCTCGGTGGCCGGCCCAGGTTGTAGACCCGTGCCACCGTCTCCTGACCCCGGTAGCAGCCCTTGTTCAGGTGCACTGCCCGGCCGATCCACCCCACCTCGTGGGGAATCGTCCGTTCATCGGTGTCCACTCCCAGCCGCGCCCGCAGCGCCGCGACCCGACGGGCCTCGTAGGCCCAGACCCCGGCCGGGCGCACCCCGGCGGCGGCTAGGCGCTCCAGCCAGTCGGTGGCGTCGGCCCGCGGCACCAGCAGGTCGAGTTCCAGCTGGCCCGGCTCGGCTGGCAGCCGGCGCACGAACCCGCCGCCGGGCAGTGCGACCGCCGTCGCCTCCCCGGGCACTGCGTCGAGTCCCAGTTCGGCGAGCACGGCCGGGGCGGACAGACCCGGTCCGATCAGCGACAGCACCGCGAAGTCGGCCTCAGCTGGTTGCACGTCGGACCAGAACACCATTTTCTGCAGGTAGGCCAGCAACGGCTCACCCCGCCACGGCTCGGTGTCCAGGTAGGTCACCCCACCCAGCTCGGTCTGCATCCAGTGGTCCTCGACGCGACCCTGCCCGTCGAGGCTGAGGTTCTCCGTGCAGGAGCCGTCGGGCATTTCGGCGACGTCCTGGGTGGAGAGCGCGTGCAGCCACGCGCGGCGCTCGGCGCCGGTGAGCGTGATCACCGCACGATTCGAACGGTCCACGACGACCGCCTGCTGCGCAGCGGCACGCTGCTCGCCCAGGGGGTCGCCGTAGTGCCACACCGCCCCGGCGTCGGGGGAGTTCTCGGGCGCTCGCACGGCTGGCACACCTCAACTCTACGAGCCGGCCACTAGGCTTCTGGCCCATGTCCGGACAGCCTGCCGTGCTCGTCACCATCGACGGCGAAGCGGTCGAGGTCAGCGATCCCGACCGGCCGCTGCTCTACGCCGACGATCTGGCTGCGGTGCGCGGGGACGGGGTGTTTGAGACGCTGCTGGTGCGCGCCGGGGGAGCCTGTCTGGTGGAGGCACATCTGCAACGGCTGGTGCAGTCCGCGGCGATGGCCGACCTGCCCGCACCGCGCGTCCAGACGTGGCGTCGGGCCATCGAGGCGGCGGTCAGCCGATGGATCGCGCGCACCGACGCCGAGGCGGTGCTGCGCCTGGTCTACAGCCGGGGCCGGGAGAGCGGTTCGGCGCCGACGGGGTACCTGACCGTCGGTCCGGTGGCCGAGCGGGTCGCTGTGGCCCGCCGCGACGGCGTGTCCGCGCTGCTGCTCGATCGAGGCGTGCCCGCCAGCGGTGTCGAGACCATGCCGTGGCTGCTGGCCGGCGCCAAGACCCTTTCCTACGCGGTGAACATGGCCGCGCTGCGCCACGCCGCCCGTCACGGTGCCGGTGATGTGATCTTCGTCAGCTCCGACGGGTTCATTCTCGAGGGCCCCCGGTCGACGGTGGTGATCGCCACAGCGGATTCGGCCGGCCGGCCGGCCCTGCGGACCCCGCCGCCGGAGTACCCCATCCTGCGCGGCACGACCCAGCAGGCGCTCTTCGAGGTTGCCCGGGAGAAGGGCTACCACTGCGACTACCAGCCGCTGCGGCCAGCTGATCTTCATGCGGCACAGGGGGTTTGGCTGGTGTCCAGCATCACCCTGGCTGCACGCGTGCACACCCTCGACGGGCAACCCCTGGAGCCCAGCCAGCTGGGCACCGAGATCACCGAACTGGTGGATGCCGCGATCCTCTCCGACCGCTGACTGCAGAAATTGACTGGCATCGCGGCCACGGCGCAGGTACGGTCGGTCGTACACAGGAAAGGAGGTGGTCCGGAACTTTGAGTACTTCTTGGACATGTGAGGTGGCTGCCCGCTAGCGGCACCAGGTTGTCGGGAATCACCGCGCCCGTGCGCTGGCGAATTCCAGGCAGCTACCCGGCCCCCGAGCTCCCGGTCCGTCCAACCTGGAAACCACAGCTCGGGGGCCGACCCCTTTCCGGGCTACCTGCGGCCCCGGATCCGCCGGGGCGGCTCCCCGCGGCCCAATCCCTCCTCCAGATCGGCCAGTGCCGGTTCGATCCCGGCCGTCAACTCGGCGATGTCGGGCGCGATCTCAGGCGTGCTCAGGAACCCGAAGTCCATCCAGTCGCAGTAGCTGAAGCAGGTCACGTTCAGCCCGACGTCCATCAGCAGGGGGCCGATGGGGGTGAACTCCTCCACCACGGCCCCTGCGGCGTAGAGCGGAATCGGCGGACCGGGAACGTTGGACACGACCAGGTTGATCGGTGGCGCGTTCTCGCCGAGTCGGCTGGCGGTGTAGGCCCGCACCGCCAGCCGGAACAGTCCGGGGGGCGTCGTCTCGGTCAGGCCCATGATCTGGTGGGCCGTCAGCGCTTCGGTCATCTGCTTGGCGGCCTGCGACACCCGGTAGATGGCACGGATGCGTTCGGCCGCGTCGGCGATCTCGACCGGCAGGCTGACCACCATGGCGCTGATGGCGTTGCCGACAGCGGTCGCCTGTGTCTCGGTGGCCCGCGTCGACACCGGAACCTGCGCCAGTAGCGGACGGTCCGGGAGCTCACCGCGGCCGCTGAGATAGGTCCGCAACGCTCCGGCGACCAGAGCCAGGACCACGTCGTTGACTTTGACGCCGTAGCCGTCCTTGACCGCCTTGACCCGCGCCAGCGAGACCCGCGCGGCGCTGAACCGGCGTTGCTGGGAGATGACCGCGTTGAACCGGGTAGCCGGGGCGTCGAACAGGCTTGGCGGCTTCTCCGGGATCTCGCGGACTGCCAGCTGCTGGCGGATGGTCTGCTCGATCAGGCGCACGATCCGAACGGGCGTCATGATCGCGACGTTGATCGCAGCACCCAGTAGCTGTGCCTCCGGCCGCGGTGGGCGGTCGGAGACCGGCGGTTCGTCCGGGTCCACCGCGGGCGCGCGCGGCTGGGGGCTGATGTCGAACAGGATCTCGCTGATCCCCGCTCCGGAAACCCCGTCGACCAGACAGTGGTGAACTTTGGTCAACAGAGCCACTCGCCCGCCCTCGACTCCTTCGATAAACCACATCTCCCACAACGGTTTTGCGCGATCCAACGGATAGGACCACAGCCGGGCGACGAGTTCGTCGAGTTCCGCACGGCCACCGGGGGACGGGACGGCGATGTGTCTGATATGGAAATCCAGCTCGGGGTCGTCATCGACGAGCCACGGCCGATCGAGGCCGAAGGGGGCTTCGCTGACCCGGTAGCGCAGCTGCGGCAGTTCACCGAGGCGCTCGCCGATCAGGTCCCGTACCCGCTCGAAGGAGAACTCTTTCGCTTCCCGCGGATTGCAGATCGCCAGCGCCCCGATGTGCATGTGCCAGGCCGGCGTCTCGGCGAACCAGAAAGCCGCATCCACGCTCGACATGCGGGGCATGGAGCCAGCCTAGAACTGCCAGGCTCAGGGCGCGGGCGGACCGGGTGCGAATTCCCCGCAGGCAGACATCGCGCGATCCCATGTCGACTGATCGACCCCGGCGGGCGGGCCGGGTGCGGCACCGGGGCTGGC
Source organism: Mycobacterium sp. (assembly GCA_018882965.1). Taxonomy (GTDB): domain Bacteria; phylum Actinomycetota; class Actinomycetes; order Mycobacteriales; family Mycobacteriaceae; genus Mycobacterium. Next base: position 22,087 of record VEQY01000043.1, on the reverse strand, counting down.
CGTATCCGGGACCCCGTTGTCGTGCAGACAGGCTGCCAGGGAGCCGTGTCCGGTGGACGCCGGAGGGCTTTCCGGTGCGGGAGGGCTGTCCGACGACGAGCAGCCGGCGATGAGCAGCGCGGCCGCACCCACCATGGCGATCCGCAGCATCAGCCGACGTACCGCGAGAGCCGGGCCGACAGATGCGGTACCAGACCCCCGTCGGGGTCGACCCGCTCCTCGACGTAGGCGAGATCGCCGCCGTCGACGATCCCGTACAACCGCCGGGCACCGCCGACCAGGACGCCGGACTTGCTGCGTGCCAGCGCGTCGGTCACCAGCTCCCAGGAGGACTGGGTGCGGGGATGGCCGTAGAACAGCTCGACGTAGCCCGCCGAGTGCGCCAGCAGCAGTTCGATCGCCTGCGACTCACCCGGATCGGTCGGATCGTGCACGAAGCGCCAGAACCCGGTCTCGCGCAGACCAGGGCCGTGGTAGCCGCCGGCCTCGTCCAGCCGCCAGGAGCGGGCTTCCCAGTTGAGATAGTCCCCGCCGTCATGGGAGACGATGATCTGCTGGCCGAAGCGGTAGTCGCCGTGGGCTCCTCGACCCTCGCCCTCGCCGCGCCAGACGCCGACCAGGGGGAGCAGCGCCAACAGGGCGTCGCTGAGGTCGGCACCCTGGCGCAGGTTCGCGGTGTCGGTGACTGGGAGGTCGTCGAACACCGGGATGTTGCGACCCGCGGTCTGCTTGGCCCGCTCCGCGGCCGCGGCTACAGCGCGGTCGCCGCTGCCCGGGGAGGCATCGGTCACGACTCGTCGGTGATCAGCCGGTAGACCGCGTAGATCGCGAACCAGGTGATCAGAACCGTCACCGCAACCAGCAGGAGTTCGAAGAAGAGCACCACGGGACGATTCTAACGCGGCTCTGGTCAGGCGACCTTGACGTCGACCTCGTGAACTCCGGCGCCCAGCGGGGCCACGGTGACGTCGCCGTTGCCCACCCTGGACAGCGCGCGCACCGTCCAGGTGCCGGGTGCGGCGAAGAACCGGAAGTCGCCGGCTTCGGAGGCGACGACCTCGGCGGTGAATTCGTCGGATGCGTCAAGCAACCGGACGAACGCCCCGCCGACGGTCTTGCCGGAGCCGTCGACCACCTTGCCGGTGATGACCGTCTCCTTCTCCAGGTCGACTCCCGCGGGCAGGGACTGCGGTCCTTGCTTGGGTGCAGCGCACATGCTCAACTTCCCAACTCGATCGGGGCTCCCACCAGGGAGCCGTATTCGGTCCAACTTCCGTCGTAGTTCTTGACGTTCTTGTGTCCGAGCAACTCCCGCAGCACGAACCAGGTGTGCGAGGAACGCTCACCGATGCGGCAGTAGGCGATGGTCTCCTTCTCGCCGTCGAGACCCGCCTCCGTGTAGAGCTTGGTCAGCTCTTCGTCCGACTTGAACGTGCCGTCCTCCCGGGCGGCCTTGCTCCACGGCACGTTGATCGCACCGGGGATGTGGCCGGGCCGTTGGCTCTGCTCCTGCGGCAGGTGCGCGGGAGCGAGGATCTTGCCGGAGAACTCGTCCGGAGATCGCACGTCGACCAGGTTCTTGGTGCCGATCGCGGCCAGGACCTCGTCGCGGAACGCCCGGATGCTGGTGTCGGGAGCCTTGGCGACATAGGTGGTGGCCGGGCGGGCGACGGTGTCGGTCGACAGCGGCCGGGCGTCGAGCTCCCACTTCTTGCGCCCGCCGTCGAGCAGACGGACGTCGTCGTGGCCGTAGAGCTTGAAGTACCAGTACGCGTAGGCCGCGAACCAGTTGTTGTTGCCCCCGTAGAGGATGACGGTGTCGTCGTTGCCGATCCCACGGTCGCTGAGCAGCTTCGAGAACTGCTGGGCGTCAACGAAGTCCCGCTTGACCGGGTCTTGCAGATCCGCCCGCCAGTCGAGCTTGACCGCGCCGGCCAGATGCCCGCCGTCGTAGGCGTCGGTGTCCTCGTCGACTTCGACGAACACGACACCCGGTGTGTCGAGGTTGGCTTCGGCCCATTCGGCCGACACCAACACGTCGGAGCGTGCCATGAGAATCCCCTTTCAGATTGTCAGGTCAGGTGCCGAGTCCAGCGCGTAGACGAGTCGCCAGCGGATAGATCTGACAGCCCAGGCAGATCCCGAAGGCGGCATTGAGGAAGGCCGCGGCCAGTGCCAACGCCGTCGCGACGAGTCCGAGCCCGACCAGTCCCGTTCCGAAGCCGAGGACTCCGGCCAGCGCGAAGACGAAACCGACCAGTTGGGCGAACCGCAGCGGCGCTGCGGGCTCGCGTTCGGTGACCGGTCCGAGGCGGGGCGCCACGAACGCGGCGTAGAGCAGACCGTAGGGATGCCGGCGCGGACCCCGAAGGGCGCCGATCGCGAAGACGGCGGCCTGGGCGGCCAGCAGGACGGCTGCGGCGGTGGTGTCGAAGGCCGAGATGGCCAGCACGCCGAGCAGTACTGCTGTGGTCAGCCAGGCGGCAAAGCGCGGGCCACGGACGTCGACCTGATCGCTCGACTCGCGGGACTCGCTTGACTCGACTGACTCGACTGACTCGCTTGACTCGACTGACACAGTGCACTCCTTGGGTTGCTGTCACAGGGTGGCTATTTGAGACGTTGTTTTCAAATAGACAAGAACCGCTGGAATCCGCCGGAACCCCTGGAAAAACGCTTCGCAGACGCGCGTGACGTCGAGGTGCCGCGGAAGGTCAGCAGCAGCGACAGCAACAACCCGCGACGCGGCACAGATCAACTGCGCGGCGCTTGGTGAGCCTGAGCTCAAGTCGGGTTGGCACGTCGAGGATGCTACACAACCGCCACGGCTCAGGCCAACAGGGCAGCCAGGGCGGCCCGCAGGTCGGCGACCTTGGGCACCCCCGACGCCCGGTAGCGCTGTCCGCCCTCGGCATCGAAGATGAAGGTGGTGGGCAGGGACAACACCCCCAGCCGGCGGGCCGCGGCCGGATCGGCATCCATGTCGATCTCGACGTGGGCGACCTGCGGAAGGTCGGCGCAGACCTGGTCGACCACGCGGCGTACCGCTGCGCAGGGCCCGCACCACTCCGCGGTGAAGTGGACGATGGTCGGACCGTTGCGCGACAGGCCCAGGGAGTTCACCTCGTCGCTGAGCGCGCCGAACGCGCTGGCCGTGCGGACTGCGCCGGCCCGCAGCACGCCGGCGCGGCGGTTGTGCAGCACCCCGACGATTCCGGCGAGCGTGAGCGCAGCGGCGATAGCGACTCCGGCGGAGGCCAGCGCGCTCACTGACGGAACCCGTCGAGTCGTACGGTCAGGTCGTTCTGGATCCCCTCGACGATGATGTCCGATCCGCGGGCGCCTTCGCTGGTCGGTGTGAGGCCGAACGGGAGGATCTGACCCGGCATGGTGGCCGCGAAGGCGCCGAGGACGTCGGCGCGCTGCTCGTCGGGTACCTCCCGGTCGGCGGTGTTGGGGCCGGTGACCACGCCGGTGGGCGTGAAGACCAGGCTGGTTCGGGCGGGACCGGCGACGGATAGGTCCACGGTCACGCTCACCAGTTCGTCGTAGCCGGCTTTCGACGGCGTGCCGGTGAAGATCAGGCCCTTGTTGCCGGAGATGCCGGATTCGGTCGTTCCGCCGGTCGCGTCGTTGGTGTCCTCGGCCGGGGCCGCGACGGTGAGGTCCTTGATGCCGAGGAACGCGCCCAGCCGGCGGGAATCGATGATGATGCGGCTCTCCAGCTTTCCCACCGGAAGGTCGGCATCCGGACGCATCAGCCAGGACGCTTGGGTCAGGCCGACGTCGTGCATGGTCGCCTCGAGGGTGACCTGGCCGACCACCGGGTGGTCCACGCCGTGCGCCTTGATCTCCAGCTCGCTGTAGCGATGGCGCAGCGCCTGCGGCAGGAACGGGAAACCCAGGATCGCCACCCAGGGATCAAAGCCCAGCCCGGCCGCGGACCGGACGTGGCGGGACAGGTGGTACTCGGCGTAGATGGCCGACCCGACGTCGGCTCCTACGGCGGTGGTGGCGACGGCGAGCGCGGAGGCGCCCCCGACGATCAGCAGCTTCCGCACCTGGTCATTCTGGCGCACCGCCCGGTCGAGCCGCCCGGACCGCGGGTTAGAGTATGCGCACGAGGAGGATTCCTTGGATCTTCTGCTGCTGACCGCCGACCCCAATCCCGAGTCGGTGCTGCCCGCTCTGGCGCTGCTGCCGCACACCGTGCGCGCTGCGCCGACGCAGGTGTCCGCGCTGCTGGAGGCGGGCGCGGCGGACGTGGCCATCGTCGACGCCCGGACCGACCTGGCGGGCGCCCGGGGCCTGTGCCGGTTGCTGGGCAGTACCGGTTCGACAGTCCCGGTGGTCGCGGTGGTGACCGAGGGTGGTCTGGTGGCGGTCAGCACCGACTGGGGGATCGACGAGATCCTGCTGCCGGGCACCGGTCCGGCCGAGATCGATGCCCGGCTGCGCCTGCTCGTCGGTCGTCGGGGCGGCCTGGCGGGCCAGGAGATCCCCGGCAAAGCCAGCCTGGGCGAATTGGTCATCGACGAGGGCACCTACACCGCACGCCTGCGCGGTCGGCCCCTCGATCTGACGTACAAGGAATTCGAACTGCTCAAGTTCCTCGTCCAGCACGTCGGCCGGGTCTTCACCCGCGCGCAGTTGCTGCAAGAGGTGTGGGGGTATGACTTCTTCGGCGGCACCCGCACCGTCGACGTGCATGTCCGGCGGCTGCGCGCGAAGCTCGGTCCCGAACACGAGGCTCTGATCGGGACCGTGCGCAACGTCGGCTACAAGGCGGTGCGTCCCGCCAAAGGTCGTCCCGGGACGGCCCAGGAGGGCGTGCTGGAGGCTCCGGAGGGGCCGCGGGGAGGTCCGGACGGCGGCGAGGAGCCCGACACCTCGGCCGCCGGCGAGGAGGCGGAAACCTCCGGGAAAGCAGTGCCGCGCTCCGTGCCCGTCACGTGACGGCACCCGGTGAACGGACGGCGCCGCGGTGGCGCACCGCCCTCTCGGAGTCCGAACAGGAATCAATCCACCGCCTCATCGAGGCCGCCCACGCCGCCGACGCGGTTGCGCCCCTGGGCGAGCAGGTGCTGCGCGAACTGCCCCGGCAGCGGACCCGGCACCTCGTCGTCGGTGACCGCGGTGATGAGGACACGGTCATCGGCTACCTCAACCTCGCGCCCGCCGACGGGTCCGCCGACGCGGTCGCCGAGCTCGTGGTCGACCCGCGCGCCCGCCGCCGCGGCATCGGCACCGAACTCATCCGCGCCGCCGCCGACAGCAGCGCCGGCCGGGTCCGGTTCTGGGCGCACGGCACACAGCCCCCGGCGCGTGCGACGGCGCAGGCGCTGGGTCTGCGACCGGTGCGCGAACTCGTGAGGATGCGGCGCAGCCTGCGTGACCTGCCCGACGCGCCGGTGCCACCGGGAATCTCCATCCGGCGTTACGCCGGACCCGCCGACCACGCCGACGTGCTGCGGGTCAACAATGCCGCTTTTTCCTGGCACCCGGAGCAGGGCGGCTGGAGCGAGGCCGACCTGCGCGAACGCATCGGCGAGACCTGGTTCGACCCGCGGGGGCTCTTCCTGGCCGTCGACGACGTCACCGGGGATCTGCTGGGCTTCCACTGGACCAAGGTGCACGCCGGCGGGGTGGGCGAGGTCTACGTCCTCGGAGTGGACCCGGCCGCACACGGGCGCGGGCTGGGCACGGCGCTGACCCTCGCCGGCCTGGCCCACCTGGCCGAATGTCTGGCGGGCCGCGAGAACCCCGCGGTCATGCTCTACGTCGAGGCCGATAACCTGCCGGCACTGGCGACCTATCGGCGCCTCGGCTTCAGCGAGGTCGCCACCGACACCGCCTACGCGCCCGGCGCCCAACAAGGCTATTAACCCGGCGTTCACCTTCAGTGCCCTAAGCTGCCATCCTCGGCGCATACCTTGCGGCGGCACCCTCCGATAGTCCGCCGGTCAGGCGGCGGGAAGAAGACGAAACAGTGGGCGTGAACTCCGTCGGAAAGCTTCTGGCCGTTACGGTTTCGGCAACGGCCATCGCCGCACTCGCGGCCTGCGGCAGCGACAACAATGCGCCTTCGTCAGCCCCGGAAACTCAATCGGGAATCGATTGCGGCGGTAAGGAGTCGCTGAAGGCCAGCGGGTCCACGGCCCAGGCCAACGCGATGACCCGTTTCGTCACGGCGTACGAGGCGGCCTGCCCAGGATTCACGCTCAACTACACCTCGAGCGGCTCCGGCGCCGGGGTGTCGGAATTCGTCGGCGGCCAGACCGACATGGGTGGCAGTGACTCGCCGCTCAACCCGGAGAAGGGACAGGTCGAGAAGGCCAGGCAGCGCTGCGGCGGCAACGACGCGTGGAACCTGCCCCTGGTATTCGGCCCGATTGCGATCACCTACAACGCCCCCGGTGTCGACTCGCTGATCCTGGACGGACCCACCGCGGCCAAGATCTTCAGCGGTGCGGTCACGGCGTGGGACGCCCCGGAGATCGCCGCGCTCAACCCCGGCACGACGCTTCCCGCCCAGCCGATCGTCGTCATCTTCCGTAGCGACGAGTCGGGCACGACCGACAACTTCCAGCGTTACCTGGATGCCGCATCCGACGGCGCCTGGGGTAAGGGCAGCGGCAAGATCTTCAACGGCGGCGTCGGGGAGGGCGCCAAGGGCAACGAGGGTACCTCCGCCGCGGTCAAGAGCACACCGGGATCGATCACCTACAACGAATGGTCGTTCGCCAAGGCTCAGGGCCTGTCCATCGCCCGGATCATCACCTCCGCGGGACCCGATCCGGTGACCTTGACCGTGGAGTCGGCGAGTGCGTCGATCGACGGGGTGCAGATCAGCGGGCAGGGCAACGACCTAGTGCTGGACACCTCGTCCTTCTACACCCCGACCGACCCGGCGGCCTACCCGATCATGCTCGCCGCCTATGAACTGGTGTGCTCGAAGTACCCGGAGGCCGATGTCGCCACCGCCATCAAGGCGTTCCTGACGGTGGCCCTCGGCAAGGGGCAGGAGGGCCTGACCGACAACGGATACATCCCCGTTCCCGAGGCATTCCGGGGCAAGCTGGCCACCGCCATCGACGCCATCTCGTGACCGAGGCCGTGTCGGCGCTGTGACGATCAAGCCGGAACCCTCCGCGGTGGATTCACCAACCCCTGCGGTCACGACGCCGGGGCGGGATAATTCAGCTGTGGTTACCGAATCGGCGCCGAAACCGGCGCTGCGCTCGGTGGACGGCCGCTGGGGGGATCGCATCTTCAGGACCCTCGCGGTTGCCGCGGGCGCCACCATCATCTCCGTGATTGCCCTCATGGCGCTGTTCCTGATCATTCGCGCGGTGCCCTCGCTGCGTGCCGACCAGGTCAACTTCATCACCAGCTCGGAGTTCTCCACCACCGACGAGAACAACCTGCGCTTCGGAATCGCCGAGCTGTTCGAGGTCACCGTGCTCAGTTCGGTATTCGCCCTGGTGATCGCCGTGCCCATCGCCGTCGGGATCGCCGCGTTCCTCACCAACTACGCTCCGCGCCGGCTGGCCAAGCCCTTCGCCATCCTCGTCGACCTGCTGGCCGCCGTGCCGTCGATCGTTTTCGGACTCTGGGGGATCTTCGTGCTCGCCCCCTGGCTGGAACCCGTCGCCCGGTTTCTCAACGACAATCTGCGCTGGTTCTTCCTGTTCGCCGACGGCAATGTGTCCTTGGCCGGTGGTGGGACGGTGTTCACCGCGGGTGTGGTACTCGCGGTGATGATCCTGCCGATCATCACCGCGGTGACACGGGAGGTCTTCAGCCTGACCCCGCGCGGGCACATCGAGGCGGCGCAGGCGCTGGGGGCGACGAAATGGGAGGTCGTCCAGATGACCGTCCTGCCCTACGGCCGCAGCGGCATGATCGCCGGTTCGATGCTTGGGCTCGGCAGAGCGCTCGGTGAGACCGTGGCTGTCCTGATAATCCTGCGCGCCGCCGCCCAACCCGGCAACTGGTCACTGTTCGACGGCGGCTACACCTTTGCCTCCAAGATCGCCTCGGCCGCAGCGGAATTCAGCTCCAAGCTACCCACGGGGGCCTACATTGCCGCCGGGTTCGTCCTGTTCCTTCTGACGTTCGTCGTCAATGCCCTGGCTCGGGCTGCAGCGGGAGGAAGGGTGAGCGGAGGATGACCCAGAGCGCCTTGGACGCCCCCGTCAAGGGGCCCACGTTCCATCCGATCAGCCCCATCCGCAAGATCAAGAACAAGCTCGCCACCGTGCTCTTCACGACCTCGTTCCTCATTGCCACCATCCCGCTGGCGTGGCTGCTCTACACCGTCCTCCAGCGCGGATTCGCGGCCATCGTCACTCCCGGCTGGTGGACGCGGTCTCTCGCCGGGGTGCTGCCCGACCAGTTCGCCGGTGGTGTCTACCACGCGGTATACGGGACCATCGTTCAGGCCGGGATCGCCGCGGCGATCTCGGTCCCATTAGGCATCATGGCGGCGATCTACCTGGTGGAGTACGGGACCGGAAGATTCGCCAGGGCAACGACGTTCATGGTGGACATCCTGGCGGGCGTGCCCTCGATCGTGGCTGCGCTGTTCGTCTTCGCGCTGTGGATCGCCACGCTGGGATTCCAGCAGAGCGCGTTTGCCGTCGCGCTGGCCCTGGTACTGCTGATGTTGCCCGTCGTGGTGCGCAACACCGAAGAAATGCTCAAGCTGGTGCCCGATGAGCTGCGCGAGGCGTCCTACGCCCTGGGCATCCCCAAGTGGAAGACCATCCTGCGCATCGTGGTGCCGACCGCACTGCCGGGCATGATCAGCGGAATCCTGCTGGCCCTGGCGCGGGTGATGGGGGAGACGGCACCGGTGCTGGTGCTGGTCGGTTATGCCCGGTCGATCAATTACAACGCCCTTGAGGGGAACATGGCCTCGCTGCCGCTGTTGATCTACACCGAGTTGATCAACCCTGAGGCGGCCGGACGGCTGCGGGTGTGGGGTGCGGCCCTGACCCTCATCCTGCTGGTCGCGGTGCTCTACATCGCCGCCGCATTCGTCAACCGGTATCTCAACCGCAACCGGATCTGATCAGAGGAGCGCATCATGGCCAAGCGGCTGGACCTCAAAGACGTCAACATCTTCTACGGCAGCTTCCATGCCGTCGCTGATGTCACGATGTCGATCCCGCCGCGCAGCGTGACGGCGCTGATCGGGCCGTCGGGGTGCGGTAAGTCGACTGTCCTGCGTGCCCTCAACCGCATGCACGAAGTCATCCCCGGAGGCCGCGTCGAGGGCTCGGTCCTGCTCGACGGGGAGGACATCTACGGAGCCGGCGTCGACCCGGTCAGTGTGCGCAAGACCATCGGGATGGTCTTCCAACGGCCGAACCCATTCCCGACCATGTCGATTCGCGACAACGTGGTTGCGGGCCTCAAGCTGCAGGGGGTGCGTAACCGGAAGCTCCTCGAGGAGACCGCCGAGCGCTCGCTACAGGGCGCGAATCTGTGGAACGAGGTCAAGGATCGTCTGGACAAGCCGGGCGGGGGGTTGTCCGGTGGTCAGCAGCAGCGGCTGTGCATCGCCCGCGCGATCGCGGTGCAACCTGATGTGTTGCTGATGGACGAGCCGTGTTCGGCACTGGACCCGATCTCCACCCTGGCCATCGAGGACCTGATCGCCGAACTCAAACGCGACTTCACCATTGTCATCGTGACCCACAACATGCAGCAGGCCGCCCGGGTCAGCGACCAGACCGCCTTCTTCAACCTGGAGGCCACCGGCAGGCCCGGCAGGCTGGTGGAAATCGACGAGACCGGCAAGATCTTCTCCAACCCCAGCCAGCGGGCCACCGAGGACTACATCTCGGGCCGGTTCGGCTAGGCGCTCAGTAGGTGGGGATCTCTTCTTCAGCCGGCAACTGTCCGGTCACCTGGAAGATCACCCGCCGCGAGATCTCCACGGCGTGGTCGGCGAAGCGCTCGTAGAAACGTCCGAGAAGGGTGACGTCCACCGCTGCGGCGACACCGTGCTTCCATTCCCGGTCCATGAGCACGCTGAAGAGGTGGCGGTGCAGGTCGTCCATGGCATCGTCTTCCTCGCGGATGCGTCGCGCCTTCTCCGGGTCGCGGGAGATCAAAACCTCGCGTGCGCTGGTGCCCAGATCGACGGCGACCCGGCCCATCTCGGCGAAGTAGCCGTTGACCTCCTCGGGCAGGGTGTGTTGGGGATGGCGGCGGCGGGCGATCTTGGCGACGTGCAGGGCCAGTGCTCCCATGCGCTCGACGTCCGCGACGATCTGGATGGAGCTCACGATCGCGCGCAGGTCCCCGGCCACCGGCGCCTGCAGCGCGAGCAAAACGAACGCCGCCTCCTCTGCGCGCGCGCTTGCGGCGAGGAGCTTTTCGTGGTCGCCGATAACCTGCTCGGCCAGCACCAGGTCGGCCTGCAGCAGCGCCTGGGTCGCGCGTTCCATGGCGATCCCGGCCATCCGGCACATCTCGGCGAGCTGGTTGGTCAGCGCGTCGAGTTGCTCGTGATACGCGGTCCGCATGCACCCAGCCTACGTCCGAGTCGGCGTGAAAGCCGACGCCGGAACCTGAACGGATGGTGAACGTCGCCTAGTCGCAGCTGACATCAGCGCCGTTGGTCACCGTGAGGTCTGAAGGGAGCCTGGCGGGAGCGTCGTCTCCGGCGTGGGTGACGGCGATGCTCAGGGGTGTGTCACTGGCCTTGGGGTACTTGACCTCGGTGAAGTCCGGCCCGAGGACCACCTGAACCACCTCGCCGAGGCCGTCGATCCGCTCGATGACCGCATTGGGCAGGGTGGCGGCGACGGTGGCGGCAGCCTGTTCGTTGCCCAGGGAGTAATACACCGTGGTGGCGGTGACCGGACTCCACTCCCCGTAGTAGCCGGGATCGCGCGCGTCGAACCCGTACTGGCCGAACTCCATCGTCGCGGTCTCGGCCAGTCCGTCGCGGCTGGTGGGGTTGACGACCGCAACAGTGACGTCGCGGGGGTCGGCGGCCACCGTCTTGACTTGTTCGGTGACGGTGGTTTCCGCCTCGGCAGACAGCGTTGACGGAGTCTGTGTGGCAGGAGCGGCGTCGGGTGCCTTCGTCGCCGCCGTCAACGGACTCAGCGTTGCATTGCTGTCGTTCTCCCCGGGTAGCGGCTGGTCCTCGATGATGGCGTCGAAGAGTGCCCGGACCGCTTCGGTGCGCGGCTCCTCGTTACCTTCGGCATCGGCGTACCCGGTGGTCGGAACGGTCACGAAGGTGATACGCCCGGCGTTGATCCCCTGCAGCGACTGCCCGAGCCTGATCAGATCGCGGGTGCGCAGGTTGTCGACGTAGGAGTCGTCGATGAACATGTTCACGACCGCGTCAAGCCGGCCGTAGTCGAACAGGGTGTCCGTCGAGATCAACGAGCGCAGCAGCGAGGACAGGAACAGCTGCTGCCGTTTGATGCGGCCGTAGTCGCCGTTGACCTCGGTGGTGATGGTTCTCGCCCGCACGTAGTTCAGTGCGGTGTGTCCGTCGATGACCTGACGTCCGGCAGTGGCGAGCACGGTGCCCAGTTCGGCGTCCTCCAGTGGGGTGGTGCTGCACACCTCCACCCCGCCGAGGGCGTCCACCATTTTGGAGAATCCGACGAAGTCGACCGCCATGAACCGGTTGATCGCCAGCCCCGACATCTTCTGGATGACCTTCACCAGGCACTTGGGGCCACCGAGAGCGTAGGCGGAGTTCAGCTTGGTGGTGGTGTAGCGCTCGTCGTCGCTCCACTCGCCGGTGTTCTTGTCGTAGACCGGTCCGTAATCGCCGGTCTCCGCGTCCCAGGCCTGGCACTTCATCGGCGTGATCGCCAGGTCGCGGGGGAAGGAGACGGCGACCACCCGTTTCCGGTTGGCCGGGATGTTGACCAACATGATGGTGTCCGACCGAGAGCCCTCGGCGAGGGTGGTGTCGCCTGCGCCCATCTCGGCGTTGGCGCCGATACGGCTGTCGACGCCCACGATGAGGAAGTTCTCGTCGCCGTCCTGGGCGTTGGGGTCGCGGATGTCACTGGAACCCGGGTCCAGCGCGGCGATGGTGTTGAGCAGTTTGTTCTTGGCGGTTTGCCATTGCCACGCGGCTCCGGTCACCGCGAGCGCACAGACGGCGATGAGTGCCGCGGCGGTCCGCCCGAGGATCAGCGCTCCGCGGCGCCGTCCGTCGTGGTGGACTACTGCCGGTGCGGGCTCGGGTGTGCCGGGCCCGGGGATCGGCCCGGTGGTCCTTTCGATCGCAGCGCTTGCCGCCGCCGTGTCGGCGCGCTCGGCGTCGTCAGCGCTGCGTCGGGTCAGCGGCGTGATCTGCTCGCTGCCCGTGAGACGCGCGATCAGTTCCGAGGCCGCGATGCCCTCGCGGTGGTTTCCCGAAGTTCTGGGCGGGGTGCGCTCCCAGGGCGCCCTCATCGAGCCCGCACGAGGGGGCCGGCTGCCGTCGGAGTCGGGTGACCGCTGGCCGGGAGTGACGTCCTCGCCGTCGCTCATGTTCCAGGAGGCCTCCGACTCGGTGAGTTCTCGCGTTTCGCTGCGCTACGCGGTGCCGGTCTGCAGGCACCCGGTGGGGACGTGAAGCCCACGCCAAACCGCAAAGACTACCGACCTTCCCTGAGAGAAACCTGGGTCGGTCACCCGCCCGAAACACTATCGGCGCAGGTGGGCGCCATGGCGTCATCGGGATCGTCCAGCCAGCCCTCAGGGAGGGCGACCGCTGCCGCCGAACCCTGCCTGCCCCGCGGGCCCGCGCCGGCGGCCGGAAAGGGTGCGGCGGCGTCCAGCCGGGCGAGCAGGCTGTCGAGTTCGTCGAGGGAGGCCACCAGGGCCAGCGAACTGCGCAACTCAGCGCCGACGGGGAAGCCGTGCAGGTACCACGCCACGTGCTTGCGGATGTCGCGCAGGCCCTTCTGCTCACCGAGATGGGCGCTGAGCAACGTCGCGTGGCGGCGGATGATCGTGGCGACCTCACCCAGGGCGGGTGGGCTCGGCGGGGGCGCCCCGCGGAAAGCGGCGGACAGTTCGGCGAACAGCCACGGGCGTCCCAGGCAACCGCGTCCGATCACGACCCCGTCGCAGCCGGTCGAGGCCATCATTGCGCACGCGTCGGCGGCGTCGAAGATGTCGCCGTTGCCCAGCACGGGGATGGTGGTGACGGCGGCCTTCAGCCGGGCGATCTGGTTCCAGTCGGCCGTACCCGAGTAGCGCTGCGCTGCGGTGCGGGCGTGCAATGCGACGGCGGCCGCACCTTCCTGCTCGGCGATACGGCCGGCATCGAGGTGGGTGTGGTGGTGCTCGTCGATCCCGATGCGGAATTTCACCGTCACCGGAACCGGGGTGCCTTCGGCGGCGCGAACCGCCGCGGCGACGATCCGGCCGAACAGCCGTCGCTTGTACGGCAGCGCGGCGCCGCCGCCGCGCCGAGTCACTTTGGGCACCGGGCACCCGAAGTTCAGGTCGATGTGGTCGGCGAGGCCCTCGTCGACGATCATCCTGGCCGCGGCATAGGTCATGTCCGGGTCGACGGTGTAGAGCTGCAGCGAACGCGGTGTTTCCTCGGGCCCGAATGTCGTCATGTGCAGGGTGGCCGGGTGCCGCTCGACAAGCGCGCGCGCCGTGACCATCTCACAGACGTAGAGGCCGCTCACCGTGCCGGCGCGGGCGATTTCCAGCTCGCGGCACAGCGTGCGGAAAGCCACGTTGGTCACTCCGGCCATCGGCGCCAAGACGACCGGGCTGCGGAGGGTCAGCGACCCGATCCGCAGCCCGGTGTTCAGCCCCGGCGAAAGAGGAACTATGGAGCCGCTCCGGCCAGCGCCTTGGCGGCACGCTTCTCCGCCAGCCGCGCGTCGCGCTCGAGCTTGCGGGCCTTGGACTCCTCGAACTTGTCGCAGGCCTCTTCGAGTTCCTTGATCAGATCGGCGAGATCGTCGCGCATCCGGGCGGCCTCACCGGTGAAGTCGTCGCGTTCGAAGATCCGCCACTTCTTGAGCACCGGCATGACGACGTCGTCGAGGTGGATCCGCGGGTCGTACACCCCGCCCATGGCGATGACGACGGCCTTGCGACGGAACTCGGGGACCGTGTACCCCGGCATCTTGAAGTTGCGCAGTATCTGGTGCAGCGACTTCATCGCCTGATTGGGCGCGATGTCCAAGCCCGCCTCGCTGACGTCCCGGTAGAAGATCATGTGCAGGTTCTCGTCGTTGGAGATCCGTGCCAGCAACTGCTCGGCGATCGGCTCGTTGCAGGCCTTGCCGGTGTTGCGGTGCGAGACCCGGGTCGCCAGTTCCTGGAAGCTGACGTACATCACCGAGTCGAACAGGCTCTCGGCGAACAAGTCGCCCTGCAGGTTCTGGCCGGGGGAGAAGCCCCGCGTCATCTGCTCGACCCGAAGCTCCTCGAGTTCGACCGGGTCGCAGTTGCGCGTGACCACCAGGTAGTCGCGGATGGAGATGCCGTGCCGGTTCTCTTCGGCCGTCCAGCGGTTGACCCAGTAGCCCCACGGTCCGTCCATCGAGAAGTTCATCGCGATCTCGCGGTGGTAGGCGGGCAGATTGTCCTCGGTGAGCAGGTTCTGTACCAGGGCCGTTCGGGCAACCTCCGACAGCTGAGCCTGTTCGGGCGACCAGTCCTGACCACCCAGCGCGTAGTAGTTCTTGCCGTCCGACCACGGGATGTAGTCGTGGGGATTCCAATCCTTGGTCATCGACATGTGGCGGTTGATCAGCTTCTCCGCCACCGGCTCGAGTTCATGCAGAAGTTCGAGGTCGGTCAGTTCCTTGGACATGCACCCTCCAGATACCTGTTTCGGGCAGTTGCACCAATATATCTGTGTAAGCCGGTGACATTCAAGTTCGCGACTGTTCGGGCATGTCGTGACCCCGCTGCAGAGCATCCCGGCAGGCGGTATATTTGGCGGGGTTACCAGCGAAGACGGAGGTCAGGAGTAGTGGTCGGTCATTTCGTCCGCGGTGCCGGCACCGCCGTGCTGGCGTGCGGCATGGGCGCCACGGCAATGCTTCTCGGACCCGCCCCCGCCGGCGCGGTCAACGAGTACAAGGGTCAGACCTACGCCGACGCCGTCGCGGCGATCCGGCAGGCGGGGCAGTCCGCCGCCGTGCGAGGCAAGGTCGGCAGCTTCCTGCCGCTTCCGCAGTGCGTGGTGACCGGATCGCGCACGGCGAACATCCTGGACTCCAGCGGCAGTGGGACCAGCAAGGTCTACCTCGACCTGAACTGCAACTACATGTTCGCGCTGCCCGGTGTCCCCGGTAACTCGCGCGCCAGCGAAGAGGGCAAGGCGGCTTACGACCAGGCTCTCGAGCAGGCCCAACAGCAGCAGGAGGAGGCGCAGGCCGCGCAGCAGGCTGAGGCCGAGAAGGCGGCCGCCGAAGCCGCTGCCGGCGGCTAGCGCGGGCCTGTGGGAGATGACGCCCGCGGGCGTTCCGCCGGCGGTTGCCCGGTTGGCGGCGGCTACGACGAAGTGCCGGTGCCGCTCGGCCCGGATTCCCTGACCTGGAGACTCTTCGGCGACTGGCGGGGTCTGCTCCAGGGCCCGTGGGCCGGGTCGATGCAGAACATGCACCCCCAGCTCGGCGCGGCGGTCAGGGACCACTCGATCTTCTTCACCGAGCGCATCCCCCGGCTGTTCCGGTCGCTGTATCCGATCGGCGGGGTGGTCTTCGACGGTGACCGCGCCCCGGCGACCGCCGCGGAGGTGCGCGACTACCACATCCCGATCAAGGGAGTCGACGAGCGGGGGCGTCGCTACAGCGCGCTCAATCCCGACGTCTTCTACTGGGCCCACGCCACCTTCTTCATGGGCACCATCCGGACCGCCGAGCATTTCGGCGCCGGGTTGACCGACGCCGACAAGCGACGGCTTTTCGATGAACACGTCACCTGGTACCGGATGTACGGGATGAGCATGCGGCCGGTGCCCGAGACATGGGAGGACTTTCAGGCGTACTGGGATCGCATGTGCCGGCACGAGCTGGAGAACACTTGGGCTGCAAGACAGGTGCTGGACCTCTCGACGATGCCCAAACCGCCGTCCGCCCCGTGGATTCCGGACCGGCTGTGGTCGGCCTATCTGCGGGTGATGGGACCCCTCGCGGTCTGGATCACCGTCGGTCTCTACGACGAGCCGGTTCGGGACTTGATGGGCTACCGCTGGTCGGAACGTGACGCCCGACTGCACCACCTGTTCGGCCGCGCGGTGAACCTGGCGTTCCGGTGTCTGCCGCGCCGCCGGCGCATGCATCCCCGGGCCCGCGCCGGGTGGGACCGGGCGCAAGGCCGGATCCCGGCGGACTCTCCGCTGCCGGAGACGCCCTCGCGCCACCTGCCGCCGGTGTCCGAGCGGGGCAAGGGCATCCACTACTGCCCGGTGGTGGTCGGTGCCCCCACTAGGACTCGAACCTAGGACCTGCGGATTAAAAGTCCGTAGCTCTACCAACTGAGCTATAGGGGCGCGATCCATCAGGATACTGCGTCCCGCGCCCACGCCTGCGGTGCCCGAGTGCCCGGGGGGAGGTTTGGGATTCGCCTGCGGAGTGCCCTAAGCTGGGGAGGCTTCGGCACGATGCATTCCGTCGAATGCCCTCGTCAGATTCGGCTCAGGCCCCCTTCGTCTAGCGGCCTAGGACGCCGCCCTTTCAAGGCGGTAGCGCGGGTTCGAATCCCGTAGGGGGTACGCTCGGCGTGCAACGTGGCGTTGCCCAGCAAGGCCCTGTGGCGCAGTCGGTTAGCGCGCCGCCCTGTCACGGCGGAGGTCGCGGGTTCAAGTCCCGTCAGGGTCGCGAGGCACCGGTGTGCCTTCCGGCCAGGTAGCTCAGTTGGTACGAGCGTCCGCCTGAAAAGCGGAAGGTCGCCGGTTCGATCCCGGCCCTGGCCACCCCCAGCACCCGAGCGAGACTGCGTCGCGGCAAGGGAAAGGCGGGCCGGATGTCCCTGCTGGTCGGTCGGACCGCGGTGGTCACCGGTGCGGCGCGTGGGATCGGCTCTGCGATCGCCCGGTGCTTCTCCGAACAGGGCGCCGCTGTCGTGCTGGCAGACCTCGACCCCGACGTCGCCGACGCCGCCGCCGGACTGGGTGCATCCGCCGGGGCGTGCGGGGTGCGCTGCGACGTCACCTCGGCCGCCGACGTCGAGTCGCTGGTCGCCACCGCGGTCGAACGGTTCGGCGGTCTGGACGTCATGGTCAACAACGCCGGGATCACTCGTGACGCCACCTTGCGCACGATGACCGAGCAGCAGTTCGACGACGTCATCGCGGTGCATCTCAAAGGAGCGTGGAACGGCACCCGTGCGGCCGCCGCGGTCATGCGCACCCAGCGCCGCGGGGCGATCATCAACATGTCCTCCATATCGGGCAAGGTGGGCTTTGTGGGCCAAACCAACTACTCGGCGGCCAAGGCCGGCGTGGTCGGCATGACCAAGGCGGCCGCCAAGGAGCTGGCACATCTCGGCGTGCGGGTCAACGCAATCGCACCGGGCTTGATCCGCACGGCGATGACCGAAGCCATGCCGCAGCACGTGTGGGACGCCAAGCTGTCCGAGGTCCCGATGGGCCGGGCCGGCGAACCCGCGGAAGTCGCC
Organism: Mycobacterium sp.; assembly: GCA_018882965.1. GTDB lineage: Bacteria > Actinomycetota > Actinomycetes > Mycobacteriales > Mycobacteriaceae > Mycobacterium. The sequence goes on along the minus strand of VEQY01000043.1, from coordinate 4,456 downwards.
GCGGTGGCGCTGTTTCTGGCCAGCGACCTGTCGTCGTACATGACCGGCGCGGTTCTCGAGGTGACCGGCGGGCGCCACCTATGAGCGGTCTCGCCCACACGCCCGGCCTGAGTGAGGTGCAGACCGACATCCTCGCCGCGGTGCGGCGTTTCGTCGACACCGAGATCATCCCCAACGCCCGCGAACTCGAGCACGCCGACGCGTATCCGCAGGCCATCGTCGACGGCATGCGCGAGATGGGACTGTTCGGACTGATGATCCCCGTCGAGTACGGGGGGCTGGGTGAGTCGCTGCTGACCTACGCGCTGTGCGTCGAGGAACTGGCCCGCGGCTGGATGAGCGTTTCCGGTGTGATCAACACCCACTTCATCGTGGCCTACCTCATCGAGCAGCACGGGACCGACGATCAGAAGCGTGAGTTCCTGCCGCGGATGGCCACCGGTGAGGTCCGCGGGGCGTTCTCGATGTCCGAACCCGGACTGGGCTCCGACGTCGCGGCGATCCGCACCCGCGCGGTCCGCAACCCCGACGGCAGCTACACCGTCGACGGTTCGAAGATGTGGCTCACCAACGGGGCCAGCTCGACTCTGGTCGCGGTGCTGGTCCGCACCGAGCTCGGCGCCGAGCAACCGCACCGCAACCTCACGGCTTTTCTGATCGAGAAGCCCACCGGGTTCGGTGAGGTCGCCCCCGGGCTGACCATCCCCTCCAAGATCGACAAGCTCGGCTACAAGGGCATCGACACCACCGAACTGATCTTCGACGGCTACCTGGCTCCCAAGGACGCCGTGCTCGGCGGGGACCCCGGGCGGGGCTTCGCGCAGATGATGGACGGTATCGAGGTCGGCCGGGTCAATGTCGCCGCGCGAGCCTGCGGGGTCGCGCTTCGGGCGTTCGAACTTGCGGTGCGCTATTCCCAGCAGCGTTCGACGTTCGGCAAGCCCATCGCCGAGCATCAGGCGGTGGCATTCAGTCTCGCCGAGATGGCGACCAAGGTCGAGGCCGCGCACCTCATGATGGTCAACGCCGCCCGGCTCAAGGACTCCGGTGAGCGCAACGACCTCGCCGCCGGGATGGCCAAGTACCTGGCGTCGGAGTTCTGCTCCGAGGTCGTGCAGGCCAGCTTCCGTGTGCACGGCGGGTACGGCTATTCCTCGGAATACGAGATCGAGCGGTTGATGCGTGACGCTCCCTTCCTGCTGATCGGCGAAGGCACCAGCGAGATCCAGAAGTTGATCATCAGTCGCCGACTGCTCGACGAGTACCGGATCTGATGGCTGCCCGCACACTCGACGAGTTGGGGTTCTATCTGCTGGCCGGCGCCGGCGGGGACGGCCCGGCCACGCTGATGGACGAGGCCCGCCACGGCGAGACGCTGGGACTGGGTACGGCGTTCATCTCCGAGCGCTGGAACATCAAGGAGTCGGCGTCGCTGGCCGGAGCGGCGTGCGCGGTCACCACGCGCATGCAGGTCGCGACGGCCGCAACCAATCACAACACCCGCCACCCCCTGATCACCGCCTCCTGGGCGACGACGCTGCACCGGCTTTCCGCGGGGCGCTTCACGCTGGGCATCGGGCGCGGGATCGCCGCGGTCTACGCGGCCTTCGGGGTGCCGGGGGTCACCACCGCGCAGATGGAGGACTTCGCCCGGGTGATGCGACGGCTGTGGCGTGGCGAGGTCATCGTCAACCACGACGGGCCCATCGGCAGCTACCCGATTCTGGTTCTCGATCCCGACTTCGACGAGGACATCCGGCTGGCGCTGGTGGCCTTCGGCCCCAGGACGCTGGCACTGGGCGGGCGGCTCTTCGACGACGTCATCCTGCACACCTTCTTCACGCCCGAGACGCTGACGCGCTGCGTGCGCATGGTCAAGGACTCCGCCGAACGGGCGGGCCGCGATCCCGACCACGTGCGAGTGTGGTCGTGTCTGGCGACGGTCGGCGATCACCTGCCCGAAGAGCTGCGATTGAAAAAGACCGTCGCGCGGCTGGCCACGTACCTGCAGGGGTACGGCGACCTGATGGTCAAGACCAATGACTGGGATCCCGCTGTACTGCAACGGTTCCGCGCCGATCCAGTCGTCGGGTCGATCGGCGGCGGCATCGACCACAAGGCGTCGGCGGATCAGATCGAGCACATCGCGACGCTCATCCCGGACTCCTGGCTCGATCCGGCGGCCACCGGTTCGCCGCAGCGGTGCGTGCGACGAGTGCGCGACGAATTCGGCTACGGCGCGGACGCGGTGATCCTGCACGGCGCCACGCCACACGAACTGGAGCCGATCGTCGCCGAGTACCGGCAAACCGTCCCGGAAACCCCTTCGGGCTCGTAACCTCGCGGCATGGCAATCAGCGATTCCCGGGACGTCGTCATCGAGGCCACCCCGGAGGAGATTTTCGACGTCATCGCCGACGTCACCACCGCGCACACGTGGTCGCCTCAGTACCAGAGCGCCGAGATCCTCGAGACCTACGACAACGGCAGGCCGAAGACGGTCAAGATGAAGGTCAAGGCCGCCGGACTGACCGACGAACAGGTCGTCGAGTACACCTGGGGTGAGAACACCGCCGGCTGGACGCTGGTCAAGGCCGGCCAGTTGCGCTCCCAGGAGGCGACCTACACGCTGACACCCGAGGGCGCAAAGACGAAGGTGCGCTTCGACATCACCGTCGACCCGTCGGTACCGCTGCCCGGATTCATCCTCAAGCGCGCGATGAAGGGCGCGATGGAGACCGCTACCGACGGCCTGCGCAAGCAGGTGCTGAAGGTCAAGAAGGGCGGCTAGCCGCCGGCCAGCACGCCCAGGCGGGTGATGGCCTCGTCGAGGGTGTCGTCGCGCTTGCAGAAAGCGAAGCGCACCAGATGATTCCAGGCCTCCGGGGCGTCCCGGTCGCAGAACGCCGACATCGGGATCGCCGCGACGCCGGCCCGGTGCGGCAGCTCGTCGCAGAAGGCGGTGCTGTCGGCGAAGCCCAGCGGGCGCGGATCGGCGCACAGGAAGTAGGTGCCGGCGCTGTCGTGGACCGCGAAGCCGATACCGGTCAGCGCGGCGGCGAGCTTGTCCCGCTTGGTCTGCAACGAGTCACGCAACTCGGCAACCCAGGCGTCCTGGTTGTCCAGCGCATAGGCGACGGCCGGCTGAAACGGGCCGCCGGCCACATAGCTGAGGTACTGCTTGGCCGTGCGCACCCCGGCGACCAGTTCGGCCGGACCGCAGGCCCAGCCGATCTTCCAGCCGGTGCAGTTGAACATCTTCGCCGCGCTGGAGATGGTGACAGTGCGCTCGGCCATGCCCGGATAGGTGGCCGGCGGGAGGTGGCGGCGGCCGTCGAAGGTGAGGTGCTCGTAGACCTCGTCGGAGATGACCAGCAGGTCGGCGTCGACCGCCAGCGCGGCCAGCCCGCGCAGTTCGTCCTCGGTGAGCACCATCCCGGTCGGGTTGTGCGGTGAGTTGACGATGATCGCCCGGGTGCGCGGCGTCACCGCGGCGCGGACGGCGTCGACGTCGAGGGCGAAACCGAGCCCGTCGGGCACCAGCGGCACGGCCACCCGGTGCGCTCCGGCCATCGCGATCACCGGCGCATAGGTGTCGAAGAACGGCTCGATCACCAGCACCTCCGAGCCCGGCTCGACCAACCCGATCACCGCTGCGGCGATCGCCTCGCTGGCGCCCACGGTGACCAGCACCTGCTCGTCGGGGTCGAACTCCATGCCATAGCGACGGCGGCGCTGGGCGGCGATCGCCGTGCGCAGCGGGGCGATGCCCGGCCCGGGCGGGTACTGGTTGAATCCGTCGGTGATCGCCTGGCGCGCCGCATCGAGCATCGCCGGGGGTCCGTCCTCGTCGGGGTAGCCCTGGCCGAGGTTGACCGCTCCGAGCTCGGCCGCAAGCGCTGACATCCTGGCGAAGACGTTGACCGCGTAGGGCCGCAGGCGCTCGACCGTCATGGCTCAAGAGCGTAGATCGCCCGGACGGCCTATCGCCCAACCAACAGGTTGGCCGGGGCCGTTGGTGGCCGACGAAGCCGGCGGTCTAGGCTCGACGTGCCGGAAACCCATCAAACCGAGGAACCGCCATGTCCGAAGAAGCATTCATCTACGAGGCCATCCGCACCCCGCGCGGCAAGGGCAAGAACGGTGCGCTGACCGAGGTCAAGCCGCTCAATCTGGTCACCGGCCTGATCGACGAGCTGCGGGCGCGCCACGCCGGACTCGACGAGAACATGATCAGCGACGTGGTGCTGGGGTGCGTCTCCCCGGTCGGCGACCAGGGTGGCGACATCGCCCGCACCGCGGTCATCGCCGCGGGTCTGCCCGACACCGTCGGCGGTGTGCAGCTCAACCGCTTCTGCGCCTCGGGTCTGGAGGCGGTCAACACCGCCGCGCAGAAGGTCCGATCCGGCTGGGACGATCTGGTGATCGCCGGCGGGGTGGAGTCGATGAGCCGGGT